>CAMAWP010000064.1 GCA_945861765.1 Akkermansia muciniphila | reverse complement strand
ATTGGTCCTTACCGCCTGCAAGGCAACCTTGTTCCAGTCGATAACCACGGAATCTGCCAGCGCGGTATTGGGGACAAAGCTCAGCCCCAACATAAAACCAAAGAGAGCGAGCCGGTGGCTAACGTTTGCAAGAGAATTAATTTTCATTTCGTCTTTCGGTTTGCGTTGAATTGTTATCTTGCGACTGCGACACCATTTTGGGATCGGCTAGCCGTGTGGAACTACTGATTCCGAGCTTAATGACTGAATCTGATCTTAAAGCGAGACTGCTCTCTTTTAGAGAGTCGGGCGAGAGAATGAGCAGGCAGACTCAAAGATGTCAACGCCTTTGTACGGAAAAATTCCCACGAAAACGCGGTGTCGCGTTCATCCGGGGAAAGAAAAGAGGGCCGCAGACGGTGGGCCAGCAATTCATTCTGGCCCAGGGCACCTTCCGTTCGCCGTATGTAGTCCCGGCTTCAGCCGGTTTTCGCGTGGAGACCGGCTAAAGCCGGGACTACATACCTCCAGACTGAGAATTGCTGCATCGAGACAGAGCGGTCGGAACAACGAAACACACGGAACAGAAAAAGTTCCCATGAAGTTCATCCGCTCCAGACGGAGAAATGCCCTTTGAGTTCCCATGCTCTTTCGTTGGGTGTCCGTAATTCATTTCGAGGTCCAAAATACCGCTTTTCAGCTCAGTCCTCGCACTCCGGCAGGTCGAGCCGGTAGCCCACGCCATGGACCGTCACGATCCACCGCGGGTTTTCTGCATCGAGCTCGATCTTGCTCCTCAGGCTGGCGATGTGATTATCGACGGTCCGCGTGGTCGGAAACGCCGTGTAACCCCAAACCACGTCGAGGAATCGCTCCCGGGTGATCGGCTCGCGTTGGCTTTGGGCCATCAATCGTAGCATGGCGAATTCTTTCGCGGTGAGATGAACCGGCGTCTGGCCGCGCCAGGCGCGTTGTTCGAGCAGATCGATCCGCACGTCGCCCAGGGTCAGACGTGTCGGAGCTTTGACGTTCTTGCCGGTTCGGCGCAACAGGGCTCGGACCCGGGCCAGCAGTTCGGCCGTGCTGAAGGGTTTGACGAGGTAATCATCCGCGCCCGCATCCAATCCTTTGACCCGATCCTCGATCTGGCCCTTGGCCGTCAACATGAGTACCGGAACGGAGTTGGCCAACCGCCGGAGCTCGGCGCAAAGGGCGAAACCATCCAGACGTGGCATCATGACATCGAGCAGCACCAAGTCCGGCTTCTCGGCCAGAACCCGATCGAGGCCTTGTTCCCCATCGGCGGCGCTGAGGACTCGATATCCCTCCGCTTCGAGACAATCCTGGAGCGCGGTTCGCATCGGTAATTCGTCTTCGATAATCAGAACTCGTTGACCCGGCGTTCTACCGGGCTTACGCGGCCGGAGAATCGGTGCGTTGTCTTTAGGCATACTCGGATGACGGCGCCGGGGCGTCCGGTTTCACAGGATGGGAGCGAATGGGCAGTTCGATCGTGAATCGACTGCCTTGTCCGGGGGCGCTGCGCACCGTCACTCGACCGCCATGGGCTTCCGCGATATGTCGGACGATGCTCAAGCCAATCCCCACGCCCGGGGTCTTGCGACGCAGCTCCGAGCCGACCCGGTAGAAGCGTTCAAAGATGCGCTCGTGCTCTTCCGCCGGGATGCCATCGCCGTGATCCTCGACCCAAAGCCGCAGGCTCGGCGGAGGCACCGGGGCGTGCTGGGGGGCGGTTGAGGATCGCGACTCGTGGACGCCGTCCATTTCGAGACCGACCATGACGGCGGCGTCTTTGGCGGAATGCTTGAGTGCGTTATCGATCAGATTGATCAAGGCCTGTTGCATTGCCCGCCCGTCCAAAAGGGGTGCGAAACCCGCCAACATGGATGCAGGATCATCGAGTGTGGCGGAGAGACAGACGGCGCGTTCGGCGGCGTGGGGTTTCATCAAGGCGACGGTTTGCCGCACCAGGGCCACGACATCTGTCGGCTCCATCTCATACTGTTTGCGACCTTGTTCGATGCGGGAGAAATCGAGAACGTTCTCGATCAGCGAGGAGAGACGCCGGCATTCCTGGACGATGAATCCGAAATACTCACGCTGTTTCGACGCGGCCTGAACACGTCCGCTTTCCAGTCCTTCGGCCATCAGTCGCACCGAAGCGATCGGCGCACGGAGCTCGTGCGAAACGCTCGAAACGAAATTGGTTTTCAGTTCATTGAGGCGAAGCTGGCGGTGGAAGGCGCGTCGGGCGGTGGCGAATCCGATGAGCGCGGCCGCGGCCGCCGCGGCCAGAAGTGCACCGAACCAGAAAGCACGTTGGCGTTGGTGGGCGTAAAGCAAATCGGGATTCGTCAGATAAACGCTGACCTTGACGGGATTCGAGATGTCGCGAGAGGTGGGGCGAATCAGCGCCATCTGACCGGCCGTGGCCCGGTCCTCGTTCGTTCTCTCCCAACCGGCGCCTGAACTTTCCGAGGGCATGAGCGGCGAGATCGTCGTCGCCCGGAGTGCCGTCTTCGGAGCGGGGCTCAGGATGACCTTGCCGGCAACCTCCAAGGCGACGTCGAAATAGAGCGGAAGACGGTTGGCGCGCTGGAGTGTCTCGGTCCACGTTTGCCGGACGACGGGTTCCCGGAGACAAACGATCGCGACAGAGGAGGCACCCAGGATAAACCGGCGAGCCAACCATGATCCTTCCGCTTCAATCCAGAAGTATTCCGGAATCCGGTGAGACGGCAGGTTCATCATGCTGGAAGCAAATCCAACTGAGCCGTGAGTTTCCACCTCCACCTTCCGATCCGCCGCCGTTTCCCTTGGGGTGATCTCGAAGCTATCGGCGACGGAGGCGGAATCCGGACCGCCGAACCATTCTCGACGCGCCGTCTCGTAGAGGGCGCGGGCTTGTTCATGGCGCTGCCAGGTCTTCCACCATGACTGAGCTGCGCTGGCCGATGCGCTGGTCGGCCAAACGAGATCACGGACCATTTCCATGAGACGCGGAGTCAGCCATGACGGCCGGTGAACGATGTTGGAACAAAGGGTCTCGATCGAGATCGAGGCGGAAGCGAGGGAGGCATCGCGGGAGCGCGCGGAGATTTCCAGCAAGCGGATTTGAGCCAGCGGCGACAGAGGGAGACCGCTTTCCATGACGGCATCGGGCGCGCGCTCCAGAGCGCTCATCAAATGGGGGACGGCCTGGGTGAAGTCCTGTTCTCTGAACCGATCGAGGCCCAAAGCATACTCGGCCGCGGAAGCGAACGGTTCGGGAGGGAGAGTGGCGAGGAATCGTTCCCAAGCCTCAGCTCCAGAGCCGAGGCGGGCAGGGTCGGGTGTCGTCGCTTGGGCCGTGGCCCACAGCTCGGCGGATAACGGACTCAGCGTCTGGAGGTCGAAAGGCTGCGGGGCGGGGATCATCGAGTAGGAAGGTGGATAGCTCAGGCGGCCGTGTGTCTCGACGTGAAAGATGCAGAGATTCTCGTTGGTTGAGGTGATCGGGATCACCGAGGACGGGTCAGCCGCGGTCGGAGGCGCGAAGGGAAGGTTCTTCCAGATGTCTGCGGCCAGCGTATCGGCAATCTCCCGGGCGCGGATGCGAGCTTCCTGTTCGACGAGACGTTTATCCTGGTGCAGCGAGTAGAAGCCGATGGTCGTCAGCACCAGCACGGGCAGGAGAATCAAACACCCTTGCCTGAAGAAACTGGGGGTTCGGCTGGTTGGATGGCCACTCATGCGTTGCGGTTCGTGTTACGTTCTAACAGAACTTGCCGTTCCGGGCAGAACGATTTGTCATGGAAATGTAAAGCATCTCCATGGTGGAGCAAGACTCGTCGAGGCTTGGAATCTTGGCAGGCAGGAAAGTCAGCGCTCGACGGAGTCTCGCCCCACCCACGGTTCATGGAGAGACCACCCCGGACTTAGCGCGCGCAGGGCAACTCTGAACCCACCCCCACCCCTCCCAGGAAGGGACCGACGTGAACCGATGCTCGCTATCGGCAAAAAGCTCCCCTCCCGGTCTCGGTCCCCTCCTGGGAGGGGTAGGGGTGGGTCGGTTCAAGGAGAGGGAAAACTTTCAGCGTCGCACGAAAATCGTTCTACGTGGGTTACTTCGATTGTTTTGACCAAACGGTCACGTCAAATCCAACGACAAAAATCTGGTTCGACGTCTGGCCCGACTCGGCGATCCGGCGCAGGTAAGCAATCGCGTTTCCGCCCGGCGAAAACACGCATGCTTCCGGGCGCGGGGCGATCGCGTCGCCGGTGCGCGGAGTCAGGCGACGAGTTTTGCCCGAAGCGATTTCCGTGACGCAAACGCTGTTGTCCATGGCGTGCGCCACGAACTTTCCGTCCGGGCACCACGTGAACGTGGATGCGATGCTCCACGCGTTGTGCGTGATTTGTTCCGGCGTGCCACCGTTGGGCGACACCGTCCACAGTTGCACGATACCGCCGTCGTCTTTCATCAGAAACGTAATGCGCGATCCATCCGGCGAACTGCGCAGCCAGTGGCGCGGGCCTTGCAAACCGGGGAATTTTCGCCCATCCGTAAACGTGAGCCTTCGCCGAACACAGCCGCGTGGCGAAAACGGCATTCGCGTTTCCGTGCCGGCGAGCGGGCCTTCGCCAGGCTGCGTCAGGTCGAGGTCCACGATGAAAACCTCCGAGATGGTTTCATCATTGGTCGTAACGACGTGACCTTGGAAAGCGAGCGAGCGGCGCTGACGTGTTCCATCGGCGCGCACATAACCGTTCGTGCCCACCCAGCTTTCCTCGCAAGCTTTCTTGATTTCATCTGAACCGGGTCTGGGATTCGCCGTCGTGCGGGTGACGAGAACGCTGAAATAGTCACCGTCGTGATTGCGTGGGTGATCGCGACTCACGCGCACGGGGCGTCCCGGAACGCTGACGCCGATGTTGCGAAGGTTGATGTCGTTGTCAGGTGTCGCGTCCTTGAACTGCGCGATAACGTGGTCTTCGTATGTGAAACTCACCCATTCGCCGACTGCATCCCACACATGGACATGAGAACCGCCGCGCAGAGCGCCGGGGGTGAACGGCGGCGTGAGGTCGCGAGCATCCAGATTCACAACCCCCAGCGGCATGGCGCTTTTGTCAGTCGCCACGATCACCCCTTGGCGGTGAAACGGTCCGTATTGCCAGTCGGGTGTCGGGTTTTCCGGGCCGAGAATAAAAGCCACCTTGTTTTCGTGCGGATGGAAAATCGGCACGCCACACCGCGCACCGTTTTGCGCCCGATACAACCCACGCACTTCGCCCGTGCGGACATGCACCAGAGAGATAGCTTGGCCATCGAACACCTCGCCCGCCGGATCGCTGCGCGTGTCATACACAATCCACTCCCCATCCGGCGACCAAACACCCGTATTCGCGATGATGCGTCCGCCGGGGCCGCGCGTGACTTGTATTTCCATGCGAAATGTTTCAGCGACGCCTTCGCCTGTTCGACATCCTGATTGACTTAAAGTGACACCCAATAGGAGACACGCGACATAAAGGCTTTTGCGTGGCCTGATGGCAGACATGGTTTTACTCATCAATCAACTAAGAGGCGTTGGCTTTTTCACCGCCGAGCCGACCATAGCGATCCGGGAGCGTTGACACAAGAACCATGCCCATCGAATCGTATCGGCGCGCGCATCTCAGATTTTTCTGGGAGAGTGGGACCGTCGGCACACTGCCGGCGACTCGGAGGCCGAAGATGCCGCCAAGATGGCGGCGCTCCCAGTGAATCGTCAACTCCGGCATAATCTGACCAAAGCCCGGTGAGCGGATTGATTCCTTGTGAACATCCAAACCGACGTATAGCATTTTTTCATGGGTGTTTACTTTCGCTTTTGTTTACGTTTGGTCTAGGCAGCAGAAGTGATGCGCCTTGCTATTTCCATTTCAGTTATCCTATTCCTCCCCTTTGATATGAGCGCAAATGAAGGCGTAATATTGCTCCATGGACTGTGTCGCACCAGCGCCAGCATGGCAAGAATGGAGACCGCCCTCACCGCCTCGGGGTTCGCGGTTGAAAATGTCGATTACCCTTCACGCACTCAGAATATCGAGTCTCTCAGTGAGGCCGCGATTGGTAAGGCCCTCAATAGCCCATCACTCCAAAGCTGCTCAAAAATCCATTTCGTCACACACTCCTTGGGCGGGATACTCGTGAGATCCTATTTTAAGCGTCACAAATCCCAACGCCTCGGCCGCGTGGTAATGCTCGGCCCACCAAACCAAGGAAGTGAAGTCTGCGATAACCTAAGATCCTGGTGGTTGTTCAAAATGCTGAACGGACCAGCCGGCGCAGAATTAGGGACAGATCCGAACTCCACTCCGAATACATTGGGTCCTGTAGATTTCGAGCTCGGCATTATCGCTGGCGACAGATCAATAAACTGGATCAACAGCCTAATGATAAATGGCAAAAACGACGGCAAAGTGTCGGTCGAACGCACAAAAGTCGCGGGCATGAAAGAACACCTCACCGTTCACTTAACTCACCCTTTTCTGATGAAGAATCGAAGAGTAATCGAATACACCCTCCGATTCCTAAAAGAGGGATTCTTCGCCCCGCGTCTAGCCGCCAACACAAGAACTTAGAAACGAGTCAGGCTATCGCACTGGGTTGATGATGCAGGCCAGCTTGGTAACGCTCTTGCGATGGCGCGCAAGATAAAGGTCGAAGATTGTCCGGCGTCGGACATTTTCTACCGTCCGAACCACGTCGGCGTGATGCAGAAGCCGTTCAGTTCTCCACCGCCTCGATGCGCACGGCGCAGACTTTTAATTCGGCGGTGTGCGTGGTTGGGTCGTAGCCAGAGCCGGTGAGATTGTTCACGGGCACGTCGGCAAAGCTGAAACTGGCAAAGACGGTACCGCGCGGCGAGCAGTCGGTGGCGCGGACCTTGATCTTTACCGAGCCGCGACGGCTGGTCATTCGCACCCAGCCGCCATCGCGCAACCCCCACGCCAGCACGTCGGCGGGATTCACTTCGAGGCTCTCCTCGGACAGCAAGTAATCAATGCCCGAGGCGCGACCGGTCTGCGTTCGCGTATGGTAGCTCTGCAACCGTCGTCCCGTCGTTAGCCAGACGGGAAAGTTTTCATCAATGACCTCCGCCGGGTCGCGATAGCCCACCACCATAAACTTTCCACGGCCGTTCGTGAATTCGTCCACGTGCAAGATCGGCGTGCCCGGATGATCCTTCGTCGGCACAGGCCAGTTCAGGCTCTCGCGCGAGACGCGATCCCAATCGAGGCCGCCATAAGTCGGCGAGAGCGAGCAGAGTTCGTTGAAGACATCGGCGGGCGATTTGAAATCGAAGCCGGGAATTCCCAGCCGCTTCGCAATCTCCGCGATGATCCACCAATCCGGCCGCGCCTCTCCGGGAGGCCGCACAGCGGCGCGCAGGCGTTGCACGCGACGCTCGGTGTTGCAAGCGACGCCATCCGTCTCCGCCCAGGCAGTCGCGGGCAGCACAAGGTGCGCAAGCTTCGCCGTGTCGGTGAGGAATATGTCAATCACCACGAGATGGTCGAGCGCCTTGAGCGCATGCTCGCAGTGCTGACGGTCGGGATCCGAGACGACAGTGTTTTCGCCATCGATCAGCATCGCGTGAATGCTCCGGCCGCATTCCTGCAATCCCGTGACCTTCGTCATCGCCTGGCCGAGGTCGAGGTCCGGCCGCTGGTAAGCCCGCGCGAATTTGTCGCGCGCGGCTTGGTCCGTGGTCGGCACGCTGCCGGGGAAGACAAACGTCTCCGCGCCGCAATCGCCGCAGCCCTGGATGTTGTTCTGGCCGCGCATCGGATTGATGCCGCCGCCCTCGATGCCGAGGTTGCCGGTCATCAGCGCGAGGTTGCAGAGACTCTGCACGTTGTCCACGCCGCAAATGTGTTCAGTGATGCCGAGCGTGTAATAAATCGCGCTCGGTTTCCCCGCTCCATACCAGAGCGCCGCCTGTTCGATGTCCGGGGCGGAGACTTCGCAAATCTTAGCGGCCCATTCGGGAGTGAATGCTTTCAGATGCCGACGAAACTCCTCCCAGCCCGCCGTGCGCTGCTCAATGAAGGATTCGTCCATCAATCCCTCGCGTTCGATCACGTGCGCCATCGCCAGCAGCAACGCCACGTCGCTACCCACGCGGATCGGGAGATAAACATCCGCAAGCTTGGCGAGCGGAATACAGCGCGGGTCCGCGACGATGAGCTTCGCGCCGCGGGCAAGGGCCTTCTTCAAACCGGTGGCCGCGACCGGATGGCACTCGGTCATGTTCGTGCCGATGCAGAAAATCACGTCCGGCTTCGACATGTCCGCGAGCGGATTGGACATGGCTCCTCTGCCGATGGTGGTCGCCAGACCGACGACCGTGGGGCTGTGTCAAGCACGGCTACAGTTGTCGATGTAATGCGTCCCGAAGCCGGCCCGGATGAACTTCTGCATCGAGTAAGCCGCCTCGTGTGGCGCCCGCCCCGACGCAATGCCATAGACACTGCGGCGGCCATGCTCCTCCAATGCCCGACGAAAACCTTCCGCCGCGAAGTCGAGCGCTTGGTCCCACCCGATTTCCTTGAAGCTGCCGTTCTCCTGCCGCAGCAGCGGCATCTTAAGCCGGTCTTCGTGCTGGACAAAGTCGAAAGCGAACTGGCCTTTGATGCACAACGCACCGTGGTTGGCTGGGCCGTCCATCGCGGGTTGAATGCCGACCATGCGGTCGCCTTTCGTCATGATGTCCACCGAGCATCCTACACCGCAGTAGGGGCAAATCGTCCGCGTCTTCTGAACTTCGCCGGGCAGATTGGCAGCGCGCAGCGCCTTCTTGTCCGCGAGCGCGCCCGTCGGACAGGTCTGCACGCACTGGCCACAAAAGGTGCAGGCGGAATCCTTGAGGTCGCCATTGAATTCGGTCGTGATTTGCGTCGCGAACCCGCGGTTCATCACGCTGATGGCGAAATCCCCTTCCTGCTCGGCGCACACGCGCACGCAGCGGTAGCAGGAGATGCAAAGGTCGTAGTCGCGCAGGATAAAGGGATTGAGGTCGGCGGTGTTGCTATGGCCGGATTTCTTCCCTTGAAACCGCCCGGTGCGCGCGCCGTAACGCTCCACGAGCGTCGTCAACTCTTGCGATGCGAAGCCCCGCAGTGGATTCACCGCTACTTCTCGATTCTCGCTGACGACCAATTCCAAAAGCGTTTTCCTATACTTCTCGATCGCCGGCGGCCCGCTCCGCACAATCATTCCCGGCGTGGCCTGAGTGGTGCATGACGCCACCGGCGCTTTCATCCCCTCGACCTCCACAACACAGAGTCGGCACGCGCCGAACGCCTCAAGCCGCTCGTCGTAACAAAGCGTCGGCACATCCTTCTGCGCGCGCCGCGCGATTTGGTAAATCGTCTCGCCCTCGGAGAACGAAGCCTCCTGGCCATCGAGGGTCATCGTGCGCGTGCCTTTCTCTGTGATCACGAGCCGAAACTAGCCGGTGAACCCGCCGCCGACAAGCCGCCGTTTTCGATTGGCCGCGAAAGAACGCAAAAGCCGCATAGAACTTCTTCCCCCGCCTCGACGCGGGAGAGTCCGACGCCACCCTCTCCCATCGGATGGGAGAGGGGCTGGGGGTGAGGGCCTCAACCGCTGATGAACCCTGATTCGCGCGCGCAGGGCGACTCTGAACCCACCCCTACCCCTCCCAAGAGGGGAACTTTGTCCGTTCCCCTCCTGGGAGGCGAGCTTTGTCCGTTCCCCTCTTGGGAGGCGAGCTTTGCCCGGTCCCCTCCTGGGAGGGGTAGGGGTGGGTCGGTTCTTGGGCAGGAATAGGGTGAGGTGTCGAAATTGCCGGAGCTTCAACCGATGATGAACGCTCATGCCGGAGCGCTGTAAGCGCGGTAAGACAACAGCTCAGGGCAAAGCGGCTCTGCGAACGTCGCCCTGGGTTCACGTCATCCAGAATCTTCCAAGCCCTGTAAGGACCGCAGAAATCACCGCCTCACTTCCGCTCGTTCAGTGACGGCAGCGCGTTCACGATCTTCATCGTTTCCAGGCTCACGCGGACGATGCGTTTGAGGAGGTCGAGGATATAGTGTGGTTGGTTGTGCTCGCGCGCCCAATCGTTCGGGTCGTTGCGGAGGCCGCTGTCTTTGTCCACGGTGATTTGGTAGCGCTCCATGATCCATTCGAGCGCGGGCTTGCCATTCACCACGTAATCGTAGGCTTCGAGCGGGATGCCGGTGAGCGTGATGCACGCGTTGTAATGGATCGTCGTCTTGTCCACCTGCTTGTCCTTGCGGCCAAAGGTCATCTTCTGCACGAGAAAATCCTTTGCCGGGTCGAGCGAGAAGGCGTTGGTGTGTTCCTGCGCGGGCCACGGTTCGACGGTTTCGTGATTCAGATGCCACTGGGCGAGGTCGCGGCCCGCCTGGCTGAAACGCCAGAAGTCCGCCGTCTCGCGCGTGAAGGGCAGGCGCGGCAGCATCTTCTTCAAGTCGCTGGCGAAGCGCGTGCGATACTCCGGCGAATGCAGCACGCCATAGACGTAGTAAAAGATGTCCTCCTTGGTGATCTGCGCTTCGTAGGCTGCGCGGAAATCTGCCAGGATGGCATCCGTGATAGCGATGCGCCGCCGGTAGCCGTCCACCAACTCGCCTTCCAGTTCTTTGGCAATCATCTCGGCTTGCCGGAGCGCCGGAGGCGCGACAAGAGAATAGCCCAGGGCAAGCGAGACGAAGTCCGCGCCGCCCTGGGTTTGTCGTCCACAAAATCACCTAACCCCTGAAGGGGCGGCAGAATCTCACAACAACGCCGTTCGTAAACGAGCCACCAGCCGCGCCTCGTTGCCCTCCCTCAGGCTGAGGGCACACTGACAAAAGCCGCTCCAAACTCCCTGGGGCTAATCACTGTGTCATACAGGCCGATGTCTTTGCCGGTGTGCTTGCTGATGCCGGTGTAGCTCAAGCTGGCATCCTCGTATCGCTTGAACTTGTAAACCGCGTCGTTCATCAGGGCGCTGTTGAACACGCCGAGGCTGACCAGCAGTTCAAAATCTTTGATGCTTAGGGCCGTCACTTTCTTGAAGAGGCCAGGCTCAAGCTGGGTGATCACGTCCTTCAAGCAACGCTCCCGGTGGTCAGTCAGATACATGAAGACCGGAACGCGCGTGGCAAACTTGATGAGCTTCTCCTGAATCTGCTTTCGCTTGCTCTTGTACTCCTTCTCGGCTTCCGTCAGCGCCTTCTTTTGCTTCTCGGTCAAGTCCTTGTCGTTGGCTTCGCGCCTCGCCTTTTGCACGGCTTCGGATTTGTTGATGATTGTTTCGATGTCTTGGTTCAAGGCCCGAAACCCTTCGATGCTCATCAGCGCGTCCATAGCGGCTTTGCTGCTCATCAAGCGCTGGAGAGTTTCGTTGTCCACGTTCACAAGCAGCGCGCTTTCCCAACGCCGGGCCAGCAAGGTGGCCGTCGTTCCACTCATCGCCATGTCCAGAATTCCAGCGGCGTCGATCTGCTTCATCGAGCTTCCGTCGTAGGCGAGCACGGGCAGGAAGCTGATGAACTCCTCAACCTTCTTCTCCGGGTTGGACTCGTTCACGTTCAGCCGACAACTGTAGTCAGCGATTTGGCGTAACGCCCGGTCCGGCGCGAAGTCGAAGACGTAGCACTCCTGTTTGACAATCTCCTCACGGTTCGGCGCCGTGCTATCCGGGTTTCGGATCGTCCAGGGCGACTGCACACGGAAGGCCGCCTGAAAATACGTTTCGGGGCTGGAGCAATTCCGCAGCATGAAGATGCCGGTCCAGGGCCTGACCGTGATGCCGGTCGTCAGCTTGCCGCACGAGAGGGTGATGGTTTTGGATTTCAGGGGATCATCCATCGCCTCCAACACGGGCGGCAATGCGTCAACGCCGATTCCAGCGGCCCCGCCCGCAGCCACGACGGCTTTGTAATCCTGATAGAACTTGTTCTGTTTCTTCGCGAGCAAGTTGCGCATGGCATGGCACGACGCAACGCTCGGCAAAAACCAAAGCGTGTGAGTGAGGACATTCAGCAGCGGGGCGTGCGAATATGGCATCGGTGGTTTCTGCGCGCCCAGTTTCAGGTTATCCACCGTTGTTGCCAGAAATGATCCGCGGATCAGGTCCAGCCACTTCTGCACTTCATCCTCGTAATGGAACTTTGCGGCAGCGCCTAGACTCTCCGCCGAAAAGAACACATTCAGGTCGAACTCGTTGAATTCCCCCTGCATCACGACCTCGCGGATGGAATCCGGCAACTGGTAGGTCATCAGTACCATGCGCGGCAGCGATGCGTAAGGATTCTCCGGCTCTTTCCAGCTCAGCTTCGCCCTTTGCTCGTCCGAATACGTCCAGTTGAAAATCTGCTCCTCGATGAATTCGCCCGAAGCGATCGCGCGGAAGGGCGTGCCGGACAGGTAGATATACGCGCCCGTCGTAATGGGCATGATCTCCTCCTTGAAATCCTCGATGCCCTCGCCTTGGGCAAACTCGATCTCCTTCTCGTCCTCCGCCTCGAACAACTCCTTGGCGTTCTCCCGCCACGCCCCGTAGTGATATTCGTCGAGGATCACACAATCCCAATGCGTCGCATGAACCCACTCGTTCTTGGTCTTGATGCCTCCGGTGTTTCTGTTCCTGCCGAGGTAATCTTGAAATGAGCCGAAGCACACGAACGGCTTCCGCGTGTCAGCGGTCTCGTACGACAGGCCGCCCGGTGAGATGAACTGCCAGCCTTTGAAATCCACATGGCACTTCAAATCTTCTTCCCACGCATTTTGCACCGCCGGTTTGAAGGTGAGCACGAGAATCCGCTTCCAGCCCATTCGCCGGGCAAGCTGATAGGCAGCGAACGTCTTGCCGAAGCGCATCTTGGCGTTCCACAGGAAGTGCGGCGTCTTCTTGGCATCCTCTTTCCTCGCGTTCTTGAAGTAGCTGGCGGCCTTCTCGACGGCTTCCGCCTGCTCCGGACGCATCTTGAAATCAAGCGTGCGGCTTTCCTCGTTCAGTATTCCGGTCTTGACGGCGATGATGGCGGCCTTGACTTGGTCTGTATCGCAACGGAACCACTCGCCTGCTTCGTTTTTCACGCCGCCCCTGCGCAGATGGCGGTGAACGTCGTGGTCGGTGAACACAGTGCCGTCATTCCGCATCGCGGGTTCCTCGACCAAGATTTGGTAAGGCGGCTTGCCAGGCTTGGCGATCGGATATTGCTCCGCGACACGCGCCTGCGCGGTCTTCGTGGTGTAGCCGACCTTCAACAAACCGTCGAATTGCGGGTTTGTGTCCAGATACGCGTAGATCGTCGGGCGGGCGTCGGGGCGGGGCGGGAAGAAATCCTTACTCACGCTCAACCTCCATCGGGCGGACGATCGTCTCGATAAAAGCCGCTTCCTCCTCCGTGATCCCGAAGTGGGCGTAGAGTTTCTTGTCGCTCCACTCCTTGGTCATTGCCAAGGCGGGGACGAATGCAAAGCGGTCTTTTGTGATGTGTTGAGTATTTTTTCGAAGGGCGATCAACAATCGCACAAACTTTGTTCTCAGAAAGCTGGCGAGGTTTTCAGCTTCAATCCTCGATTCATAAGCGCCCACAACAATATACGTTTCTGTGCAAGCGCTCGGCGGAGGGGCAACGATTGGTCGCCCGGTGATCATTCTGGGATATTCGCGCGCTTCTCCGCCTTCCCCATAAGCCATCGAAAGCAAAACCTTCCATTTGCCGATGATTTCCTTGGCATGAACAATGGCCGCTTCCTCGAACTTCCCGACGCTCTTGTTGGCGTAGAGCGTGACATCGCCTTTGCCGGTGGGTCGTTTGAGCGTATCCAGCCCAAAGGGTTTCCTCGATAGAACCTGGTCGCTCAGGTATCTGTGTTTCTTTGCGAGAACTTTTTCGAGAATGGAAATGCCTTTGTTGAAGCGAACAAAAATGTCGAATTGGTCCAGCCGTCGCACCATTGAGTCTTCCGTTCCACTCATGCGAGTGGTGATCTCGCAATCGCCCACCCGCTCTCGCTCCCATAGGAAATAGCAGACCCCGCCATTCAACTTGACTCCAGGGAAGACATCAGAGGCGACCGGATAATCAACTAAGCGAGAGATACCACTATCCTTTAGCATTGCAGCTCGGAATTCATCCAACCCCTTTCCGCCAGCATACCAGCGGGCAGGGATAATCATGCACAAGAAGCGCGGATTAAGCTTTTTCGCTTGCTGGACAAAGAGTTGGTAGATCGGTGACGCGCTTGCTCCGGCACCATCATCGCTCAGTTGATAAGGCGGATTGCCAACAACGACATCGAATTTCATGTTGAAGATTTCATCTGGCTTTTCGGTGTGAATGAATTCGTAGGCATGCCTCTCCAGCGCGTCTCCTCGGTCAAACGCTTCTTTGCTCGCGCCGCAGTAGGCGCACCGATCCTTTGCCCAGGCGTGCTCGACGGACTTGAGCCGGATATGTCCGTCCTTGTCGGCAAATCCGTCGCAAATAGAGAATTTGCCATTCGCGTTCTTCGAGCAGTAAACCGAGCGGCGTGACAGCAGCGCGGTCATCTCGGTAATGGCGATGCCAAAGACCTGATTTTGCAGAATGTGGTTGATGCGCTTCTGCCGGTCAGGAATTTCATTTTCCAATCCCACCAGCAGGCGCTTCGTGATCTCTCTCAGAAACACGCCCGATTTGCAGAACGGATCAATGAAGCGCGCGTTCTTGTCGCTCCACAGTTCCGGCGGCAGGTGATTCAGGATTTCGTTCGCAAGCTGCGGCGGCGTGAACACCTCGTCGCTGCTCAAGTTCGCGAGGCACGTCAGAACGTCGGGGTTGTAGGCGCTATTCGTCATGTTCACGCACCTTGAGGAAATGGATGACAGGCCAACTCTTGACTTTCGTGGGGATGAACGACCGTGTTCCCAAGTCGGAATACTCGTCTTTCAAGAACAGGGTCTGCTGTGCGTCTTCCCCGCCTTGGATCAGATCAGAAAAGTAGTAATCAGTTCGTTTTAGCAGGCTGTTGTTAAACGGCGCGGACCACTCCGAGAAGATGATCGGGTGCTGGACTACTCCGACGGTTTTCAGGGAGAGCGCGTCCCCGTGAACAATGTTGCGTTCAAGGATGTATCGAACTGCGTCGCGAGATTCCTCCTTGGCGGATGACTTGAAGCGACCAGAGTAGCTGCGGTCGAAAATCGCAAAAAGCCGGGTACGGCACGCGGTGACATTGTCCTCCAGAATATCAATGCCGTAGATGGAGGAAACGGCGAGCACCGCCATCCGCTCGTAGTCCAACTGGCTCCTGGCGTAGCGCGATTCAACCACGCGCAGCTTCCGCTCCAGAATCTCCGCCAGAAAATTCCCATTCCCGCAGGCCGGCTCAAGAAATCGAGACTCGATCCGCTCCGTTTCCTGCCTGACCAAATCAAGCATGGCATTGACCTCGCGGGGTGCGGTCAGCACCTCGCCGTGATCAGTGACTCTTTGCTTGGAAACAATCTGGCTCGCCATGCAGGCTGTGAATTCGCTCGCGCGCGAATCAGCCTGCTGTGGGGGTGACTGTCCTTCTGTGGGAACTCCGGTGCCTGAAATGAAAATGGGACGCACTTACTTGCGTCCCAACTCAGGCACCTAGGAGAGCCTACAGGAGAACGCTTTCAGCGCGCCCCGTGCGGGGCGCGCTTCAAACGCTGTCTCCTTGCGAAATTTCCTAGGTTTCGAGTCGGACAGCAGCCGAAGCTGCGCGAAATGAGTTTGTGAGTTTGTCGTTACATGATTTCTGTCTTCACTTCACTGCCACTCGCCTTGCGGCGGGGTTTCCAGCGCATCCGCGCCGGGAAAGTGGTTCACGCCGCTACGGCGGCAAATTCATAAACCGGGGTTTCGATCACCCGCTCGGGTCGTCGCTGGGCGTGGATGATTTCTTGAATCCGAGTGACCGTCTCCGGGCTGAAAAGCTGCTCGCCTGTCTCGCGGCACACGCGGGCCGGAACATGTTCCACGAGGATAAAGCGTCCGTTCACCTCCTGCGTGTAGGTCACCAGGCGTTCTTCGAAAGTCTCGTTCCAAGGGTGCGTCTTCATTTTGTCTTTCTCCGTTTCAGCGTCTCGTCCCATTCCACCGGGTCCGGCTCGTAAGCCGTAACGACTTTGACCAGCGGACGGCTGGGATATGTGCATTGCACATGCAGCGTCCGATGATTGGCGGTCCGTCCAAAGACCAGACAGCTTGGGCCGTATTTGTCGTCAGGATAATCTTCAACAACCTCGCCTGCCAGCACCGTTTGCATAATTTCCTCCGGGGTGATGTGCCGGGCCACCATTTGCCGGACGGCGTGGAGGGAATACTCCACCTGGCCGAGAGCGATTTTGCGGCGAAGCTCATCAATCATGAGGGGGAAGTTTCGTTGTGCAAGATAGCAAGCAGTCGAAACTAGGTCGAGTCAGTTTGCTTGTTCGTCGTTATATGATTTTTTCCTATTGTCCTTCGTGGACGGATTGGTTTTTAGCGGACTGGCACCCGGGCAACAAGCTCCGTTTCCGCCATTGTTGTGTCGCACTACAGGGCTTGAAGGGAATTGAAGATGGAAAGCCAAACCGTCTTGTGGCAATTTCCAGCGTGTGCCGCGCAAGATCAGACAGTTGGTCATCGACCTGGAACAGGCAGGGTTTGTTCTGGT
Organism: Akkermansia muciniphila; assembly: GCA_945861765.1. GTDB lineage: Bacteria > Verrucomicrobiota > Verrucomicrobiia > Limisphaerales > SIBE01 > SIBE01. Next base: position 6,970 of record CAMAWP010000064.1, on the reverse strand, counting down.
GCCCGGCGGCAAAGGTTCGCACCGCGAGTTCCGGCGCATACGAGGCTGCCGGGATCGCTGATCCTCAGCGGCCAGAGTGGCAACGACGCGCATCATTACCAGGAAAAATAAGTTCGCAACGCGATCCGAAAGGCCAGCCAATGAAAGCACAGGATCAGTATCTGAAGTTCGTCCGCTGGGAGGAGAAGGACGCCCTGTATGTGGGCTATTGCCCGGACCTTTTCCCGTTCGGCGGGGTCTGCCACGGGGCGGAGGAGGAGGAGGCGTATCGCCAGCTTTGCTCGTTGGTGGCCGAGGAGGTGCAGGAGATGCAATGCGCGGGCAAGGAGTTGCCGCCGCCCAGCACGCGGCCCATGCGCGAGGCGGTTCCGGCGTAGTGGTGGAGGTCAGCCAGCTTCGACACATCACCGCGACCCTCCCGTCCGAAAGCGGGAGCAAGCTCCGCGCACTCCAAACGCTGGAGCGTTCTTGCTGCGGCCTGCCACTTCGCGAAGAGTTTGAAATGCGTCCGGCTTGCCGGCGCTTTGAGTTCCCGGGTTCAAGGCGCGAAGTTTTGTTTCGGGGAATTCTCTCCTCGATCGAGCCGAGGAGCGGAGGGCAGCGGCTCAAGTCCCTGTTCAATGCGAAGAGGGCGCGCCAAGATGCTTTTTCACCTGCTCCGGAAAGAATTTCAAAAGGCTATCGGTGACGAACGGTGCCGCCATGCCGAGACCGCAGGCGCTGGTCGCCCGCATCGCCGCGCCGATGTCGCGGACTTCCTCGGTCCACGCGCTCAACTCGCGCGGCCCCACGCCGCCATCAAGGCGCTCGGTCAGCCGCTGCGTGCCGATGCGGCAGGGAAAGCACTTGCCGCAAGATTCGTGCGCGAAGAATTCCATCGCGTCGTGCGCGGCAGCCACCATGTCGCGGCGGTCGTCGAACACGATGATTCGCTGATGAGGACGAGCGTGATGGGTTTGCGGGGCATGGTTAGCGCACCATGAGGAGGGATTTGAGGGGCAGACAAATGATTCGAGGATCGTCCATGGTAACTTCATCCTCGCGCGTGATGAGCAGGCCAAAGGGCGCATTGTTGGTGGCTTTCTCCAGGAACAGCCGCAGCCCGAGCGTATCGCGCAACGGATCAATCACGCGGCGGTATTTGATTTCCACCGGGATGCGTTTCTCGCCAATGGTGACTATGAAATCCACCTCGGGTTCCCCCTGATATTCGGGTTTGTGCGCGAGGTCGAGTCCGGTGAGTGATGCCAGGTAATAGCCCGCGACGCTTTCGGCGACGTGGCCGGCGAGGTCGGACAAGTGGGGCTGCCGGTCAAGCGCCGCAGGGTCGAGCGGGATAATTTCTTGAAGCCAGGCGGCGCGAAGTGCATGGTCACAGAGACAGAGCTTGGAATAGCTCTTGCGCTTCTTCATGCGGATTTCCAGTGGTTGAATGGCGCGAATCAGCAGGGAAGAATCAAGAAAATCAATGTATCGGTTGATGCGTTGCGGGCCAACCTCGGTGTGAAGAGTGATGTGAACTTCTCTCGCTAAGGTGGCGGGATTGGGGGATTGCCCAAGATAACGGCAGGCCATGCGGAATACTTCCTCAAGTAATCGCTGATCTCTTTTTCGTCCACGTTCACCGATCCTCAAGTCGTGTTGGATCACGCGGTTGATAACGGTTTCTTTCAACTGGTCGGCGATTTCCGGCCAGGAAACGTTGGGGTTGATTTGCGCAACCGGGTACGCACCCCGCTCCGAGAAAGCCGCAAACGCCTGATCGCGCACCGTCGCCTGTTCAACGGCCAGCTTGCTCAAGTGCCGCCAGAAGCCGGGATGCAGCCACTCTTCCCAGCCATTGTCAGCCTGCGCGGGTTTCAAAGTTCCGAAACCACGGAGCGCGGCGATTTCCACGAGCCGGAACGGGCCGGTTTCAAGGGTTTGAATCCGTCCCGCCAAACTATCGCGTCCCCGCTCGATTCGAAGCGCGGAACTGCCGGTCACCAATGCGCGCACGGCGGCGTGATCCACGAGGGATTTCAGTTGCACATCCCACGCCGGAAGGTTTTGAACTTCGTCCAGAAACAAGAAAGCCGGCTGACCCCGCCGCGCCGCCTCATTCAGATGACATTCGAGGATCTTCGATTCAAACCAATCTACCATGCGCAGAATGGGTTCTTGTTTGGCGTCGATTTGCGAAAGGGATGGCAGGTCGTCGAACTGGATGCGGAAAATGTGCTCGGGACTGACGCCCTCGGCAAGGAGCTGAGCTACCACCTGTTGTTGGAGCGTGGTCTTCCCAATCTGACGCGGGCCACGAATCACCAGAATGGGCGCGATCGGCTGGCGAAGCCGCGACATGATTTTATCAAACGGCCAGCGTCTGAACTCAGGCAGTGGCGGCATGGGCTGCCCTTGCCACCAAGGGTTTTGTCGCACCAAATCCTGGATGCAGGCGTCCGGCAGAGAAGGAAATAAGAGCTTGTCCATACGGTTCGTCTTATATTGCTCTCCGTTCGACTTGAATCAAGTTCTTCGCGTCCCAAGGGTCGCGGATTTCCAGATACACACATACACCTCGAGTGCCGGCTCCAGCGCCAATCAAGATTGCCGTGCAGCTCAAGTCCCTGTTCAATGCGAAGAGGGCGCGCCAAGATGCTTTTTCACATGCTCCGGAAAGAATTTCAAAAGGCTATCGGTGACGAACGGTGCCGCCATGCCGAGACCGCAGGCACTGGTCGCCCGCATCGCCGCGCCGATGTCGCGGACTTCCTCGGTCCACGCGCTCAACTCGCGCGGCCCCACGCCGCCATCAAGGCGCTCGGTCAACCGCTGCGTGCCGATGCGGCAGGGAAAGCACTTGCCGCAAGATTCGTGCGCGAAGAATTCCATCGCGTCGTGCGCGGCAGCCACCATGTCGCGGCGGTCGTCGAACACGATGATTCCGCCCGCGCCAAGGAACGAGCCTTTGCCGCGGATGCTCGATTCGTCGAGCGTCACGTCCATCGAATCACCCGCGAGAAAGCCGCCACTCAGTCCAGCCATTGTTACCGCCTGAATCGTCCGTCCCGCCGGTGGCCCACCCGCCCAATCGTAGAGCAGCGTCTTTAACGGCAGGCCGATGGGCACCTCGTAATTGCCGGGCCGTTGGATGTCGCCGGACAGACTGATAAGCTTTGTGCCGGCGTGACCGTTGCGGCCCAGCCCGCGATACCAGGCCGCGCCTTGGCGAAGAATGTGCGGCACCGAAGCCAGCGTCTCGACGTTGTTGACGGCCGTCGGGAGATTCTCGAAACCATGAGTCACCGGATACGGCGGCTTGTTTCGGGGAAAAGGGTGTTTGCCTTCAAGGCTATTGAGCAGCGAGCCTTCCTCGCCGCAGATGTAAGCGCCCGCGCCGCGCCGCAAATGGATTTTGAAACTGAACCCGAGAATCTTTTCGCCGAGCAAACCCGCCGTTTCAGCTTCGGCAAGCGCACGCTCCAGGATGCGGAACGTCTCCGGATATTCGTAACGCAAGTAGATGAAGCCGCGCGGCGCGCCAGTGGCGTAGCCCGCGAGCGCCATGCCCTCCAGCACCGTGTGCGGATCATAATCCATGATCGCGCGATCCTTGAAACAGCCCGGCTCGCCTTCGTCGGCATTGCAAACAATGCTCTTTGGCTGACCCGCTGCCTCGGCAACGGCTTTCCACTTCGCCCCGGTGGGGAACCCCGCGCCGCCGCGCCCCGCGAGCTTGCTTTCGGCGACGACGCCGAGCACCTGCGCGGGTGTCATCATTCGCACCGCGTTCATCAACGCTTCATAACCACCACTTCGCCGATAGCCTTCGAGCGTCGCGCGGCCCGGCTCGCGGATGTGCGCGAAGATACACTCCTCGCTGGCGCCAGGGTTAGGAACCGGCAGCGGAGAGCGTTTCGCGTGCAGGTTCAGGAGCGACGTGCCGATAAGGGTTTCATTCCCGCGCAACACCGGCACCGGTTCATCGCAGCGCCCCGCGCACGGCATGGACGTCGCGCCCTGTGACTTGAGCGACTCAAGCAATTCGCGGCCCCCACGCAAGCAGCAGACATTCCCCGTGCAGACGCGCGGCGCGTTAAGACCGCCTGGTAGGCGTGCGAAGTGGTGGTAAAAAGTCACCGTGCCGTAAAGGTCCGACAGCGGGATCCTCAGCCCCTCCGACACAGCGCGCAGGCTCTCGTCGGACAGAAAGCCGTCGCGATCATGAAACGCGTGGAGCAGCGGCAACAGTGGCGCGGGTTCATGGCGCCAGCGGTTCACCATTTCGAGGTTGGCAGGGTTCAGCATCGGCACCGGAGTTGATACTTCGATACCCAATCGAAAGCAAGTCTCAGCGAATCGATAGGAGACCAGCCTTTACTCCAGCGGCCCGGCTTTTTGGCGACGGGCTTTCAACTCTTTCCATGTGGTCAAAATGATGCCGCGTTCCTGGATGAGTTTCTTCACGTCCGCGTCGGTGAGCGCTTTGGCGTCGGCCAGGCGCGACTGACTGGACGAAGTGATCAACGGGAAATCCTCCGTTGGAATGGAGGCGTGAAATAAAATTTCCGTGACGCCGGGCCTTAATTCCTTCAGCAGGACGATGAGCCTTTTCGTTTTATCCTCCGGCGCCCAACCATAGGAACCGGTGTGGAGATCGTCAATAACAGGCAACCCAGCGTTCCAGATTTTCGGAATCCAATGGCGCAGTTTGCCTGCCGCTTCCGGGTTTTCCTTCAACGCATAGTTCGCGTGACCACCGATGGCGAGAATCGGGATTCCCTTTTCCATGCCGACCTTGGCAAACCGCTCGAAATAATCAGGCCGCGCAAAAAGCGTTCCCATGTGCGAATCCAGATGCGTGATGGGAAGGCCGAGTTTTTCGGCGCGATCAATTTGCGCCCGGATTTCGATTTCAATTTCATCCGGCGACGCGTGGGCGGCCACTTGTTGCACGCCGCGCCACAAGCAACCTTCTTCATCCACGAGGCCGGGGACTTTGGGCTTGCCGGCCAGCGGTGCCCAGCGATAGAGACTCCATTCCGAGGTCAACGTGAGATGCAGGCCGCTGTCCACGTTCGGATGTTGCTTCAAATATTTTGCAATCTCAGGGACCCAGGGGCATGGCATCATGATGCTCCAGGAAGTCGCCACGCCGTTCGCCGTGGTCTCGATCGCACCGAGGTTCGACGAATGCGACATTCCCACGTCATCCACATGCAAAATGACGACGACATCATCGGGCTTCCAACCCAAGCGCTCGGCGAAGGTTTTTTCCGCACGGGCGGCTTGAATGAGAACGGAGGACAGTAGTGCGGCGATCAAGGCAATTCGGTTCATAAAAAACTCCCGGTTCGAGAATTCAGCTTCTACGCGCTGAACCATCTCCCGGTTTCAAGATTCGATTCAAGCGAAAACGCGAAGTCCCGGGGGCGACTTTGCCTTCCTGGCCCCGGTCACCCCACGCAACAGCGCGGAGATCGAGCCGTCTGATATTCTCTGCGGCGAACAGCAAGCACCATGGTGTGAATCCTCATGTTCGCTCTTTTCACGCGTCATGGCCGAAGTTTGAGCCGGAACACCGAACCACCGAGGCTCGACGCGTAGATGAAGTTATCCTTGGCATCCCAACCGAAGTAGTTGAACGAGCCGCCTGTATTGAAGCCTTTCATAGGGCCATCGGGCGGGAAGAAGACGGGTGCCACATCCCTCCATGTTTTTCCTCCATCACGGGTGATGAAGAAGGCGGTGTCCGACACCACCATGAACTCTTGCTCGCTCGATCCGAAGTAAGGACCGTAGATGGCTTTCTCCGGGCCTTTGCCGGCCAGCGTCCAGTCCTTGCCGTCCTCCGAGACGATCACGCCCTCCGTGGTGGTCCAGAAGACTTTCTTCCCGTAGTGCACTGGTCGCCGACCGAGCACTCTGTATTTCGCCGCCTCGGTCCAGTGCCCACCTGCGTCCGTGCTGATGCTGATGCCGTCATGATCGCGGTGTGAGCGCACCAATGTGTTGGCGTCGATGATGCCGAGGTGGTATTTACTGGTGGTTCTTTGGACTTCCTTGGGAGCCTCGGCGTCCTTGTAAATTTGCTGCCAGTTTCTGCCGCCATCCGTGCTGATTACGGTGTAGAAAGGCTCGTGCAGCAACCCGAAGATCGTCTGCGGATCTCTCGTGCTCCAGTCCACGTCGGCGTAGTCAAACATGCGGAGCAGTTTGGCGAAAGGCCGCCAGGTCCCGCCTCCGTCGAGCGTCATACCACCGGTGCCGTCGATGCAGAAGAAGGCCAGCCGTCCGTCGTAGGGATAGGCCATCGAGAAGCCGAAGCCCGTTTCGCAGCGGCCAGTGACCTTGTTGCCGGTGACCACGGTCCATGTTGTCCCGTGATCCTTGCTGACACATACGCCGTTGTCCTTGCTGGTCAGAATGAAGACCTCGCCCGCTGGGGTGACCGCCATCCCCACGCAGCGCCGTATGTAATCCGGGTTCATGTCATACACGTCGAGTTTCTTGAAGAACTCCTCGGTGATGCTCTCCCACGGCGCGGCATCAGCGGCCTGTCCGGCTTTCGCAGGGCCTTTGTCTTCAGCGACGGCAATCCGCAGCGGAGTGGTCATCAACATGATTGCCACAGTGGCGAGACTCATTCGGTTGAAGTTTTTCATAGTATTCAGGGCAGTTCTCTTGAGTGTTTAGTTCTCTCTCTGCCGCATGGTCTCTTGCACCACACGCAGAGCATCCTTGTTTTCATTTGCAGCTTTCATTTTCCGATCCGCCAGCCAGAGCCGGATCCGACGGCGGCTTTTAGGCGCCTCCAGAAAAGTGGCTCACATAGAAGATGCTACTCCATCGGGAGAGTGCGCTCCACACAATAGCGCTGCTTGCCGAACGTAAGATGCCGGCCGTGCTTCAAAACGCAGCGGCCAAGGATGGCAGACTGTAAAGTTATTCACCAGCTCGGGCGGAGTCGGCTTTGGGGCCGGATTTT
>CAMAWP010000063.1 GCA_945861765.1 Akkermansia muciniphila | reverse complement strand
TCGAGATCGGCGCATAGCCTTGCCTACGCCTCAGTGAGCTTCCAGACAAGCCCAAACTCAGCCCACCGCCGGATTTTCGCAAAATTCGATTCTTGTCGCGCTCCCCGAACCAAAAAATAGGGTCGGAGGTTTTTCACCAGAATCAATATCGGACGACTAGAAGAAGCAGAAAAAGAATTTCGCGAAGCGCTCAGCCTGTCTCCAAACAGCCAGTCCTTGCAGCTCGATCTCGCACGCGCCTTTTATCTTCAAGCCAAGAACACACAGGCTTTGGTGATCATTGAAAGCCTTGTGAAAGGCAAGGAAGCCCCAGCTCGCGCCCGAATGTTGCATGCCCGTTTGCTTTTTCAGAGCGGCGATATCGAAGAGGCTATCCGCGAATACCGTTGGGCTATCGAGTCGGATGCCTCGATCCAAGATCCAGAGTTAGCCATGCGCCTTGGCATTGGAGCTGATGGTGAATCCAGCGAGATTGTGGAAGGGAAAGTGCGGGCCGCGTGGGAAGATGATTCGGGACCCGTCGAGAAAGAGATCGAGCGTCCTGCGATCGAATTCAAAGACGTCGGCGGAATGGAGTCGGTCAAGGAAGAGATCCGGATGAAGATCATTCATCCACTGACTCACGCCGATCTTTACAAAGCCTACGGCAAATCGATAGGAGGCGGCATTCTGATGTATGGGCCGCCGGGTTGCGGCAAGACCTATCTTGCGCGGGCCACCGCGGGTGAAATCAAGGCAGGCTTTCTGGCCGTGGGCATCAACGATGTGCTCGAAATGTGGATTGGCAGCAGCGAGCGCAATTTGCACGAACTATTCGAGCACGCCCGGCAGCACAAACCATGCGTTCTGTTTTTCGATGAAGTCGATGCTCTTGGGGCGAGCCGCAGTGACATGCGTCAACATGCCGGCCGCCAGCTCATCAACCAGTTTCTCGCCGAACTCGACGGCGTGAAGTCGTCGAACGAAGGAGTCCTCGTCCTCGCCGCAACAAATGCTCCGTGGCACCTCGACTCCGCATTTCGCCGCCCCGGACGGTTCGATCGCATCTTGTTCATCCCCCCGCCAGATGCCGAGGCTAGAGCCTCCATTCTCCGACTGCTCTGCCGTGGCAAGCCGGTGAACGAAATCGATTACGACCATTTAGGCAGGAAGACGGAAAACTTTTCTGGCGCTGACTTGAAAGGCGTCATAGATGTCGCCATCGAGAAGAAATTGCGCGAAGCGATGCGCGAAGGACTTCCGCAGCCGCTCACGACCAAAGACCTTGTCAATGCCGCCGCGATTCTGAAGCCGACGACCAAGGAATGGTTCGCCACGGCTCGCAATTATGCGCTGTATTCGAATCAAGGCGGAATCTACGACGACATTTTGCATTACTTAAAACTCAAGTGAGCGTCCATCTTCAACGAGCCATTCTCTTGTTCCAGCAGGCTCGTGTTGATTTGGCGGAGCCCGAGCTTCGTCAAGCCTTGGCGACTGATCCTCACGATGCTTATGCTCACGCGCTGCTGGCGGTTTCCTTGGCGCATCGCGAGCAGTTCAAGGAAGCCACCGAGGAAGCTCAGCAGGCCATCCATCTGGCACCTGATTTTGCCTTTGCGCATTATGCTTTAGCGAGTGTTTTGCACGATCGAAACCGATTGCCGGAAGCCATTAGCGCCACCGAGGAGGCGATCCGACTTGATCCGCCTGATCCTGACTATCACGCTTTGCTCTCGCAAATACGCCTCGATCAAAGGCAATGGACTGAAGCATTGGATGCCGCTGAGCGGGGCCTTGCGTCGGATGGTGAACACGTGGCTTGCATCAATCTGCGTGCCATCGCTCTGGTCAAGTTAGGTCGCGCAGCGGAAGCCGGGACAACGATCGACGCCGCTCTCGCGAAGAACCCGGAAAACTCGATCACCCACGCCAACCAAGGCTGGACTCTGCTCGAACAAGGGAATCCATCGAAGGCTCTGGTACATTTCCGCGAATCGCTCCGGTTGGATCCGGAAAACGAGTGGGCGCGGCAAGGAATCGTCGAAGCCCTCAAGGCGAAACACTTCCTTTATGCATGGATGCTGCGCTACTTTCTCTGGATGGCTAAACTGAGTTCAAACGCTCAATGGGGCATTGTGGTTGGAGGTTTTTTTGCAAATCGATTCATTAGCAACATTGCCACGAGCAATCCCGATCTTGCCCCGTGGCTCTTGCCGTTGCAGATTCTTTATGTCGCCTTCGCTCTGCTCACCTGGACCGCTGAACCGCTCTTCAACCTGTTATTGCGAATGAACCGGTTCGGACGCATGGCTCTCTCAGAAGAGCAAGTCACCGCTTCAAATTGGATGGGCGGATGCATCCTGAGTTCGTTGATTATGCTGGCCGTCTGGCTTCCGACCCAAAACGACGACCTTCTTTTCGGCGCCCTGGTCTGCGGACTGCTCGTGATACCGATGGCCGGGATATTCAAATGCCACGCGGGATGGCCACGCCGCATGATGTCCGCGTACACTGCATTAATGGCAATCGCCGGCATCGCGTCGGTCTGCTTGGGGTGTTTGGGGTCTGAGCAGACGCAGGGACTTGAGGGACTCTTGCTCGGCTTCTTCCTTTTGGGTGCCTTCCTTTCCGCCTGGGTCGCCAACGCGCTGATGATGGTTCGGCTGAAGAAATGACTCATAGGCTGGGATGGCTTGCAGCGAATTTCCACCGCCAGCTTTGTTCCGATCATAATGGCTACTGAAGTCCTTGAAACTTGTATGGATGGTTGCGACCAAAACGAATTTCCAATACTCGATGAGCGTCGAACTCTCTTCCTCTGTGTTTTATGTTTAAACTGAACCGTCGTGAATTATTGCGCATCGGAGCGATCAGCGTGCTGGGAACGGCCGCGGGCGGGACGTGGCGCGCGTCGGGTGCCAAGCCGATCGGCAACAGCAACCAGGCGATTTTCATTATGCTGCAGGGCGGGCCGAGCCATCTGGATCTCTGGGATCCGAAGCCCCAGGCGGGACGCGAGATTCGCGGGCCGTTCGACTCGATATCGACTCAGCTTCCGGGGGTCCGGTTCGGAGAGTTGATGAAGCATACTGCGCTGATCGCAGACAAGATTACGGTCATCCGGTCGATGTCGCACCAGTTCACGAACCACATCGCGGGCACCTACGTGACGATGACCGGATCGAACAACCAGCCGGATCAGGATCGCGAGGCTGATCCGAACGATTTTCCCGGCCCAGGCGCGATTCTCAACCAACAACAGATGGCAATCCACGGAGTGCCACCGAGCGTTTCGCTCCCGAACTGGTTGAGCATCCCGGGGCCTTCAAACCGCATGCCGGGGCAGTACGGTGGGTTCCTTGGCTCCATCAACGACCCGTTCGTCATCGAGGGCGATCCGAGCAGCAAGGATTACAATCCGCTCTCGCTCAGGCTCGCCGACGGCATGACGGCCGGCCGTTTGGCCGACCGGATTTCGCTTTTGGGACAGATGGACGCAGCGGCCCGGAGGCTGGAGAAACAGCACGGCGAGAAGCTGGATGCGTTACGGCAGAGCGCGTTCGAAATGATCGTCGATGGGCGGGTGCGGCGGGCTCTTGATCTGGAGCGCGAGCCATCTGCCGTCCGTGATCGGTATGGGCGCACCAAGATTGGCCAGTCGCTGCTGTTGGCGCGACGGTTGATCGAGGCGGGCGTGAGGTTTGTCAGTTACAATGATTTCAACCAACGCTGGGACACGCACGGGTCGATTTTCAACACGTACCGGAACATTGTTCCGCCGATGGAACAGGCCTATGCGGCGCTCGTGGCGGATCTCGCCGACCGCGGGTTGCTTGACACTACGATGGTGGTGAATGCGGGCGAGTTCGGGCGGACACCGGTCGTCAACAAGGATGCCGGTCGCGATCATTGGCCGAATGTTTATAGCGTTGCCTTGGCTGGCGGGAACGTGAAGCGCGGTTTTGTCCATGGTGCCAGCGATAACAAAGGCGGTGAGGTGACGGACTCGCCGGTGCATCCCGCTGACGTCTTGGCGACTCTCTGGCATCATCTCGGCTTCTCCCCGCAGACGACCATTGAGGATCGGTTGGGTCGGCCGCACTGGATTTCCGAGGGCAAGATCATCGAAGCGATTCTTTCTTGATCAATTTTTCTCTGATTGGAATTTCGCCTAGGGTAACTAGGATCGGCTCGATGGGCAGTCGCAACATAATGTTTTTCGGAATTTCTCCAACGACCCTTCTCAACTTATTGCTGCTGGGGCTGATCGCCCTGGTGCCCGGTTGCACCAGCTTTCACGGGCGAGGAATTCAGTACAAGCTCGATCCGCAATACGCAGTGAGCGATCCTCAATTTCTGCGCTCGGTGGGGCAACTCGTCGGACCACCCGTCGTGGAAGGCAACCGAGTCACCGGTCTGCTGAACGGCGATCAGATCTTCCCCGCCATGCTCGACGCGATTCGGGCCGCTCAAAAGTCGGTTAACCTAGAAACCTACATTTACTGGTCCGGCAGAATTGGCCAGGAGTTTGCCGAAGTTCTGGCTGAACGCGCCAGAGCCGGGATCGAGGTGCATGTGCTCCTGGATTGGATTGGCTCGCGAAGGATCGAATCCTCTCTGCTCGACATGATGAAGGCTAGTGGAGTGCAAGTGGAGAAGCACAATCCTTTGGTTTGGTACAATCTCGCCAGAATCAATCATCGGGATCATCGGAAGCTCTTGGTTGTCGATGGGACGGTCGGATTTATTGGTGGGGCGGGAATCGCTGATATTTGGCTTGGACACGCCGATTCTCCGAAACATTGGCGGGATTCTCAGTTCCGTTTAGAAGGCCCGGCTGTTGCTCAAATGCAAGCGGCTTTCTCTGATAATTGGATGAAGACAACGGCGAAAGTCTTGGACGGAAGCAAATACTTTCCTGAGTTGAAATCCGTGGGAAACCATTACGCACAGGTCGCCAAAAGCTCGCCTCGCGAAGGGACGGACAGCGCCCGGCTGATGTATCTGCTCTCCATCGCCGGCGCGCGAAAGAGTATTCGGTTGGCCGCGCCCTATTTTATTCCTGGCAAACTAGCAACGCAGCAATTGATCGACGCCTGCAAACGCGGCGTCCATGTGGAACTGATCGTGCCCGGTTCGAAGATCGACACCCCCATTGTTCGGCATGCTTCCCGGTCCAAATGGGGGCCGCTGCTGAAGGCGGGAGTGAAGATCTACGAGTATCAACCAACAATGTACCATTGTAAAATGATGATTGTGGATGACCTGTGGGTCTCTGTTGGATCCGCGAATTTTGATAGTCGTTCTTTTCGTCTTAATGACGAAGCCAATTTGAACGTGTACGCTACGGATTTCGCGATCGAACAAGTTGCCATGTTCGAAAACGACAAGAGATCGTCCCGTGAGGTGACCTATGACCGATGGCAGAACCGATCTCTGGCCAAGCGGTTCATGGAAATGTTAGTCGCACCTTTCCATCCCCATCTCTAGATCTGAAACCACAGTCAATAAGCAATTCTCCTTTTGGCAGGTCTGCGTCCCGGCTTGAGCCGGGTTCGCGTGGCGTACCGGCAGAGAAACAAAACCCAGAAATCAAAGTGCGAAAAGGGACATTTCTAACAAGTTGAGAAAGGGGACATTCTCATGGAGTTCCGACAAGGCCAATTTTGCAGGCCAATTTTGCAGGCCAATTTTGCAGGTTGACACCGTGGGGGCGCAAAATTACTCTCCGCCCTGACTTATAAAAGCGCCGCACTATCGTGTCGATGTGCCGCGTCTAGTCGCGGAGAGGAAGTGACATTAGATTGACTGAAATTAAACTGAAAAAAGGCGAGTCGGTGGAGAAGGCTCTGCGTCGATTAAAAAAGCGAATCGACCGAGAGGGCACTTTAAAAGAAGTGCGGAACCATCGGCATTTTGAAAAGCCGAGCGAGAAACGCCGTCGGAAAATGAAGGTAGCTCGGTTCTCGGCGATGCTCAGTGCCCGTTACGCTGATTTATAAAAGATCGAATTCTCAGGGCCGAGTGCTGTCTGTAATGAGAAATGGCACTCGGCTTTTTTTGTTATGTATTCCCTGTCCACTTGCTGGAACTCAACTCGCCACATCGATGGCCGGGCGATGCTCCGCGAAATCCGCGAGCTTGGCTTTGAATATGCCGAACTGAGTCACGGAATTCGCATCAGCTTGCTTCCTGGCGTCATCGAGGCTGTGGACGCAGGAGAAATCAAGATTTCTACTCTCCATAATTTTTGCCCGCTGCCCATCGGAGTCAACCACGCCGCGCCGAACCTGTTCAAGTTTACGAGCACGGACGCTCGCGAACGCGAAAACGCCTATCGCCATTCCTTGAAGACGATCGAGACGGCGGCTCGGCTTAAGGCCTCGTTGGTCGTGCTGCACATGGGTTGCATCGACATGAAGGATTACACCGAGAAGCTGATCCAGATGGTTCAACAGGGCGACAAAGAAACTCCGAAGTATCAAAAGCTTTGTCAGGAAATTGAAGAAAAACGGGAGCAGAAGAAGGAGAAATACGTTCAGCTTGCTAGTGAAATGTTGTCGCGTCTCATCGAACAGGCAGAGCCGCGTGGTATCAAGCTTGGGATCGAGAATCGCGAGGCTCTCGAAGAAATCCCCCTTGAGAGCGATTTCCAATTCCTCTTTAAGGAGATCAGCAGCCCGACTATTCGCTATTGGCACGATACCGGGCACGCTCAAATCAAAGAAAATTTGGGATTCATTCGCCATGACATGCATTTGGAATCGATGTCTGAATATCTGGCGGGCTTTCACATTCATGATGTCCAGTTCCCAGCTCGCGATCACTGTCCTCCGGGCAGCGGAATGATTGACTTCGCCAGCCTTCAGCCATTTGTCCGTCCAGATCATATCAAAGTTTTCGAGTTGAGCCCAGGTGTTCCGATCGAGGAAGTTCGAGCAGGTGTCGCTCACTTGCAATCGATCTGGGGCCCGATGTGAAAGAGCGGAGAGCTATCGGGAAAGTAGGCTGGCGCCTGGTGGTCGGCGGCCTGCTGTTGCTTTGGATTTTTCACACCATTTTCGTCATTGAAGGCCACCGCGCTTTGCCAACGGGCGATCCATCCTGGGAACAACTTTCAAAGTGGGAGCAGTGGCGCTTGGCGTGGTCTTACGGCCCACGCGAATTATGGAATACGCTGAAGGTGGTTGACCCCACAGCGCTCATTCTTTCGCTCGCTTGCATGGGGATGACAATCTTTCTGGGGGTTCTGCGCTGGCGTCTGGTGCTAAAAGTTCAGGGTCTGGATTTATCCTTCGGCCGTGCCGCCGAGATCTCTCTCGTGGCCCATTTCTTCAACTCATTTCTCTTGGGCTCGACTGGCGGAGATCTCTTGAAGGCCTATTATGCTGCTCGCGAAACACACCACAAAAAAACTGAGGCGGTGGTAACCGTATTCGTTGACAGGTTGCTTGGGTTGTTTGCCATGCTGTTGTTCGCCTGTTTGATGATGGTGCCCAACTTGAACCTGCTCGCAACGCACCGACGGCTGGCTGCGCTCGCCTGGTTCATTGTCTTCATGATGGCCGGGTGCGGCAGCGTTGTTGCGTTATCTTTTTGGGGAGGAATCTCACGGCGGTGGCCGCAAGCGCGCACCTGGCTGAGGAGATTGCCAAAAGGTGAGTCATTGGAGCGAGCCTTGGAAGCTTCGCGGCGGTTCGGAAAGGAGCCGCTGTTCCTGGTCCAAATGCTGACGATTTCGATGGCGCTGAACGTGTTCTGCGTCTTGCAAATAATGGCGCTGGCTCATGGGTTGAGCTTGAGCATATCTCCGACTGCCCTGCTTGTGATCGTCCCCGTCATTGTTTGCATTTCAGCGTTGCCCATCTCACCAAACGGCTTGGGCGTTCGCGAAAACCTTTATGTCCTGATGCTGGGTGTGACGGAGATCGGCGTGGATTCCACCGCGGCGCTTTCGCTCTCCCTGCTCGCCTATGCAGGCAGCTTGGTTTGGAGCGTCGTCGGGGGAATCGTTTATATCAGCCGGAAAGAACGCGATCACCTGGCCGAGATCACTGAAACCGAATCGGCGACGGAAAACATCTCGTGAAGGACAGCGGCGAGAGCCTGGCATTCTAGATTGTCCAACCTATGTCACTGCGAACGACAGCGTCCGAAATTGTCAAACGACTCCAAAAGGCTGGTTTCGAGGCGTTCTGGGTAGGCGGTTGTGTTCGAGATCTTTTCTTGAAACGCGAGCCGGAGGATTACGATATCGCCACTGCCGCCCGACCAGAACAGATCGAAGCCCTCTTTCCTCGGACTGTTCCGGTGGGGAGGCAGTTCGGAGTTCTCCTGGTCCTTGAAGAGGGCCACCAATTTCAAGTCGCGACGTTCCGAGCTGAATCTGATTACCAGGATGGGCGCCATCCCGATCGAGTTACTTTCGGCGATGCCAGGGCTGATGCAAGCCGACGCGATTTCACGATCAACGGTCTGTTCTACGACCCAGTGGTCGAGCGATTGTATGATTGGGTGGCAGGTGAACCGGATCTCGATGCGAGAATTCTTCGCGCCATTGGAGTGGCGGAGGACCGTTTTGCGGAAGATCATCTGCGGCTGTTACGCGCCGTCCGGTTCGCGGCGCAGTTGGATTTTCAGATCGAGGAGAAAACATTTGAGGCTTTGAAAAAAAATGCTTCAAGCATCGTGACCGTGAGCGCCGAGCGCGTTCGGGACGAGTTGATCAAACTTTTTCATCCACCGCACGCAGCGCGCGGGCTGGATTTGCTTCGCCAAAGCGGCCTGTTGGCTCACGTGCTTCCGGAACTCGTCGCGACGATCCCGTGCGAGCAGTCGCCGGACTATCATCCCGAGGGAACTGTTTATAATCATATCCTACGCATGTTGGAGCTGATGCCGCCTGATCCAGAACCCTCGTTGCCTTGGGCGGTTTTGTTTCACGACGTTGCGAAGCCACTGACCTCATCCCGAGACCCAAGGACAGGGAGTATTCACTTCTATGGCCATGAGACGTTGGGGGCACAAATGGCCGAAGAAATTCTCTTGCGCCTGAGATTTCCACGGCGACAAACCGACGAGATCGTCGCCTGCGTGAATCAGCACATGCAGTTCAAAGATGTTCCGCAGATGCGCAAAGCCACCGTGCGGCGGATGCTCTTACGTCCCACCTTTCCGCTGGAGCTGGCGTTGCATCGCCTCGATTGTTTGGGTTCGCACGGACGGCTCGATCATTACGATTTCCTGATCGGCGAGGCGGAGGAACTTGCACGTCAGCCAGAGATTAAGCCTCCGCTGATGAACGGAACGGATTTGATCGCTTTAGGCATCGATCCCGGACCGGCCATGGGAGCTTTGTTGGCGGAGATTCGAGAGCAGCAACTCCAGGGGGAATTGACCTCCTCGGAACAAGCTCGAGCCTGGGTGCAAGCGCAGATTGCCAGCCGCAGAGCGGGCCGATCTCGCGAAACAAACTAGCAAACTTTTGGGCCAGATAGCATTGCGGCTAACACCAGATTGTAGTCGGCTCCAAGAAAAGAACTGTAAGTTTGCGGCGGATCGTTATTCTCTTACGTCGGGTAAGGACAATGACGCAATGGACAAACTTCTTTTAATCGATGACGAAAAGGATGTGCAGTACTCCTTTCGCCGCATCTTCAATTCTCCAGAGATCGAACTCACGACCGCTTCCAGCGGCGAAGAGGGGCTCCGACTCATTCCGAAAATCAAACCGGATTTAGTCATCATGGATGTGCGGATGACGGACGGCATCAGTGGTCTAGAAACCTTGCGGCGGCTGCGCCAGAGCCACGCCAAATTGCCCGTCTTGATGATGACCGCCTATGGGACAACTCAGACTGCGATCGAAGCGATGAAACTGGGCGCTTACGACTACCTGCTGAAACCTTTTGACGTTCCCAAACTCAAGCAGATCGTCGGTGCCGCCCTCGATGCAGCGCGGGCGATGAGGCAAGTCGTATCGTATCAGCCATTGCTTGAATCAGAAGATTACGATCTCGGAATTGTCGGACGAAGCGAGCCAATGCAGAACGTGTTCAAACTGATCGGACAACTCGCATCTTCTGACGCGACTGCCCTGATCACGGGGGAAAGCGGGACCGGCAAGGAATTAGTGGCGCGTGCTATTTACAATCACAGCAAAAGGAGCGACCAGACATTCATCGCGATCAACTGCGCCGCAATCCCCGAAAATCTGTTGGAGAGCGAACTGTTCGGCCATGAGAAAGGTGCCTTCACTGGGGCGACAAACCAACGAGTCGGCAAATTCGAACAGTGCAATCGCGGGACCATTTTCCTCGACGAGATAGGCGACATGAGTCTTCCGACGCAAACGAAGATCTTGCGCGTGTTGCAGTCCGGGACTTTCGAGCGTGTCGGTGGCAATCAGCCCGTTCAAGTGGATGTCCGAGTCATTGCCGCCACCAACAAGCCACTCGAGCAGGCGGTCGCAGCGCGCGAGTTCCGGGAAGATTTGTTCTATCGCTTGAATGTGGTTCGCATCCAGATCCCGCCGTTGCGCGAACGTCGTGAAGACATTCGGCTATTGATCAACTATTTCCTTAAGAAAATTGCTCAAAGCCAAAGTCAACCTCCCAAGTCGATCGCCGCGGAAGTCATAGCCGCACTGGAGAAGTTTCATTGGCCCGGTAACGTTCGTGAGCTGGAAAACGTCATTCGGCGCGCCATCGTCGTGGCCAAAGGCGAGGCAATTCTTCTCGGAGATCTACCGCAGGAGATCATCGCTGCAGCGCCCGCCACCACAGCTCGCGTCGCAATCGCCGCCTCCACCGAAGGAATGGCGGCCTCGTCCGAGACGCCTGACTTGGCAGCTTTGAGCCAAGCGCTCTTTCGCTGGGCTCGACACGATCGGAAGTTAAAAATAATCCCAGCGGTGGAACGTGAACTCGTCATTCACGCTCTCGCTGAAACCAAGGGCAATCAAGTGCAGGCAGCGAAGCTGTTGGGAATTACGCGAGCCACGTTGCGGAAACGGGTCGATAAATTTAAGATTAAGCAGGAGCTTTCGATCACATGAGTAGTCGAAAACCCGGCTGCGCCGGAAGGGTTTATTAGATAACCAAAAACACTGGCGACCTGAGCTATTCGGCCGGCTTGGAGGAGTTGCGGGACTTGAGGAAGCGCTTCAACGTCGAGGGGTTGTTCTCGAAAAAATAAGCCAAATCTGCCAAGACCTCGACGGTGGCCGGGCTCAAATGGTGTTCCATGCCTTCGATATCGCGCTTCTGAGTTTCCATATCGAGTGTTAGCAATGAGAAGAATCGCGAGAGCGTTTCGTGACGTTTTCGAACATTGCAAGCGACGGTGCGGCCCTTTTCAGTCAGAATCAGGCCCCGGTATTTTTCATAATTCAGGTAGCCGAGCTCGCCAAGTTTTTGCACCATGCTCGTCACTGAAGCCTGCTTTACTCGCAATGAAGAGGCGATATCGACAACTCTCGCGTAGCCTTTTTCTTCGATCAACTCATGAATACGTTCCAAATAATCTTCAGTGCTTTGGCTTGGCGACAGTGGCATAGATTCAAGGAGTTCAATTAACCACAACGCTCGTTGCTTAGGCAAGCACAGCGATTCCCGCGTTACGAAAACTCGAGGGACAATCACCCGGACGGAGAGGAAACCTTTGCTTTCAGGGCGTCGTGAGCTCAAAAAAACGCTTGTGAAAAATTTCACCATCAGGCAACTTTGCTTTGCCTTTGACCAAACAGTTGCTTTTGTTGACTGGGCTTAGTGTCCCCGCTGGCAATGTTGGTTCAGCTTTATGTTTTTAAAGAAGTTAATTTTAGTAATATGGCTTTTCTCGCTGGCCGGAGGCGTCCATGGATGGGCGGCAGAAGCGGCTCATGTAGCTGGAGAAGCAGCCAGCGAGCATGGCGAAGGATTGACGCTGAATCCGGTTGTGATTGGGAACCCTTTTGGTTTTCCGATAACGAATTCGATGCTGGTTACCTGGTTGGTCGCAGGTGCATTGATCCTTTTTGCGCAAATTGCCACTCGAAATATCCAGCGCGTACCGAGCGGCGCTCAGAATTTTTGGGAATGGCTCGTCGAGAGCCTTTACGACTTCTTGTCAGACATCATTGGGCATGACCTGGTCAAAAAGACATTTTGGTTTTTCGCCACCATTTTTATCTTCATCCTCTTTTGCAACTGGTTTGGCTTGATCCCCGGCGTCGGCACTGTGGGTTGGAAAGTGCAGCTCGCCAATGGGACGACCGAGTTTCGGCCATGGCTGCGCGGAGCCAATGCCGATTTGAACATGACCTTTGGGATGTCGATCACTTTCTTTGTCTGCTGGACCGTATGGGCGCTTCAGGCGAACGGCATCGGCGGTTTTCTCCTGCACCTTTTTGGCGCGAAAGGTGACACCACCGGCGCGCTGAAACTTTTGATGATCGTGGTCTTTTTCGCGGTGGGAATTTTGGAAGTCGTTTCCATTCTCTTCCGACCCATCTCGCTCAGCTTTCGTCTCTTTGGGAACATTTATGCAGGCGAGAGCATGCTCGAAGCGATGGCCGCCGTGGTCCCAAGCCTTGGCTGGTTGATTCCGATTCCATTTTACTTTTTAGAAGTTCTGGTCGGTTTAGTTCAAGCGTTGGTATTTATGCTTCTGACCGCGGTCTTTACACTGCTGATTTGCCAGCACGAGGAAGGCCACGAAAAGGCGCACCATTAAATTTTAAGATTTCGGCGGCTTGACCGTGTTCAATCGCGGAAGCCGCTGGAGAACGAAAGGAAACATATGTTAATGCCCATGTTGGCAGAGATGACGGGAAACCTTCACATCGGCTTGGCGGCGCTCGGCGCGGCGCTGGGTGTAGGATTGATCGGTATGAAGGCTTCGGAAGCGGTCGGGCGCAATCCAGGCGCCGCTACGAAGATCCTTGTTCAGGCAATTCTGAGCACCGCCTTCGCGGAAGGTATCGTGTTCTTCGCCATTTATCTGGCGAGCGGCAGGTAATTATTGCTAGGCGCGGAGTCTTCGGATTCCGCGCCTATCTCAAACAACGCTTTCTTATGGAAAACTTCGTCTTATTTGCGGCAGCAAGCGCTGAGTCCGGCAACGTCGTGCAGGAGATTGCCAAGCAATTTGGTTTCAAAACTGAACATTTTATAGCGCAAGTCATCAGCTTTGCGATCGTCGCTTTCCTGCTGCATCGCTTCGCTTACAAGCCGATTTTGCAAATCCTGGAAGAACGCCGACACACCATCGCCGAGGCCCTTACCAATGCCGACAGAATCAAAGCCGAACTAGCCAAAACCGAAGCTGCCCGACTGGAAGTGCTGGGCCAGGCGAATCTTCAGGCCAATAAACTGATTGAGGAAGCCCGAGCTGCAGCGGCGCGCGTGCAGGAGCAAGAAACGCAGAAGGCCATTGCGGGGGCCGAGCAGATCATTATCAAGGCCCGAGAAGCTGCCGCCATGGAGCATGCCCGCATGCTGTCCGAGCTGAGGCGCGAGGTCGGCCAATTGGTTGTCCAGACAGCGAGCAGGGTGACGGGCAAGATACTAACGCCTGAAGATCAAAAGCGTCTGACTGAAGAAACGACCAAGCAATTAGCCGCCTAATTGAGAACCGCACCACGCCGTTAGATTTTTATCGAGATGAAGATTTCCAAACAAGCCCGTCGCGAGGCCAAACAGGTCTTCCGCATTTGCTTGGCGAATGGAACGTTGGACCCAAACCGAGTGCGTCAAGTGGTTCAACATCTCATCGATCAGAAGCCCCGTGGCTATGTCGGCATCCTCTCCCATTTCGAGCGTTTGGTGAGGTTGGAAGAGCATCGGCGCACCGCCAAGGTCGAGAGCGCAGTGCCGCTCAGCCCGGATTTGCAAGCCAACGTCCAGAATAGTTTGGAAAGAGTTTACGGGAATGGATTGAACATTTCCTTTTCTCAAAACCCCTCCTTGGTCGGTGGAATGAGAATCCAGGTGGGTAGCGATGTTTACGATGGTAGCGTTCAGGCCCGCTTGAACGCGTTACAGGAAAGCTTTTGAAGAATTGGGGAAAGAGCGACTCTCAAATCTCCGCCCTCAACTCACAACTTAGAATTTATGAGCACTCTATTGCAAGAAATTGAAGCCCAAATCGCAGGTGTGAAGACCTCGGTCGCCAAACAAAACGTCGGTACTGTGCGCGAGATTGGTGATGGTGTGGCCAAGATTGAAGGGCTCACCGACGTCATGCTGAACGAAATGATTGATTTCGGCAATGGCATCACTGGCCTTGCCCTCAACCTTGAGGAAACTGAGGTCGGCGCCATTATCCTAGGGGACTACACCAGCATCAAAGAAGGCCAGGAAGTCAGGACCACAGGCAAGCTGCTTCAGGTCCCGGTTGGCAAAGGTCTGCTCGGGCGTGTCGTTAATTCCCTCGGGCAGCCGGTCGATGGCAAAGGCCCAATCAAAAGCGATGTTTCGTACCCCGTAGAAAAGATCGCCCCCGGCATTATCAAGCGTAAATCGGTCAACCAACCTGTTCAGACCGGGATTATGGCCGTTGATGCGATGATCCCGATCGGCCGCGGCCAGCGGGAATTGATCATTGGAGATCGCTCCACCGGCAAGACGACGATTGGTGTCGATGCCATGATCAATCAGGCCCGCATCAATCAGGCAGCCGACGCGGCTGGAGATAAGGATACTCGCCGACTTTACAACATCTACGTCGCTATCGGCCAAAAGCAATCCAACGTCGCGCGAGTTGTGAGCGTGCTGGAAGAGGCGGGTGCCATGCCCTACACGATCGTCGTTGTGGCATCGGCCTCAGACTCGGCTACCAATCAATATCTGGCTCCCTTTTCTGGCGCGGCCATCGGCGAATGGTTCATGGACAATGGAATGGACGCACTGATCATTTTCGATGATTTGTCCAAACATGCGACGGCTTACCGCCAAGTTTCACTGGTGTTGAAACGTCCTTCAGGCCGCGAGGCTTACCCTGGCGACGTATTCTATTTGCACAGCCGATTGCTGGAACGTTCGGCACGCTTGGGTGAGAAATACGGTAACGGCTCACTAACGGCTTTGCCGATCATCGAGACACAATTGGGCGACGTCTCGGCTTACATTCCGACGAACGTGATTTCGATCACCGATGGTCAGATCTATCTCGAAACGGATTTGTTCTATCAGGGAATTCGCCCCGCGATTTCGGTCGGATTATCGGTGTCACGCGTTGGTTCTGCCGCGCAGATCAAAGCCATGAAGCAAGTCGCCGGGCGCGTCAAGCTGGAGTTGGCTCAGTTCCGCGAGTTGGCTGCTTTCGCGCAATTCGGCTCTGACTTGGATGCCAAGACCCAAGCT
Source organism: Akkermansia muciniphila (assembly GCA_945861765.1). GTDB lineage: Bacteria > Verrucomicrobiota > Verrucomicrobiia > Limisphaerales > SIBE01 > SIBE01. The sequence continues at coordinate 8,344 of CAMAWP010000063.1, read as the reverse complement.
CAGATCGAGCGTGGGAAGCGCATTGTGGAGATTTTCAAGCAGCCTCAGTACAAGCCGATTCCAATCGAGGTGCAAGTGGCGGTCCTGTGGGCAGGGCAGAACGGTTATTTCGATGATGTCCCAGTGGACCGAGTCAAACATGCCCAAGCCAAAATGACCGATTACCTGACCAGCAGGAAGACGGATTTGATGGCGAAGATTGCCAAGGAAAAGGCATTGAGCGATGCGCTGACCGCGGATTTGAAGGCCGCGGTGATGGAGTTCAAGCAAACTTACAAATGACGGAAACACGAATGGTCGGCAACACTGAGGCGGGAGATTGGGACCTTAGCGTTGCGGCCGAGTTAACGCATAGAAGTTAAGGCAATTTACCATGGCGAGCACGCGCGATTTACGGCGACGCATCAAGTCGATCAAGAACACGTCGCAGATCACCAAAGCGATGCAGATGGTGGCGGCGTCTAAGATGCGCAAAGCTCAGCAATCTGCGCTGGCTGGGCGTCCGTACGCGACGTTGATGAATGCGGTGCTCGCGGAAGTGACCCACCATGCCGGTGAGTTCTCAAACCCGCTCATGGAGGTGCGCGAGATCAAGAAGCGCGCTTTGATCGTCATCAGCACCGACAAAGGGTTATGCGGCGGTCTGAACAGCAACCTGCTGCGGGAAGCGGGGCGGCTCGACAAGAATACGACGATTTACATTACGGCTGGGAGGAAAGCATCCCAATTCATCGCGCGCACAAAACGCCAGCTCGCCGCGGAGTTCACTTATAAGGATACCCCACTTTTCAGTGAAGCCCGTGCAATTTCAAAATTCGCTCAAGAAATGTTCCTCAAGGGTGAAGTGGATCGAGTGGATGTTCTATTCACAAATTTCATTTCCACGTTGAACCAGAAGCCAGAAGTGCGCTCACTGCTTCCGATTGGAGAGATCAAAGGGGTCCAAGCCGAGGTGGAGGGAGAGGGCCGCGGAACTGATCTTCTCCGGGGGGCGACCGAGTTCTTATTCGAGCCGGGAGCGGAACACGTTTTCGGGGCGCTTCTGCCGCATTACCTAAACTTTCAAGTTTACCAGTTTCTGCTCGAGGCCAAGGCCAGCGAGCACAGTGCCCGAATGGTGGCGATGAAGAATGCTACCGACAACGCCAAGCAGCTCATCAAGGACCTCTCCCTCGAATACAACAAATTGCGCCAAGCCAACATCACCAAGGAGCTATTGGAAATTACCAGCGCTGCCATGTCGATGGGTTAACCATTATCGATTCACTCGAATTAGAGATTTAAAAACCAGGATATGAATAAAGGCAAAATCGTTCAAATTATTGGTCCAGTGGTGGACGTCGAGTTCCTCGATGATCCGCCCGGAATTTACAATGCCTTGACGGTCGAATTCAAGGTCCAGGACCAGCCCACCAAGCTGACCCTTGAAGTCCAGCAGCACCTCGGGGACAGTTGGGTCCGCACCGTCGCGATGTCCTCCACCGAGGGTTTGAAGCGTGGTTTGGAAGTGATCGACACCGGCAAACCGATCTCGATGCCCGTCGGCGATGGCGTGATGGGCCGTGTGTTCAACGTCATTGGCGAGCCAGTGGACGAACGCGGACCGGTCAAAGCAGACAAGTATTACCCTATCCATAGGTCGGCGCCTCCGCTAGTGGATCAAACCACGTCGCCTCAAGTGCTCACCACCGGCATCAAGGTGATCGACCTTATTTGTCCGTTTTTGAAAGGCGGGAAAGTCGGCGCGTTCGGCGGCGCCGGTGTCGGCAAGACTGTCGTCATCATGGAGCTGATCAATAACATCGCCAAGCAACACGGTGGTTACTCTGTTTTTGCTGGCGTCGGTGAGCGCACGCGTGAAGGCAATGACCTTTATCACGAAATGTCCGAAGCCGGGGTGATCAACCAGAAGGATTTAAGCAAATCGAAAGTGGCTCTGGTGTATGGTCAGATGAATGAACCACCAGGGGCTCGTCTGCGCGTCGCTCTTTCGGGGTTGGCCATCACCGAGTATTTCCGTGATGAGAAAAATCAGGACGTGCTGCTCTTCATCGACAATATTTTCCGCTTCTCGCAAGCGGGATCGGAGGTGTCCGCGTTGTTAGGCCGCACACCGAGCGCCGTAGGTTACCAACCGACGTTGGCTGCCGAAATGGGTGATCTTCAAGAGCGGATTACTTCGACCAAGAAAGGTTCCATCACCTCGTTCCAGGCGGTTTATGTGCCTGCCGATGACTTGACCGATCCAGCACCGGCGACTACTTTTGCGCACTTGGATGCCACCATCGTCTTGGAACGATCCATCGCTGAATTAGGCATCTATCCAGCCGTTGACCCACTGTCGTCGAACTCCCGCGCCTTGACGCCTGACATCGTCGGCCAGGAGCATTACGACGTGGCCCGCGGCGTCCAGAAGGTCCTCCAGCGCTACAAGGATTTGCAGGACATCATCTCGATCCTCGGGATGGACGAACTCTCGCCGGATGACAAGCAGACCGTTTTCCGCGCTCGCAAAATCCAACGTTTCCTGAGCCAGCCATTTTCGGTCGCGGAAGTCTTCACCGGCCATGCCGGGAAGCAGGTGCCCGTTGTCGATACTGTCAAGGGGTTCAAAGAAATTCTCGAAGGCAAACACGACGAGGTTGGCGAAGGCAGTTTTTATATGAAGGGCAAGATCGAGGAGATCTACGAAAGCAAGTAGCGACCGAACCGTTGAGAGCTGAGGGACATTCCCTCTCGCTCAACGATCTGCGTTTAACCTTTGTGATTTAAATGGCTAACACTTTAAGACTCGAGATTGTCACACCGGCCGCGAAGACCTATTCCGACGACGTCGAGATGGTGACGTTGCCGGGGGTCGAGGGTGAAATGGGGATTTACCCCTTGCACGTTCCGTTGCTAACGCAGGTCGTCGCCGGTGAGGTTGCTGTGCGCAAGAACGGGCAAGATTCGTTCTTCGCAGTGGGCGATGGATTCGTCGAAATCACCGGAGAACGAGTTGCGATTTTGACGGACATGGCGATTAAAGGAGATGACATTGACGAACGCAAAGCCGAAGAGGCTCGCCAGCGTGCCGAAGCGCGATTGCAAGAGAAACTCTCGGATGAAGAGACGGCTTTGGTGAGCGCTGCATTAGCCCATTCCCTCGCCCTGCTCAAGGTCAAGCGCCGTCAGCGAAGATAGAGTATTCCTTCGGCCCGAGAGCATCTCTCTGTCGGCTACTTCTCCTATCGGAATCGTATCGATGACTTGGAGTTCTTCGTGAAACCGGTCGTTGAATTCGAGTCAGCCCTGCTTTCATCGTTGACGGATCATTCGGTTTAGAGTGGATTATTGGCATGGATCCAAAAAACATTTCTCAACACCGTCCTTCTCTCAATCATCCTGAGCCGATGCTTATCGACAGAGCTTCGCGCCTCCATTTCCAGACCAAATCCCTGTTGCTTGCATTGATGGTGCTATCAGGGCTTCTGCCAGGCTCGCCGGCTCTCGCCGATGTCAAACTGCCCGGCCTTTTCTCGGACAACATGGTTCTGCAACGCGAAACGTCCGTTCCGATTTGGGGTTGGGCCGACGAAGGAGAATCGATCACCGTAGAATTTCGCGGCCAGAAAGCCACCACCAAGACGCAGGGAGGCAAATGGATGGTCAAGTTGAAGCCCTTGAAAGCAGGGGGTCCGGACACTCTCGCCGTTTCTGGGAAAAACAAAGTTGAACTCAAGAACATTCTGGTGGGCGAGGTTTGGATTTGCAGTGGCCAGTCCAACATGGAATGGCCATTAACCCGTGCATTCGACCCCGAAAAAACCATCGCGGATTCAGCCAACCCGATGCTCCATCTGCTGACTGTTCCCAAGTTGAAAGCGAACGAACCCGTCTCAGATGTGAAGGCGAGTTGGGTCGAATGTAATCCCAAAACGGTGCCCGGTTTCTCGGCTGTGGCCTATTATTTTGGCCGCGATTTGCAAAAAGCGTTAGGGGTGCCTGTGGGGTTGATCCACACCTCGTGGGGCGGTTCACCTGCGGAGGTATGGATGAAGCAGGAGGTACTGGCTGGTAATCCGGAATACAAGAGCGCGATTCTCGATGGCTATTCTGCGGCAATCAAGCGATATGACGAGGCATTAGCGCAATTCGACGGGGAACAGGCGGAACTGAAAAAGCAGGGCAAAACCTCAGATAAGAAGCCTCCGGGAAAGCCCGGTTGGAAACCAACCGAACTTTACAATGGCATGATTGCCCCGCTCATTCCTTACGCTATCAAAGGCGCTATCTGGTATCAGGGTGAGTCGAATGCTGGACGCGCTCATCAGTATCGGACTTTATTTGCGGACATGATTACCAATTGGCGGCATGATTGGCACCAAGGCGATTTTACTTTCCTCTCCGTCCAACTGGCTCCCTTCACTAAAATAAAAGATCAGCCTGGGGAGAGCGATTGGGCGGAGCTGCGAGAAGCCCAATTGCTCTCGACCAAGGTTCTTCCGAAAGTCGGCATGGCCGTGATCACGGATGTCGGAGAGGAAACCGACATTCATCCCAAGAAGAAGGAACCGGTCGGAGCCCGGCTGGCGTTGGCCGCCCGTGGCATCGCCTACGGCGACCGAACCGTCTATTCAGGCCCTTCCTACAAACAGCTCCAGGTGAAGGGTGGTAAAGCTGTCCTCACTTTCGACCATGTCGGCCAAGGTTTGGAAGCGCGTGGAGGAGAACTGAAAGGTTTCTCGATTGCTGGCGCCGACCGGAGGTTTGTCTGGGCCAATGCGAAAATTGAGAACAACAAGGTAGTGGTCAGCAGTCCGGAGGTTTCGCTTCCCGTAGCTGTCCGATACGGATGGGCCAATTATCCGGTTGTTAATCTCTGGAACAAGGATGGTCTGCCAGCTTCTCCTTTCCGGACGGATGATTTTCCAATGATCACCTTCGGAAAGAAATAAAGTTGGGCGACGGTGAGAAGAGGGATAACCTGAGATGGTGAGGAAATGAAAGGTCCATTGTTACCGAGACTAGCTTGCCTTATTGGCTGTGTTGCTTTGTTCGCCCAAGTCAGGGCGGCTGAAAACAACGCGTCGGATCCGTTGAGTCAACAGGCCGCTCTGCTCAAAACGGAATTTATTTTTGAGCAAGCCTCCTTTCGCTCCTCCCACGCTTCAACCATCGTCGAAACTCGCGACGGGTTGATGGCTGCTTGGTTCGGCGGAAGTCAAGAAGGTGCCTTGGATGTGAGCATCTGGTTGTCCCGCCACGATGGGAAAGAGTGGTCCGCCCCGATCGAAGTGGCAAACGGATATAATGAGGAAAACCGTATCCGCTATGCGTGTTGGAATCCTGTTCTGTTTCAAGCAAAGACCGGTCCATTGCTTCTTTTCTACAAGGTCGGGCCAAACCCAGAAACTTGGTGGGGCATGCTGAAAACTTCCGAGAATAATGGCCGGACATGGTCCATTGCGAAACGCTTGCCGAACGGGATTTACGGTCCAATTCGGAATAAACCGGTGGAACTTGCCGACAACGTGTTGCTCATCGGCTCCAGCACTGAGGATGCCGGCTGGCGCGTACACATGGAACGGACAAGAAGCTTCGGCCAACAATGGTCCCGCACCGACCCTCTCAACGGCGCGATGGAGTATGGCGCGATTCAACCGACCATTCTCTGGCATCCGTCAGGCAAACTGCAGGCCCTCTGTCGCACCAAGCAACGCAAGATTACTGAATGCTGGTCGGCGGACGGTGGTTTTACTTGGACCCGGATGATGGCGACAGATCTGCCTAACCCGAACAGCGGCATCGATGCCGTCATGCTGCGCGATGGCCGAGCGCTGTTGGTCTATAACCATAGCGCGGAAGATCGAAGCACCCTCAATGTGGCCATTTCGACCGATGGAAAAAAATGGCATGCGGCCTTGGTGTTGGAGAACCAACCGGACGGCGAATTCTCGTACCCAGCCGTCATCCAAACGAGCGATGGATCGGTCCACGTCACCTACACGTGGAAGCGCGAGCGAATTAAACACACCGTCTTGGACCCGTTTAAGTTGAACCTGCGTGAAATTGTCGAAGGCCAATGGAGGTAGCCGCCGGTTTTCAATGGGGCCATTCGAAGAAAATTCGAACGAACGGAGCGCGGTCAATGCCGTCCGGAATCCCCAAAATCTCGGAGGAGAACCTGCAAAAAGTTTAGGTTCTGACCAACACTCGACAATGGAATGTTCTGGCCAAGTATCGCCCCGGTTCAAGGAACCACGTGAATCGTGTGCTGAACCTCTTGAGCGATGGGCGTTCCGTCCTTCGCCGTCAGGTTGAATTTAATCGATTGCTGCATCACTGGCTTCAAATCAGCGATCTCGATCCTAAGAGTTTTGCCATCGGCGGAGAGTTTGGTTTGGGTAATTGCGAGCGGATCACGGCCCCTCTTTTTCGGCTCGGCGACGGAGAATTCCGGGGAGCCGTAATGTTCGGCCCGATCGTAGTTCCACCGCTTGCCGCTGAAGTTTTGGAGGTCAGCGGCCGAATCGGCCGCCAGCGGTTGGGTGAAGGTTAGCTCCACTCCACCTTTAACGACCTTGAGGCCGCGCACCGAATAGACGGGCTTTCCCGTATAACGGACCCTGTCAAAGCCCGCGATCTTTGCAGCATTGCTCTGCCACTCGCTCAGGCCGGCGATGTAGAGCTGGCCGTCCCGTTTGTTAAAATGAGCGCGCATCACGGACGATGTGAACTTAAGTGGGAAACGAACGACGCCACCTTGCATCGCGCCATTGGGCAACGCTTCTTTCAGGACCAGGAACAAGCTCGACCGGCCGTAGGATTCATGGAGCATTTCACCTTGGAACGGGCCCCATCGATCGCTCGTGACCCAGACTTGCCCGCCGCCGGAATTGTCATAGTCGGCGTGGGAGAGCCAGCAGAGCGGCGGCACCCAGTTATCGGTTGACTCCTTCGGCGTGAGTTTGTTGATCACTCCGCAAAACTGGCCCGGCGTGATCCAGTTGATCGGTGTCGCAGGAACCCAGGTGCCTTCGTTGTCGCTTGTCGTCGCTTGGCCGTCGGGCCGTACCCCGATGCCATTGGGTGCCCGGAAGCCGCGGGCAATCACCTCCAATTTTTTCCCATCTTTGCTCAACCGAAAGAGGCAGCCGGAATGTGAGCAGACCTGGCCGTTGGCGCCTCCTCGACCGAAGCCGTTCCCGCCGCTGTTCACCGGATTGGCCTTCGCGAAATAGAAGTTGCCAGCGTCATCGCGTTGCAGATCGAAGACAAATTCATGGAACCCTTCAGTGGACATGTACTGGTTATTGAAGTTCTCGTAGAAGTCTGCTTCGGCGTCATTATTCAAATCGTGGTAGCGCGTAATTTGATCACGCCCCGATGTATAGATCACATCGTCAACTATGGTCAGCCCGAGCGTTTCATACATGCCTGATGAAAAACGTTTCCAGGTGAGCTTATCGAGTTCCTCATCAATCCCGGAGACAATCCAAATGTCACCGTCATGAGTGCAAAGGGCGGCGCGCTTCCCGTCGGAGAAAAAGTCCATGCCGCCGAAACGGACGCGTCGCTTCCACGGATTATCTGTCGGTGCCGTAATCGAATCGGTGGCGTAAGCGCCGTCCGGAGTGGCGCTGGTGTTCAGCACGCCCTTGGTCACGACCGATTCCGGCCAACGCGTCGGCCCGCCTTTACCGAAGTTGACCATCGACGGTTTGACTCTGGCGAGTTTCACGGCTTTCGCCATTTCCGCGCTTGCGCCGCTCCAAATCACGACGTTGAAGGTGGTAGCGGGCGCGCCTTTCGGAAGCTTCAGCAGGACGAGCGAATTGTCCCTAATCTCGAGGGCGACACCTTGCGGTGCCCCGTTCAAGGTGACAATCGTCACGTTCGTCTCGCCAGTCAGAGTCGCGGTATTGCCTGCGAGCTCTCCCTTGGTGCCTGAGACTTCGCAGAGGCGCGCGAGGAGGGGTTGTTTCGTGGCATCAATTTTAAAGGTGCGGACGAATGCAATCTGCCCGTCGTCGGCGACGCTCGAAGGATGTTCGTAAATTTTCGTTCCATGCACGGTATAAGCGAGCACCACGTCCATGCCGGAAACATATAGGCCAGTCCACCGGCACCATGCTTCCGGCAGCGCTCCATAAGGCTCGGAGCGCGGATCTAGAAACAGGCCTTTGGCATCAGCCCAACCCGGCGAGAAGCTCGTGCCGAACTTCTGGTCGCCATGGATCGCGGGATGTTGTCCGTGCCCACCGTCGAAAGCCACGCCACGCGTGGTGATGTAGCCACCGTTCCAACCTGCCGCCATCCGCAGAAGTTCCGTATCGAAAAGCACGCTTGACTCATTCCCCAC
>CAMAWP010000062.1 GCA_945861765.1 Akkermansia muciniphila | reverse complement strand
CGTGGGGCTCACCGGTTCGTTTGGCTTCACGGTTGCGCCTCCGCTGTCTTGATACTCCCGCTCGCCGAAGACGCGTTGGGTGGCGTACGTCGGGGCAAAGCGAGGCCTTTACGGGCTTGGTGAAAGAGGCTCATGTCTGACCGTTCTCCTTGGTCGCGGCGAAGTTTTGCGGAATCGACGGACATATTTTAAACCGCCTTGATTTCAAATTTAGCCAGGGCGGCCTTGACTTTTTCCCAGTCAAATCGAACGCAGCGATGGGACACTCGGATAACGGGAATTTTCCGTCTGGCGACAAGGCACTCGATACCACGTCGGGTAAGAGCGAGCTTGGCGGCAAGGTCATCCTTCGTGAGCAGCTTTTCTTGGAGTGAGAGCAGTTTCTTATGCGTCATATTGACTAACGCAAAGTAACGCTTATTTCGCTGCGAGAGAAAATGGGGAGCAACTCTCGCAGGGCGCGAAAAGATGTGTCCTTGGTCTATTGCTTGTTCTCGCCAGCCATGCTTCGTAACCTGTCCCTCAGTCTGTGGAACACTTCGGGATTGATCCGCGTTTTGCGGAGTCTGGACCGAGTCGGGTCACGCTTCGATTGTGAATTATCCAGAAGCGCGTTGAGGAACTCAATGGCTCTGGGCGAACTGTAATGTGCTTTGACGTACGACTCCGCGACCTCGGCCCAAAGAGGCCACGTAGTGGGTCCAAAATCGGAAAGGCCAAAAATCTTACTGTCAAAGTGTGAGGAGTGAATTAGAGGGAATAGCTTTTGAGACACACGTGTCGCCTCAAAGCGGTCGAAGATTTTCAGTGCAATTTCTCCCAAAGTATCCTTGGGATTCCAACGTCCTCCGGCAATCTTGATCGGGCAATCCTCACCCTGCTGCAATTTATCCAACAACTTCATCACTGCATCCTCGTCTTCTCCGAAATAAAGGTGAGTCGATTTAAAAACAGGCCACCTTCGCTGTTTTCGGGCAAACGGTCGGAGCAGCTCAGGTTTTGTTTGCGCGAGATTGGAGATAACGGCCACCGCCTCGATGGCAGCACTTGCTAAAGCCTCCACGGCTTCTTTATCGCCCGCGATGGCAAGCGGCGTCAAATGGTACAGAACACGCGAAAGCCGACTTCGTAGAACGGGCGCGGCGTAATCCCGCCATGATGTTCCGGGCTTCGGGATCAAGAATGAACTATCCTTAATCGTTTCCCACACTAAGCGGTGCAGCTCTGGCTCGCTGCTTGTAGGGTTGAGTAAGTTCAAAAAGCGCGGCTTGTTATCGTCCAGCCATTTTTGTCGAACTGCCGCGTCGGCTTCCCATGCCTCTGAAAGCGCTCGAACGACGGCGGCAGGAAGAAGAGACTCGCGATGTTCCTCTTCTCCCTGGGGTTGCTGGTCCTTGATGGATTCGGATTTTTGTGACAAAGTAATCGTTCGTGGATGGCTTACCCTCCCCGTTGCTTTCGGCTCTTTATTTGTGCGCTCCTCTTGGCTGGCCCTTCTCTTCATAGAATTACCTGGATTTGATTGACGACGGCATAGACGGTGCGTTTGAAGATGGCAGACAGGGAGTTGATCTTATGCGTGCGCAATCGCGGATCGAACGGGTCAACTGTGAAAACCTTCCACGCGGCGAAAGCAGACTGCTTTTGGCTGGGCGTGAGTTTCTTGAAGTTTTGCCAGAATTTCGGAGCCGCTCTATACGTGTAGCGGTTCACACCGGCGAACGAGCGAAATGTTCATCCTGCATTTCGATGGCCTTGCCGTCCTCGCACTCCTCGAATCCTTCCCAAACATCCTCCGGCACGTCGGGATGTTGCAGTCGGCGCAAAAGACGCTCCACGGCTTTACGCTCGTCGGGCGTGGACTGGCGCAGCGCTTCGGCTACGACCTGCTGACGCTCCGAAGCGGAGAGCGAATGGAGTTGAGCGGCAATTTGCTGAACAGTCGGCGCGGCGTTCATAGTATGAGTTTACGCGACTTTGTGCGCCAAAACAACGATGTTCTCGGCAGCCGGTTCAGGCACAATCTCCCAGTACCGCTCGGCGGCGGCGGGTTTGACCAATTCGCGGTAGTGGGCGAAGAGCATCGTGGTATCGGCGTGTCCGAGTTGTAGCGCAGTCAACGCGGCGTTTTTGTGTTTAGCAAGGTGGTAGCTGGCAAAGCTATGCCTCAGCACGTTCTGTGGCCAGCGTTCAAGGCTGGCAAGCTTGCTCAACTTTTGCAGACGCTCACGCCAGCAACACGGGGCAATCGCACCTTCGGCACCCGCATACGGGCTGAGCCACGCCGCGAGATTGGCGGATATGTCCAAGATGCGCCGTTTGCGCGTCTTCGCCTTAATGGCTGTCACTTCGATCATACGTTCGGCGAGGTTGACTTCCTTCCATGCCAGAGCGTCGAGTTCGCTGGCGCGGAGTCCGGCAAAGAGACCAATGGCAACGTAAGGAACAAGTTCCAGTTTGGCGTGCATTTGTGCGGCAGCGAGAAGTTGCGCAGCCTCATTGACGGTAAAAATTTCAGGCGGCTTGTCGGTTAAAGTCGGTCGCTCGATCTGAGCAACGGGGTTTTCAGCGCAATAACCGCGCTCCACGGCGAACGAGAACAGCATTCCTATATCCCGCAGGTAGTTCCGCCGAGTCACCAAAGCGAACTGGCGGGAATCCAACCAGTCTTCAATCGCCTTGCGATGGATTTCGTTCATCGGTCTGTCGCCAAAAGTCTGATTGAAGATTCCGAAAGCGATGCGTATGGCTTTGACGTAACGAAATTTCTTCCCGCTCTTTTCCTTGCTCTCAACAAATTCAGAGGCCGTGTCTCGCGCCAGTTTGGTCCCTCCTTTGGGCTGTGCGTGTCGAAGATAGAATGAAACCGCTTCCGAAAGGGAAGTGCCGGAAGGAGCCAGACGAAGGAATGACTCCGAAGCTTCAACCCTCTGCCTATCGCTAAGGGAAAACGCTGCCGAACCATGGTTCCGCTTCGCAACCTGCACTTGTTCGGCGTAGGTCTGTGCCTCTACTTTGGTCGGGAAGAACCGACGATGACGCTTTCCATTCAGGAAACCGGCATCTGCACAATAGCTTTTGGTCCCACCTGGATTGACCCGGACTGTGATTCGAGGTTTGCTTGCACGCATGAGATTTAATGTGATTGAGCGTGAGAATGTGTCACTTATGCGTCACTCAAGTCAACAATATTGTAATTATGCCTGTAAAATCGTTGATTTTAAGCAGACTGTAAATCTGCTGGATCACGCCTTCGATGGTTCGAATCCATCTCCTACCACCACCTCAAACCCTCAGAAAGCAGCGATTTCACGCAAGTTTGTTAATAGTTCGGTGGATTGTTCAGGTTTCGAAGAATGCGCTATTAGGGCTATTATCCTTTTCCCGTCTCTTGCATGCTTTTCCAAGACGGTGCTCGAAAGTCATACATAAGTCGTACAATTCAAAACCCCGCCCCGTCAGTCTTTTTATAGCTCCGGTTGCCTTTCCGAAAGCCACTCCGCCTAATCCGTGCGCGAAAGGGGGCCGTTCTGACTCGTGATGGCGTCCGGGTTGGAAAATGCGCGAACCGGAGGCTGAGAAGCGACAGAAGACAGGAACGAAACCTTCAAGAGATTTACCTGAAGCGAATAGCGGACCAAACTCGTGACGCTGTTGGCCCCGCCGTCGGAATGAGCGGCAGGACCCGAACCGACGGCCTGGATATCGACGACCCACTTCTGTTCCCAGACTTGGGTGGGAACTTGGGCCAGCGAACGGGAGTCAGCCGATTCGCTCTGAGACGCATCGAGTGTCATCGGGGACCGACTCTCGTCGCCGACCTTTTCGGCTATTCGTCGGAAAATCTCAATGAATATGAGCAGCACTCTGAGGAAAGACCACCTTCCATTCCTTGGCGTCTTCACGTCTTTCGTCTTCTTTGCGCTATCGACAGCGCGCTGTCGCCACTGGCATCATTACCGAGTGCTATGAGCCAAAAGTCCAAAATTTTGATAGTCGATCCGAACCGCCTTAACCTCGACAGTATCTCACATACTCTCGCCAGCTCTGGCTACGCGGTGTTTCAGGCGGAGAACGGTTCTGATGCTCTCGATTCGGCGAGGAAGAATTGTCCGGACCTCGTTTTGTTCGGAGCGACTCTTCCGGATGTCGAGAGCGCTGAGATTGGCCAACGAATCAAGACTGACCCTGATCTGGCCGATGTATTGGCGGTGCATTTGCCTTCTGAACCGTCGTCGATCAATCGCCAGAATCGCGATCCTTCGAGGGGTGACCCTGACATTCCTTCATCGGTTCGCGATGAAGAATTGCTGGATCGGATTCAATCATTGGCGCGGATGCAACGAGCGGAGGCGGCCTTGCGTCGCGAAGCCGAACGACGTTCGACGACTGTTGCCACGCAACAAGAAATTGCTGCGGCGGCACCAGATCCAGCGGCGATTATGCAGTTAGTGGCAGATCGATCTCAGACGTTGACTGGAGCGGACGGGGCGGTCGTTGAATTGGTGGAGGGTGAGGAGATGGTCTATCGCGCTGTGAGCGGAAGCGTGGCTTCACAAATTGGGCTTCGCCTTGGCACGGCAACCAGTTTCTCGGGATTGTGTGTCCGGACGGATGAGTTCTTGCGATGCGATGACGCTGAGAGCGATCCGCGTGTTCATCGTGAATTGTCTCATTTGATGGGCGCCAGATCGATCCTTGTCGTGCCTCTTAAACACCAATACAACTCGGTGGGAGTGTTGAAGGTGATTTCTGGGAAGCCCAATGCGTTTGGCGATGCGGACGCCCAGACTCTGCAATTGGTGGCGCACTTCATGGCCGCCGCCGTCAACCAAGCGGTTACTCTCGGAGCCAAACAGTCGTTGCTCGCGGAACATACCCGAACGATTGTTGCGCTGAAAGAGAGCGAGGAGCGTTTCCGCAGCGCCTTCGAGTACGCGGCTATTGGAATGGCGCTGGTAGGCATTGACGGACGATGGCTGAGAGTCAATCAAACCTTATGTGAGATTCTTGGCTATTCTAAGGTGGAAATGCTCAATCACTCGTTCCACGATTTTACCAATCCGGAAGATTTGGAATCGGACAAAGGGCATGTGCGACGTTTATTGAGAGGAGACGTCCGAAGTTACCAGACGGAGATGCGCTATTATCACAAATTGAGTTCGATTGTTTGGGTTTTGCTGAGTGTTTCCCTGCTGCGCAGCAGCCGGGAAGAGCCACTGTATCTCATCGCCCAGATTCAGAACATTACGGAACGTAAACGTGGCGAAGAGTCGATCGTAATGCAGGCTCGCGTGTTACAGAACATGTCGGAAGGGGTCTGTTTGGCCGACGAAAACGGTTTGATTGTCTATGCCAATGCTGCGGAGGAAGAGATGTTTGGCTATACGCCGAAGGAGCTGATAGGGCAACGGGTGGCTCTGCTAACTCAATCGTCAACCGACGAGAACCACAGCGTCGCGGAGATCACTGAACACGTCAGAACAAAGAGCGCTTGGTTCGGAGAATGCACGAATCAAAGGAAAGACGGCAGCCGCTTTACCACGTCGTCAAATATGTCGGTGTTGGAAATTTCTGGCCGGAAATATTTGGTGTGTGTTCAAGAGGATATCACCGAGAAAAAGCGAGCGGACGAGCAGATCAAGAAGTCTCTGAAGGAGAAAGATATTCTCCTGAAAGAGATTCATCATCGGGTGAAAAACAACTTGCAGGTCATCTCCAGCCTTTTGAGCCTCCAATCGGGTTACATCGACGATAAACGGACCCAAGAATTATTTCGGGACAGCCAAAACCGGGTCCGGTCGATGGCTCTCATCCATGAAAAACTCTATCAAGCCCAGGATCTTGCGAAGGTTGACTTTCGTGAGTATGCGCTCAGCCTGGTAGCGATGCTGTTCCGCTCTTACGGGACCAACTCGGGCTCTATAAAGTTGAACCTCGCTGTGGACCAACTGTTTCTCAGCATCGATACCGCGATTCCAATCGGGTTGGTGATCAACGAATTGGTTTCCAATTCCCTGAAATATGCTTTCCCTAACGGTCGGAGCGGCTCAATTAGCATTGACTTTCATGAGGGGATCAACGATCAGTTCACCCTCGTCTTTCGAGATGATGGAGCAGGCATGCCGAAAGAGTTTGATTTTGATAAAACTCCTACGTTAGGCCTTCGTCTGGTGAAGATATTAACACACCAGATAGGTGGCGAACTGGTGTTTCACCATCAGGGTGGAACCGAATTCAGCATAACTTTCAAAGAAGTGAAAGAGAGAGAAAAATTAATCATGGCTAATCCTCAAGTTCTCGTGGTGGAAGATGAAGGCATTGTTGCCGCTGACATTCAGGAGCGTCTGCAAACCCTGGGATACGATGTGCCTGCGACGGTTGCCTCTGGAGAAGAAGCGCTCGAAAAAATTCCCATCTACACTCCCGACGTGGTTCTGATGGACATCGTGCTGCAAGGCCAAATGGACGGCGTCGAAGCGGCCGCCGAAATCCGCCGAAGATTCGAGATTCCGGTAATTTTTCTGACTGCCCACGCCGATGAGAGCACCTTGAAGAGGGCCAAGATCACCGAGCCGTTTGCCTACATCATTAAACCTTTCGAGGAGAGGGAATTGCAGACAGCCCTGGAAATGGCGTTGCACAAGCATAAAGCGGAGCGTGAGCGGGCGAAATTGCTCCACGACGAACATGAACAGCTTGAGAAGACCTTGGAGGGCACCGTGAAAGTCCTCGGGAAAATTCTGTCGGTTATCGAGCCGCAATCGTACGAATTGGGCCAAAAGATTAAGGAACAAGTGCGCATTTGCGCCGAGTTTCTAAAGCTCGACCATGCTTGGGAGTTGGGAACGGCGGCGACGCTTGCGCGGATCGGCTATGCTACAATTCCTGCTGTCCTCATTCAGAAAATGCGCGCAGGAATGACGTTGGCTCCGACAGAGCGAGATATTTTGTTGAGTGTTCCGGAAGCCGGGCGAAATCTATTGATGAACTTCTCGCGATTGGAGCCGGTTGCTCGAATGGTTTATTACCAGAGCAAGAACTTCGACGGCACGGGTTTCCCTTTGGATTCAGTGGGCGGAGTCAATATTCCTTTGGGCGGTCGGCTTCTGAAAATTCTCGGTGACCTAACCCAATTCGAAGCTGACGGAACCCCCAAGGGCAGGGCCTTGGACAAAATGAAGACCACTTCAGGCGTGTATGATCCCAAACTGCTGGTAGATGTGTCCACCGCTCTCGCCAGTGGTCCCAAAAAGGGGCGAGCAGTCTTGCTGAAGGATTTGTTGGTTGGCCAAGTGCTCGTTGAGGCAATCGAGACACCCGAAGGTACTCTTGTTCTCGGTGAAGGGAATACGATTTCACCTTGGATGCTGAAGAAGCTTCATAACTTCG
Organism: Akkermansia muciniphila; assembly: GCA_945861765.1. GTDB lineage: Bacteria > Verrucomicrobiota > Verrucomicrobiia > Limisphaerales > SIBE01 > SIBE01. The sequence goes on along the minus strand of CAMAWP010000062.1, from coordinate 16,544 downwards.
TCCAAGTCAGCGGCATCAAGGAACCTATCTACGTCGAAGGATAACGCCTTCAGCCCGGCAACGGGCCCATGGTCCCTCCTATCCACGATCCAGAGAACTTCTCAAAAACGCCGCTGGTCCTTATAATCCGCCGTAGGATCCGACCCTTCAAATCTAATTCTAGGGAACTGCCCAAGCCTTCGGAGTAAATCTCGTTTTGGATTTCGTGCTGTCGAGAACTCGATACTTTCCGTTTCGAGAATTAACCGATTATCCTGAAACGGGTATTGATTTTACCACGAACTTCTGGCATTTAGGAACATCGCCCGACCCGTTTTTGGTTCGTTTACTGGAATGATCCTTCCGGCGGGCTTTCGCCAGCGACGGTTGAAATAGATTTCCCTTTGGGGAGTTCAGGATGCCCAAATGCCGGTTTGGCAAATTACTTCGTCAATGAAAATCTCCCGACTCCAAGGCTATCTGAAGGCGTCAGTTTTGCTCTTCCTGCTCTCGGCTGACGCCTTTTCTGGCAATGACCTGTTGGCAACGGAAAATCGGGAAGTGGATCTTTCTAAATCCCCGCCTGCCGCCGCCCGAGAAGCCGATGATCGACTTGATTTCTGGTCCTTGCGACCGATGGCGCGCCCGCCCGTGCCGGAGCTTGACGGCATCGATGCTCGATGGGTGCGAACACCGGTAGATTCTTTCGTGTTGGCCAAGCTGGGCGAAAAGGGTCTTGCTCCCTCGCCGGAGGCGGATCGCCGCACATTGATTCGCCGAGTGTACTTCGACGTCGTCGGGTTGCCTCCTTCGCCAGAGCAAGTCGAAGCGTTTGCGGGAGATACTGACCCTCTCGCCTACGAAAAGCTGGTGGACCGTTTGCTCGGCTCGGCCCTCCACGGTGAACGATGGGCCCGACATTGGCTCGATGTCGTCCATTACGGCGACACCCATGGATACGACAAAGATCAACCACGTCCGAACGCATGGCCCTATCGCGATTATGTGATCCGCTCGTTGAATGAAGACAAGCCTTACTCACGGTTTGTGCTGGAACAAATCGCGGGCGATGTCCTCTTTCCGGATACGATTGATGGCGTCGTTGCCACTGGCTTCATCGCGGCGGGCCCGTGGGATTTGATCGGTCACATGGAGGTTCCCGAAGAGAAGATTGACGGAAAAATCGCGCGCAGTTTGGATCGCGATGACATGGTGTCGAACACCATGAACACGTTCATCAGCATGACTGTCCAATGCGCCCGCTGCCACAACCACAAGTTTGATCCGGTCACCCAGGAGGATTACTACAGTTTGCAGGCGGTTTTCTCAGCCTTGGACCGTGTCGATCGGACATTTGATCCAGATTCCGAAGTGGCAAAGAAACGTGCAGAATTGGAAAGGCTCCAGACGCAATGGACGGGAGAAAAGGAAACAGTTGACGTGGAAATCAAGAAGCTTGGTGGAGATGCTCTGGTCGCACTGGAGAAGCGAATTGCTAATCTCAAAAAGCAGGGCCCAAAAGGCAGTAGTGACGCGTTCGGCTATCATAGCCAGATCATGCCGTCGCAGGAGGCAGTGAAATGGGTGCAAGTTGATCTCGGCAAGTCCATGGCTATCGAACGTATTATCTATGTCGGTTGCCATGACGACTTCAATGGCATCGGGGCAGGGTTCGGCTTTCCGGTTCGATTCAAAGTGGAAGTCTCTGATGACTCGAACTTCAAGGAGGGTGTCACCATCGTGGCTGATCGCAGCCAAGCCGATGTGTCGAATCCCGGGGTTGCCCCTCAGACCATTACAGTTCACGGCAAGCAGGCGCGGTTCGTTCGCGTGACCGCAACCAAGCTCGCGCCTCGTTTAAAGGACTTCATCTTCGCGCTAGCCGAACTCAGCGTGCTGGATGCCGCCGGTGAAAACGCCGCGCATGGAGCTACTGTCACGGCGCTCGATTCGATTGAGGCCCCCGTGCGCTGGCAGATGAAGAATCTTGTTGATGGAGCGTATTATGGCGCCAAAGACGATCCCGCATCTCTCGGCGATCTGGCCACAATGGAGGCCGAACGAAAAGCGATGCTCGATGGATTGATGACTTCAGCCATGAAACGGAAGCTGAAAGAGATCGCCCAAGGCCTCACGTCGGTGGAGAACGAACTTGGGAAATTGCCCAAGCCGATGAAAACTTATGCGGGCACAGTTCACAAAGGAAAAGGGGCGTTCGCAGGCACCGGGAATAATGGCGGAAAGCCCCGCTTGATCCAGGTACTTCATCGCGGGGATGTGCAAAGCCCTGGGAAAATCGCGGAGCCTGGAACCGTGCCGATCATTCCCGGCATCAACGCCCGGTTTGCACTCAAAGGGGATCAGAGCGAAGGCGACCGACGCGTCGCGCTGGCACGGTGGATCGTGGACCCTCAAAATCCGTTGACCTGGCGCTCCATTGCGAATCGCGTTTGGCAGTACCACTTTGGCCGAGGCATCGTGGATTCACCCAATGATTTTGGACGGATGGGACAATTGCCGACGCATCCTGAGTTGCTCAATTGGTTGGCAGTCGAATTTCGAGACGGCGGCCAATCGTTCAAGCAATTGCACCGGTTGATTCTGAACAGTTCCACGTATCGTCAAGCATCCGATGTGAACGAAAAATCCGCGAAACTCGACGCCAACAATCAGTTTCTTTGGCGGATGAATCGGAGGCGTTTGGAAGCCGAGGCGATTCGCGATGCCGTCCTGCTGGTGAGCGGCAAGCTGAACCATGCAATGTTTGGTCCCGGTTTCCAAGATTTCGTGGTTGAAAAGCCGGAACATTCGCCGCATTACGAATACCACTTGTACGATCCGGATGATCCCAAATCGCATCGCCGCTCGATTTATCGCTTTTTGGTCCGATCGCAACCACAACCGTTCATGCAAACCTTGGACTGCGCCGACCCGTCCTTAATGGTGGACAAGCGCAACGAGACGCTCACCGCCTTGCAAGCTTTGACCCTGTTAAACAACAGATTTATGGTCGCAATGTCCAAGCAGATGGCTGCCCGAGTCGAATCGATGGCAAAGAGCCCGGAAGAGCAAATAGCGGTTGCTTTCCGTTTGGCCGTCGGGCGATCTCCCAGTGCTGAGGACTCCGACGGTCTCGTGAGCTATGCTCGGCGGCATGGCTTATCCAACACGTGCCGAGTGATTCTGAACTTGAACGAATTTGTCTTTGTGGATTGACGAACATTGCAGAAAGCAACGCAGAAAACAAAGAGGCCCACCTCGGTTGTTCGGGAATGGTGGCTTGATGGCTTCGTTAGCTTGTGTGAAATCAGCACGCGATTATGACTAGGTCGATTTACCATAAAATTTCCAAGGCTCGCGAGTCCATCTCCCGTCGTGAATTTCTGTGGCGATCCGGGGGCGGCCTGGGAGGCATTGCTTTGGCAAGTCTCCTGGGATCACAAGGATTACTGGCGAGAGAAGCCACTGATGAGTTCCGCAAACAGACCTCCAGCTTGCCGGATCATCCCCCCAAAGCCAAGCGCGTCGTGCAATTGTTCATGTCTGGCGCAGCGAGTCACCTGGACATGTTTGATTACAAATCCGAGATCATCAAACACCACGGTGAAAAATGGGATCCAGGTGAAAAGGTCGAACTCTTTCAAAACGGTCACGGCTCGACGTTCGCGTCCCCGTGGTCGTGGAAGCAATACGGCCAATGCGGCAAACATCTCAGTGAAATTGTGGCGCCTCTGGGTGAGTGCATTGATGAAATCACTTTCATCCACAACCTCGTTGGGAAAACAGGAGTTCATAGCCAGGCCACTTATCTGCAAGCCACCGGGTTTCAAACGCCCGGCTTTCCCGGCGTCGGATCCTGGGTCAGCTACGGACTGGGGAGCATGAACGAGAATTTGCCTACCTTCGTCGTGTTGCCTGACCACCGCGGTTTCGCCTCGAACGGCCTCAAGAACTGGGATTCGGCTTTTTTGCCTGCGGAGCACCAGGGAACCATGATCTACCCCGGCCAGCCAAATCCCATAGCCGATCTGTTCCCATCGAAGAATGATTTCATTACTGCGGCCAGCGATTTCGACGGACTGGGGTTGATGAGACGCTTGAACCGTGAGCACGCCATCCGTCGCGACGGGGATTCGCGCCTGGACTCGCGGATTCGCTCCTACGAACTCGCTGCCAGAATGCAGTTGGCCGCTCCCGAAGCTCTGGATCTTTCGAAAGAGCCTGATTACATCCTGGAGATGTACGGGCTTAAACATGGCGTCAAGACCTTCGACAAGGAGATTAACCCAATTGAGGAAGCTGATTACTTCGGACGCAAATGTCTCGCTGCCCGTTGCCTCCTTGAACGCGGCGTCCGCTTTGTCCAGATCTGGTCGGGCAATGACAACGGCTTTCCGCGTCGTAACTGGGATTCGCACGAAGACATCAAGCGCGATCACGGCCCGCTGGCGCTTGGCATGTCGCGTGGTGCCGCCGCGCTCATCAAGGACCTCAAACAACGTGGGATGCTGGACGACACCCTGATTCTTTGGACGACTGAGTTCGGTCGGATGCCCTGCGCTCAAGGTGGCAAGGGGCGGGATCATAATCCGTTTTGCTTTACCAACTGGCTGGCGGGTGGCGGCATCAAGGGAGGCGTCACCTATGGTCCAAGCGACGAGTGGGGATACAAGCCAGCCGATCGTCTTAGCCCGACTTATTGCTATGACATTCATGCGACGATTCTGCATTTGCTAGGCATCGGCCACACCAAGCTCACGTTTCGGCACAACGGCATCGACCGGAGATTGACCGATGTTCATGGGAATGTTATTAACAGCATCATCGACACCTAAACCGCACCACTTCTATGACGTCCACATATCTTTCAACAGTTGTGACCCCGTATCAAACGCGCGCTACGCGCCGTCTCCGCACCTCGTCTGGTTTTACTCTAATCGAACTGCTGGTCGTCATTGCGATTATTGCAATTCTCGCCGGAATGTTGTTGCCAGCTCTGGCTAAAGCAAAAGCGAAAGCGCACAAAACGCTTTGTGTCAGCAACGAGAAGCAGTGGGGCCTGGCGATCAACTTGTACGCGGGCGACAGCAATGAACGATTTCCAGACAACAGCCAAGGCTTCGACCTAAGTTGGATCATGCCGTCGATGAGCAATTTCTGGAATAATTACCTGATCAAGAACGTTCGCAGTAGCAAGAAGACCGGCGAGCGTGTGGCGAACGACGTGCTCTTTTGCCCAACCGACAAATGGCATCGGGCTGCCGAAAGCTCCATGATCACATCGGACAATGCGGCTCAGCTCATTGGTTATTTCTATTTGCCAGGACGCAAAGAAAACGATGCAACTGTCAAGAGCCAGGCCAAGGGGGTAGCGGATTGGTACTACCGCAACAGGCTCGGCGGTGTGTTTAGCTCCGCGCCCATCATGATCGACCGACTCCAGGGTCTTGGACCTGAAACGACGAACATCTACGACCCCCGCCTTTCGTGGACGACCGACTTCGAAGGCAAGAAAGTTTTTACGGCCGTCCACCGCATCGATCGCGGGGCGCCGAGTGGTGGAAATTTTCTCTTTGAAGACGGGCACGTCGAGTGGGTAAGCGGCAAGCGCGTCGGCCTGGGCGCGGCTATTGGCGGCTGGATGTGCTATTTCAAGATTCCAGTTTCCAATTAGCGCGTTAGGTCCGCACCGAAGCGGACACGGATGGTTGCATGATGGGAGCAAAGGAGCGCCGCTGATCGTGTACAAAAAAAGAGCGTGACTGAACCAGCCACGCTGTTGGACATTGATTGAAGAATTATTTACTTCGAAATTTCGCCAATTGCGCAATGACAGCTTTGGGGCCGTCTCCACCATAACCGACTTCCCGACCGACTTCCTTTCCCTGGGTATCGACAACGATCAGAGTGGGAAACCCCTCGATGTTGTATTTCTCTTTCAACTGTTCGTTACCCCTTTTCACGGCTGTGCTTTGCGCTTTCTTCATTGGGAAATCTACCTTGACCAACACCAAATACTTCTTGGCATAGTCGGCAAATTCTTTCGTCGAATAAACTTCTTTGTCCAACTTGATGCAGCCTCCTCACCAATCTGAACCGGTGAAGTCCAGCAGGATCATTTTTTTCTCGGCTTTGGCGATCGCTTGAGCTTTCGCGAAGTCCGTGTGCCACTCTACTCCAGCGGCGGCAGCCTGCATCAGGACAATGCCTGCGATGAGGCTGAATGCGAACGCGATTCTTTTCATGATGATGTCATAGGATGATTTGAGTTTTGTTGGATTTGTTCTTGTTTCACCAGCCACGAATACATAGGTGAGAAGCCATGTGCTGGCAAATGATATCCCAAGCTCACACCTGCGATTTCAGCGCCATCGGGCTGTTGGTTGCCTTTGGCAAGAGTCTTTACTAACATTTGCGTGGTGAAAGACTAGCTCGGTTTTGACTGCGCATGGCGCATTTGAATTTTATGTTCACGTTGAATTTCGACGAGACGATGACCAAGGCTGAACGAGGTGATGTTGCGGCGCAGTATAACCTTGGTGTGATGTTTGAGAACGGCCTAGGAGCGCCCCAAGATTTTGTTGAAGCAGCGAAATGGTATCACCGAGCTGCTCAGCAGGGCGACCCGGAGGCTCAGTCCAATCTCGGAGTGTTGTATGATGTTGGACGTGGTGTGAGTCAGAACCATGGCGAGGCCGTCACGTGGTATTTCAAAGCGGCTGAGCAAGGCCATGCGGTGGCTCAATACAACCTCGCCTTAATGTACGACAACGGTTTGGGGGTAAGACAAGATGACGCGGAAGCGGCCCATTGGTATCGCAAGGCGGCCGAGCAAGGGAGCCCGGCAGCACAGAGTAACCTGGGATGTATGTACGCGAAAAGTCGAGGGGTCGCTCAAAACTTTGCAGAGGCCGTTCGATGGAATCGAAAGGCTGCCGACCAAGGCTTCCCTCAAGCCCAATACAACATAGGCGTGCTCTATGCCAAAGGCCAGGGTGTTCCGCTGGATCTCATCGAGGCGTACAAGTGGTTTAGCTTGTCGGCTTCCCAGGGATACTCCCAAGCAGTCACCGTCCTTTACATGTTTACTCAGATCATGCCGCCCGCGCAAATTGCAGAGTCTCGGCGTAGAGTCGAGGCTTTTCGCGGAAAGTGATTGGTGCCTGCCTCCCAGCAACATTCCTGAAACGCTTCTGGCTTATTCCAAGTTGCTTTCAAGTTGAGAGCAACGTGGAATTACATCGCGCAGATCTGATCCAGCAACGGCATCAGGTCCGCGTCATCCAGGGCCATCAGTTTGATTTCTGCCCTTCCGCCGTTCTCGATTGCTTTGGCGAGCCAGAACGAGGCTTCTTTCAATCGGCCCAGTTTGCACGCGCAACAGGCCAGATTGTAAGGAATGGTGGGCGCTTTGGGGAATCTTTCGGCGGCTGTCAGCAATACTTCGAATGCCTCCTGCGCCCGCTTCAGCTCATCCAGACTGCATGCGCGATACATCCAGCCGATCTGGTTTTCCGGATTCATGTCGCACAGAAGATTGGCCAGCTCCAAAGCGATCTCCCATTCCGCAGCCTGCGCGCAGACCTCCCATCTCGCTTCCAACACATCCGGATGTTTCTGTTGCTCGGACGCGATCTTCTCAAGCTCAGCCCTGGCTTCGGCGTGTTGTCCGGCCTTGAGAAATTCTTGGGCTCCTTGCAGAAAAACTGTATCGGAAGGTGAAAAGGATTTCATCGCTTGGCGGATGTCAGTGGGTGAATCATATTCCTTGGTGAATTCAATCCAAGGTGCCCAGGTCGCTCCGGATGGTTGAGAGCAAAGTCACGGTCCTACCGTAATGACGGGGCATTCAAATGGTCAAGCTGTGAATGACGATCGAAGGCGTCGAGGAACAAATGAGAATTGCAGGCTTTTTGGCTTGTCACCCATCGGGACCTTGCCGATAGCTTAAGGCAGTGCAGTCCTTGGCTCATGCTTTGGTGGTTCCGCCCTCCTCGTTCTGGAACAACTACGCCTGGTGCTCTGGCCTCTTCCTGGCGGTTGCTCTGATCTTTCCAATGCTCGCTGACGATAGCGCAGTGGGTCCGCTAACCTTTGAGAAGAACATCCGGCCAATCTTAAAAGCCAACTGCTTCGATTGCCATGGCGAAGGCGAGAAACTGAAAGGCGGGCTCGATCTGCGCCTGCGGCGACTGATAGTCCAAGGTGGCGAATCCGGGCCGGCCATCACGCCCGGAAAACCATCGGAGAGCTTGCTCTACCAAAAAATTCACGATGGCGAAATGCCGAAAAGAGAAAAGAAGCTTTCGCAGTTCGAGATGAGACTGATCGAGTTATGGATCGCGAGCGGAGCCGAGACAGCCCGGGAAGAACCGAAAGAAATGGTCGGCGAAAATGCGATCACTCCGGACGAGCGCGAATTTTGGTCGTTTCAGCCCGTTCACAGGCCGCCCTTGCCGGGAGTTCAAGGCCAAGCTCGTGTCCGGAATTCCATTGATGCGTTTCTTGGAGATGCGATGTCAAAAAAGGGACTTTCCTTTTCGCCCGACGCAGACAGATTGACGCTCCTTCGTCGCGCGTATTTCGACTTGATCGGTTTGCCTCCACCGCCCGGGGAGATCGCGCGATTTCTGGCGGACAGGTCGCCGAATGCGTACGAACGGCTAATTGATGAGTTGCTGGCTTCTCCACATTATGGCGAACGTTGGGGGCGGCATTGGCTCGATGCAGCGGGTTACGCGGATTCCGACGGATACACGGATGTCGATGCCGTCAGAAACTATGCCTACAAATATCGTGACTACGTGATCCGCTCCTTGAACGGCGATAAACCATTCAATCAATTCATCCAGGAGCAACTGGCCGGTGATGAGATGATCGGCTGGCCTCGAAAAGGCCTGACGAGCGATCAGATGGACAAGCTCGTCGCCACCGGCTTCTTGCGCATGGGCACTGATGGGACGGGGACCTCCGGCATCGACCAAGACGCAGCCCGCAACCAAGTGGTGGCGGAGGCGATCAAGATTGTTTCCACATCTCTGATGGGACTATCCGTGGGATGCGCCCAATGCCATGATCATCGTTATGATCCGATCCCCCAGGCGGACTATTACCGGCTGCGGGCCATCCTCGAGCCAGCGTATGATTGGAAGAATTGGCGCAATCCTGCTCAACGGTTGATTTCACTTTATACCGATGCGGATCGAGCCAGAGCGACTGAAGTCGAAACAAGCGCTCAGAAACTGACCGCTGAAAAGGAGGAGAAGCAGAAAAATCACATTGCCGCCGCGCTCGTAAAAGAGCTGGAGAAACATCCAGAATCTCTCCGCGAACCTCTGCGGGCGGCTTACCACACACCGAAGGACAAACGCACCGCGGACCAATCGAAACTCCTCGATGAATATCCCAGCGTAAATATCGCTCCCGGCGTGCTCTACCAATACAACCCCAAAGCGGCTGACGAATTAAAGGCGCTGGACGCAAAGATCGCTGACGTCCGGGCGACCAAGCCAATCGAGGATTTCATTCAACCCTTGACCGAGGTCCCTGGCCAGGTGCCGACCACTTATCTCTTCCACCGCGGTGATCACCAGCAGCCGAAAGTGAAGATTTTGCCCGGCGGATTAACGGTTTTGGCTCCTCCCGGTAAAAGGGTGGATCTTTCGGAAAAGGATCCGGCCTTGCCCACCACGGGCCGTCGACTCGGCTTTGCGCGCTGGCTGACGAGTAGTGAGAATCCGCTCGTGGCTCGCGTAATCGTCAATCGCATTTGGATGCATCACTTCGGTCGCGGCATCGTGGGCACGCCATCTGATTTTGGTTTCATGGGCGAAAAGCCGACTCATCCCGAGCTGCTCGACTGGCTGGCCAGCGAATTCGTGGCGCAGGACTGGAGCTTGAAAAGCCTCCACAAGTTGATCATGAGTTCAACGGCGTACCGGCAAACGTCGTTGCGCGATTCCAAGAAAAACGAAATCGACCCGGATAACAATTTCTACTGGCGCAAGCCCGTTCAGCGCCTCGATGCGGAGATTATCCGCGATTCCGTTCTGGCCATGAGCGGCGCTTTGAACTCGAAAATGTTCGGGCCGCCCGTTCCGGTCCGAGAAGACGTCGTCGGGCAGATCGTTGTCGGTATCGACAAGAAGGAAGGTGACAGCAAAATGCCCGTGGACGTGCCTATGGGAGGCGAGGAGTTCCGTCGCAGCGTCTATATTCAAGTGCGTCGCAGCCGCCCGCTCGCCATTCTGAATTCGTTCGATGCTCCCGTTATGGAAACCAATTGCGACCGCCGCCGCGCTTCGACTGTCGCCACGCAGGCGCTGATGCTCATGAACAGCGCTTTCATCCTGAGTGAAGCCGAAAGATTTGCCCAACGCTTGCGGAGGGAGGCAGGCCACGACGTTCGTCAGCAGGTCGCCCACGCGTGGCCCTTGGCCTTCGCCCGGTCTGCGACCGAGTTTGAAATCCAGCAATCCTTCACATTTATCGAGCGGCAAACCGAAGAACTGAAGCGAAGGGAGGCCAGCATCGCACCCGCGCAAGATACGAAGGGCAGCCAAGGACAAGCTGCTCCAGCAAGCAACAAAAATGGTGAAAAGACGGTTCCCGCGAAAAAGACCGACCCCACACTGCAAGCCTTGACCAATTTCTGCCAAGCACTTTTAAGCGCTAATGAGTTTCTGTATTTGGACTGATCGCAGCGTTGTTTCGCCGACCAATCGTTCAGTCGGCGTGTATGGTGAGTGGCGGATCGAGAGACGCTCTTCTCAGCGCTCGGCGACGAACGCTCCATCACAGTGCGGTGCCGCTGCAAAGACGAACGTGCTGAGGCTCAATTTGTGAACACTTTGATTACTCTAGCTTTCTGGGCCGTAGCGTTGCTCGGTTTTTGTACGACAGTCCAGATCCTCCTCGATCTTCGTTTCGCACAACGTTTGCCATCCCTGGATTCATTGAGCCGCGCTTCGACTCCCCCGATAGTATCCGTAGTTTTGGCGGCTCGAAATGAGGAGGCACGGATTGAATCGTGCTTGCGCCAACTCCTGACTCAGGCAGGAGTTGATCTGCAAGTCATCGTGGTGGACGATCGGTCGAGCGATCAAACTAGCAAGATTCTGCGTAGGCTGGCCGATGAAGACACGCGGCTCACAGTCGTCCGGGTGGAAGAATTGCCGGACCGCTGGCTAGGCAAATGCCACGCTTGCGCTGTGGGTGCCGCGTTGGCCACCGGCGAATGGATTCTCTTCACTGACGCCGATGTTTGGCTCAAACCGGACGTGATTCTCCGCGCAGTGGCCGTGGCGGATCGCGAAAGCGTCGATCACATTTGCCTCACTCCCGGCGTCGCGCGCGGGACTCTGGCGGCTCAGGCGTGGCACTTGATGTTTTTGCTCGGACTTGTCGGTTGGCTGTCTCGCGCGAACCGTGACATACCAGAAGCTTACGTTGGGATGGGCGCGTTCAACCTCGTCCGCGCCTCGGCTTATCGCGTGTCGGGAGGTTATGAAGCGCTCCGCCTGACCGTCTTGGACGACGTGAAACTCGGCCTGCTCCTGCGCCGTGCGGGCAAGCGCACGCGCGGATTCATCGGAGGCGATGATGCCGAATGTCAATGGTCACTCAACGCCCTCGGCATGATTAAAATCTTTGAAAAGAATTATTTCGCTGCTGTGAATTACCGACTGGCATTGATTCTGGCCGCCTCGATAGCGATGAGTCTATTTTGGCTGGCCGGTCTGATCGGTCCGTTGACCGGCTCGCTAGCCGGGCGCGCCGCTGGCTTGGGGCTGCTCTCGCTCAGCATTCCAGCCATTCTCATCGCAAGAAAATCGAGTTGGTCACCCGCTGCGGCGTTGATCATGCCGCTCATTTTACCGCTAATCGCCTTCGCTATGCTCAACTCCGCAATCGTGACTTTGCGGCAAGGCGGCATCCGTTGGCGTGATACTTTTTATCCGTTGAAGCTCCTCCGCAAAGGAAACGTTCAGTAGGCCGAATGCAAACTTGCTGCAATGGTTTGATGAGAGTTGACACATTCCAAATCCTAATCCCCATCGCATGCCCGACCCCAGGTTCCTATCGCCCAAAATGATCGACTCTGAGCCACTATGAAATCAAAGTACTTACCTTTAGACGATCAGCTTTACGACTATGTCTGTGCTCATCGAACGGGCGCATCTGATTCGGTTCTGGACGCCTTGCGCAAGGAAACGGAATCGCTGGGCGACGACGCACGGATGCAGATCAGTCGGGAGCAAGGAAGTTTTATGACTCTGCTGGTCGCTGCCACCGGAGCGAAAACTGCGATCGAAATCGGCACCTTTACCGGCTACAGTTCCACCTGCATCGCACGGGGCTTGCCGGACAATGGACGTTTGATTTGCATCGATGAAAGCGCGGAATGGACTGCGATTGCTCGAAGGCACTGGAGTCAGGCGGGCGTTGAGCACAAAATCGAACTTCGCTTGGGCGCGGCGATTCCAATCCTGCAAAGCCTGGATCTCAAGCCAACCCTGGACTTCGCCTTCATCGATGCGGACAAGACGGAGTACGACGCCTATTACGAACTGATTCTACCCCGACTCAGGGCGAATGGACTCATCCTGTTCGATAACATGCTTTGGGGCGGGAAAGTCGGAGTCGGAGCAACGACTGACCCCTCTGGCCAGGCAATCGACGCCCTCAATCGGAAACTGGCACAAGACGGACGCGTGGAAACTGTATTGCTGCCGATTGCGGATGGACTTCAGCTCTGCCGAAAGCGCTAGTCAATAGAACCCCACCCCTCCCAGGAGGGGTGGGGTGGGTTCAGAGTCGCCCTGCGCGCGCGAAGCCCAGGGTGGTCTCTCCCTGCGAGGAACGAGGAGAGGGAAATCCCAGCCAACCGACCTCCTCTCCCCGTCCCTTCTCCTCCATCCGATGGAAGAGAGGGTGAAGTTTTGGCCCGTCCTCATTCGCAGATGCGCCCGTTTCTGCGGAATGAACTTTTTCCCTATTTCAATTCATACTTGCTTGGTGCAACATCTCCGCAAACGCACGATGAAACCTTTTCCTCTCGAGGGTCTGACACGCCGCCGCTTTCTCGCTCGTAACGCCATGGGCATCGGCAGCGTCGCATTAGCCTGGCTGTTGCGAGAGCAGCATCTGCTCGCGACTCCGCCGAGCATCCCGAGGAACCCTCAAACCTTCGATTTGAAACCGAAGCCGTCCCACTTCGCACCGCAAGCGCGAGCAATGATCTCGTTATTTATGCACGGCGGTCCAAGCCATATCGATCTGCTCGACCCCAAACCGGAATTGACAAGACGAAGCGGTGACGATTACTCGGGCGACGTCAAGTTTAGCTTTGTTGACCGAGCCAGCAAAAAATTGTTCGGCAGCCCGTGGAAGTTTCAGAAGTATGGCCAAAGCGGCATCGAAGTTTCCGAGTTGCTCCCTCACTTCGCGGAGATCGTCGATGACGTTTGTGTCGTACGCTCGATGCACACCGACATCAATGGGCACGAGCCATCGATTTGGTACATGCACACGGGTAAATCACAGCCGGGCCGACCAGCCTTGGGTTCGTGGCTCACTTACGGTTTGGGCTCAGAAAGCCAAAACCTTCCGGCCTATGTTGTCTTGACCGATCCCGGCGGGCATCCGGTCGATGGCGTGCGCAATTGGTCCAACGGCTGGATGCCTCCGCTCTACCAAGGCACGGTTGTTCGACCGACCGAGCCACGGATTCTCAACCTCGAGCCTCCGTCACATTTGCGAGGTGCTTTGCAAGAGCAGAATCTTGCGTTCCTCGCTCAGTTGAATCGGGAGCATCTGGAGCGGCATCCTGGTGAAGCGGATTTAGAGGCGCGGATCGCGAGCTACGAATTAGCCGCGCGCATGCAGACATCGGCCAAGGAAGCCCTCGACATCACTGACGAAAGCGAAGGCACCAAGAGACTTTATGGCCTCGATGATTCGACAACGCGGGAATATGGGACACGCTGCTTGATCGCTCGGCGCCTGGTCGAACGAGGCGTCCGCTTCGTGCAGTTATTCGTGGCGGGCCAAATTTGGGACAACCACGAAAGTATTCAGAAGAAGCTAGCTGAATGTTGTCGCAAGACGGACAAACCGGCCACCGCACTAGTGAAGGACCTCAAAGCGCGTGGCCTATTGGATACCACGATCGTCCATTGGGGCGGAGAAATCGGACGCTTGCCAGTGACCGAGAATCACGGCGCTTCGGAAAAGGCGGGACGCGACCACAATGGCCAAGGCTTCAGCACCTGGCTGGCTGGAGGCGGAATAAAAGGTGGTATGACCTATGGCGAGACGGACGAATTCGGCCATCGCGCGGCGGTGAACCCAGTAAGTCCAAATGATTACCATGCAACCTTGCTGCACCTATTTGGGATAGACCACACCAAGATGGCCTATTACCACAATGGCCAGGAGCAGACGTTGACTGATACGAAGCCCGCCCGGGTCGTGCAGGAGATTCTTAGGAGCACTTAGAATCTCGTGAAGCAGCCGCCTCACGCGATCATAACTTCAAAGTGAAAAAGGCAGTTAGTTAACCGTAGAGAACGCAAAGCAGTGATCAGTCTCGTTCTGAAATCTAACCGCTTTTCTCAGAGTGATCATGGTTCTCCGCTCTCCAACTCCAGTCTTTAGGTTCAAACAAGCTTCGGAGGGAACGGTTTTGAACCTCGCGAAGCGCCCTGCCCGCGGTTTGGTTCAACGATGGAATGCGAATAATCTGGAGTGAAGCGGATCGAACGCTGAGGGATTTGTTCAAACTCTTCACCCGATTGACTCCGGGTCATCCAGAGTCCTTTTGACCATTCGGTGGAGCGGTTTGCACGGCGTCGGGACATTCAGGAAGGCAGGCGCTTTTGAGGCCGTCTTGAGGCGGCACTTGCGAGTTCCTCAAGTTCTGAAGTTCATTGCGTAGAATGGCATAATTCCATTTCCGTCCCGTTCTGGTTTTTAGCCCGCGCTCGTTCAAGATCCCGATGATACGCCCCATCTTCGTGCCCTTTTGAATTTCCTCGAGGGCGAGTCGAAGACTCAACCGGAACTGTTCCAGGTAAACCTGTTTCACCGGAAGCACTAACTCGATCACCGGAGTCGGTGGGCGCACAAAGGGGGGCTTCGGTTGAAGCGCTTCGATGGCTTTGGCTCGAAGCTTGGCTTGCATGTCATCAAAGACGGGGCAGTCGCTGCTGCAATTCGCCCGGAAAGAGTTATCGGCGCACTGACAGAGAAACGGAACCGCGGATCTGTGGATGTAGCGGAGGTTGGACTTGGTGCTATGCCTTATGGCCGCCGGCGATCTCTTGGAGAGGGAGGCGAGCATGGCGACGCAGTAATCAATTAGCCAGCCGCTCGATTCATCTTCACTTAGCCCGGCGTGCCGCAACCATGCCGCTACATACTGAGTGATGTCTTGGCGTTGCGGCGTAGTCTCACCCGCAGAGAATCGAGTCAGGTCGAGGCCGTGCTCGACCAAATCCCGGATGCAAGGATAAATCGCGTCCTTGCTCCGGTCGCCGAGCATGGCGTCGAGTGTGTGCAGAAATGGTGTTCCTTTGTTCGTCATCTGAATTGCTCGTTTGAAGGTCCTAGTGATCTAGATCGCCACGACGCCAATACCGCCTCGGTGAGAAATGACTACTCGCCATGTTCTCAACCACACGAAATTGAGGCTCGCAACGCTGCGAATGACTTCGCAAACCTGACAAACATTGCACAATACATCGCAGGATTTATTCAGAATTTCCAGTTTTCTCACAATTCAATTTGCCGCAGACGTGATTTCGACTTGTTACCCGAATGCGCCTGACCTAACAAGGCATCAATGGACTTAGACCATTTCGGCAGACAACGAAAGGCTCAAGTATTAATTTCGGGCACCGTTGCAAGGCCTTTTGCCATCGCGTCCATCCACCGTATGCGCTCAACAAGTATCTTCATGATGTAGATGGCAAACTCCGGTTTCTGCTGGATTAGAAATAAGAAACGCTTTTGATTGATCGGAGCGAGCATGCAATCAGTTTTGGCAACAACAGTCGCACTCCTTGGCTGAGTATCAATAACGGCCATCTCGCCGAAAACCTCGACCGGTCCGAAAGCTCCAACAACTTTGTTATGTACTTGCACTTCAAGTTCGCCCTCCATCAAGACATACATGACGTCGCCTTGCTCTCCCTCTGTGAAGACGGCTTGGCCAGCCTTGAAGGGCACGTATTGGTTCGGACTTCTGAAGAGCTCTAGTAGCAAATTCATAAAGGGCGTTCTTAAAGTCTTAGCATCAACAAAATCTACCAAAGCATTTATTTGTCCATCGCGTGACACTGGCTTCGCCGTGCATCGGATCAAAGCATACGACGACAAAATTCTCAATCCAATTCCCCATCTCAGCCCTCTCGATCAGGGGTGTTTCAAGAAAAGTTTTCCCCTCGATCACGCCAAAATCTCCAAGCGCGAGATTGATGTTCGTGGGGAAATTTACAAACTTGTCTGATTTTATTGGAATGGTTGAGGCGCAGAGGTCGCTTTACCTTGCGCATCTGGTGGCG
>CAMAWP010000061.1 GCA_945861765.1 Akkermansia muciniphila | reverse complement strand
CCAGGTCAAACTTGGTTTTTTTCTTCAAGCAAGTTGCGGCTTCCGCGCTGTTTTCAGCTTCGGTCACTTCAAACCCTAAGTCTTCCAACGAATGTCCTGTCACGAGTCGATGCGCTCGCGAATCATCAATGAGTAGTGCGTGCATGGTTGCTTACTTATCGCCGGAACTGCGGCGAAGATACTCGATATTGTTGCCAAAAACGATGGCTCCCAGACCAAGCCGACTCACTAATTAACACCTAACTCAGGATATGCAACTGCGAAGCCGCAATTCTCAGCAATTCTGCCCATGAAACTGGGTGGGGTGAGAGTCCCCTCGAACCCTGACCTTTTCTGGCGATCGAGCATGTCAGGGCTCGACGGCTTCCGGCTCGGAGACTACAGCTCGGAGAGAGTCTCGCCCCACCGTTCAAGGGCGCAATGCGCGCAATGCGCGCACAAAGTTCGAGGTGTTCTCATTTTGGCCCGCATGTAGTCCCGGCTTTAGCCGGTCGCCCCGTGAAAACCGGCTAAAGCCGGGACTACATACGACGAGCGGACAGTGTCCTGGGCCAAAATGAGAATTGCTGCAAGAAATCACTCACGCCGCGCCCTCATTTCGGGTATGGTAGATCGTTGCGAAACACTATTGAATGACAACCAAACTATTTTCCGAGCTGGGCATTTCCCCAGAGTTGCTGAAGGCCATCGACAAACTGGGCTTCGAGCAGGCTTCCCCTATTCAAGCCGAAGCGATTCCCGTCTTGTTGCAAGGGCGCGATGTCGTCGGTCAATCCCAGACGGGCTCCGGCAAGACCGTGGCCTTTGGCGTGCCAGCCGTCGAGAAAGTGGACCCGCACCAGCGCGCCGTCCAGGTGCTGATTCTTTGCCCAACGCGCGAGCTGGCGGTGCAAGTATCTGAGGAGATCCACAAGCTGGCGCTCTTCAAACGGGGCATTCACGTCCTGCCCATTTACGGCGGGCAGTCTTACGAACGGCAGTTCTTCGGCCTCAAGCAGGGTGCCCAAATCGTCATTGGCACTCCCGGGCGCGTTATGGATCACATGCGGCGCGGAACGCTGCGGCTCGACGCTGTCCGGATGGTGATCCTCGACGAAGCGGACGTGATGCTCGACATGGGCTTTCGTGAGGACATCGAGCTCATTCTCCAGGCGGTGCCCGCTGAAAGGCAGACGGTGTTTTTCGCCGCTACCATGCCGCGTCCTATCCTGGAGTTGATTCAGAAATACGCGCGCCAGCCGCAGAGCGTCCGCATCGAACAGAAGACGCTCACTGTGCCAACGGTCGAGCAGGTCTATTACGAGGTGGACCGCCGCTTCAAAATCGAGTTGCTCACGCGGTTGATCGACATTCATGATCTCAAGCTCGGAATTATTTTCTGCAACACCAAGCGCATGGTGGACGATCTGGTGGATCATTTGAACGCCCAGGGATATTCCGCCGACCGGCTGCACGGCGACATGAGCCAAGGCATGCGCGACCGCGTGATGAACAAGTTCCGCAAGTCCGGCCTTGAATTCCTTGTGGCCACCGATGTCGCCGCGCGCGGAATCGATGTCAACGATGTGCAGGTCGTCTTCAATTACGACCTCCCCTACGACGTGGAGGACTACGTCCATCGCATCGGGCGCACGGGCCGCGCCGGCCGCAGCGGTCGGGCGATCTCATTTGTGGCCGGACGCGAGATGTTTCAGATCCAGCACATCGAGCGTTACACGAGAGTGAGAATCCAGCGCGGAAGGCCGCCAACCCTCGACCAAGTGGAGGAAGCCCGTGCCAGCACGTTTCTCGATAAATTGCGGACCACATTGCAAAGCGGTGAGTTTAAGCGGCAGGATCACGTGATTGAGCGTTTGTTGGAAGAAGGCTTCACCTCCACAGACATCGGATCGGCGCTGATCCATCAGTTGCAAAGCGCGGACTCAGCGGCGTCGGCCAAAGCGCCCCGCGAAGAAGAGCGTGCCCGCCCGGAACGTCCGCCTTTCCGGGAAGCACGCGACGACCGCTACGAGCAACGGCCAGATCGGCAGCCGCGACGTCGCGATGATCAACCGCCTCGTCAAAACTTTTCTGTTGACCGTCCGCCAGAGCCGCGGCGCCCGGCACCCGCACCTAGGGTCGCCCTTCAAACGGCGGCACCGCCGGCAGCACCGCCGCCGCCACTCGCAGCGAAACCGACCCCGCCACTGACCCCGCCACCCGCGGCGAAACCGCGACGCGAATTAGTCGCCCGCCCGCCCCGGATTCAGGAACGCCGTGAAATTGTTGAGCCGGAGCATGTCCAATCCCCCAAACACAGCCGTCGCACACCGGACGAGCAGACACGCCTTTACATGAACATCGGCGCGGAGATGGGGGTGGCGCCGGGCGATGTTGTCGGAGCGATCTTGGGCGAAACGGGGCTGCCCGCGAAGGTGGTCGGCACCGTGGACATCCGAGAGCGGCACCTGTTTGTTGATGTCGCGTCCGAGCACGCGAACAGCATCATCGCCAAGCTCAACCGCACTCGCATCAAAAACCAGAAGCTCAAAGTGAAGCCGGCGTAAACCCGGGTCGGCCTTTTATCCGGTGTCCGCTGAACCACGATGCTTGGCAGACTTAACGGGTTCGTTGGGTCTCAACTGGCAAACCGGATAGCGCAACCTTCGAGTTAGTCTGCGCAAAGTAATTCGCGGACCACTCGTTCTCGAAAAGCACGACGGGATGGCCGCTCATGTCATAGGCGATTCGCGATCCTGTCGGCAGCGAAAGTGCGTCCAAGTCCGGCTCCTTAAACTCGGGCGGCAGCCAGCGCACTACGTTCCATGGGGCTGATTCCAGACGCGAGGCTGCGCCGTATTCGCTTTCAAGCCGGTACTGCACGACCTCAAATTGCAACGGGCCGACAGCGGCCAGCAGCGGCACTTTCACGGCTGCGTTGCGAAGCTGAAGGATTTGAATAACCCCCTCCTGCAAGAGCTGGTCGAGGCCCTGTCGAAATTGTTTGTACTTGGCCGTATTGGGGTTGTGCAAATAGGCGAATGCCTCGGGCGTGAAGCGGGGGATTTCTTTGTAGCTGATGCTCGGGTCGGTTGTGAGCGTGTCGCCGATGCCGAACTCCGAGTGGCCTACCAACCCAATCACATCGCCTGGGAACGCCTCATCCACCGTCTCACGTTCGTTGCCAAAGAGCTTGTGCGAACTCGAGAGTCGCACCTTCCTATCGGCGCGCGGGTGAAGCACTGTCATGTCGCGCTCGAATTTGCCCGAGCAAACGCGCACAAACGCGATGCGGTCGCGGTGCTTCGGATCCATGTTCGCTTGAATCTTGAAAATAAAACCGGAGAACGCCGGATGCTCGGGGGCGATGGACATGCCGGCCATGACCCGCGCTTTGGGAGGAGGGGAATGTTTCAGGAAACCGTCGAGCAACAATTGCACTCCGAAGTTATTCACGCCGCTGCCGAAGAACACTGGCGTCGTCTGGCCGGCGAGAACCGAAGCGTCGTCAAACGTTTCCCCCGCCGAATCCAACATCTCCAATTCCTCGGAGACCTTGCGAAATGTTTCGTCATCCAGCCGGTCGCGAATGACTGGTTCGGACAAGCCACCGACCGAGACGGGCGCGCGATATTGGCCGCCCACCGTGCGTTCGAACAGATAAACCTGCTTCGAGCGCCGGTCATAGACACCCTGAAATTCGAATCCGGTGCCGATGGGCCAATTGACAGGAAATGCCCCGATGCCCAGCACGCGCTCGAGTTCATCCAGCAACGCGAGCGGTTCGAGCATGGGCCGGTCGCATTTGTTCATGAAGGTGAATATTGGCACGCCGCGCTGGCGGCAAACTTCAAAGAGCTTGCGCGTCTGCGACTCGATGCCTTTGCCGGCGTCGATCACCATGACCACGGAATCGACAGCAGTCAGAACCCGATAGGTATCTTCGGAGAAATCCTTGTGGCCAGGCGTATCGAGCAAGTTGATGCGGTAGCCGTCGTAATCAAACTGAAGCACGGTGGAGCTGATCGAGATGCCGCGCTTGCGCTCCAGTTCCATCCAATCCGACGTGGTGGCGCGCTGATGTTTGCGCGCGGTGACCGAGCCCGCGAGTTGCACTGCGCCACCGTAGAGCAGCAGTTTCTCGGTCAGCGTCGTCTTGCCCGCATCCGGATGCGAGATAATGGCGAAGGTCCGCCGCTTCTGAATTTCTTTCTCTATACTCACAGGGGTGTGGAAGGTAGCACACCCCCGCCTCAGCACAAGTAGAGATCCGGCCAGATTCTAACGTTTCGACAATGCGCGCAGCAGCTTGACTGGCTCGGGAGTCTTGTAGTGTCGCTTCAAGCCCAATTCGCTTAACATCCCACCTGGCACTCGGGCGATGAATTCCGGAAAGCTCCGCTCCACGCGGTCGCGGATAAGTTTTTGTCCGGTTTTCGAAGCCCAAAATTCCTCCTCCACCTTCGCCAGGGCGATGCCCGCTTCCTCAGGCGTCATGTTCTCGCGCTTGGCGAGCAGCCACACCAGTTCCTTGTCGCCGGGTAAGCAGACCGGAAACGGCACGAACTTCAGCGTAATTTCCTGCTCGTCGTCGCCTTCCGCGGCGACGTTCGGATTCACATTGATTTCGCTGCTGAACTGGGCTCCGTCAGACATCGCGACTTCCACGGCGAGGCTCTGCTCTTTCCGGTTCGGCTTAATGGTCACATCGCCATCGCCGAAGGACGCCGCCAACTGGCGCTTAACTTCCGCGATGCTCTTCGGTTCGAGGTCGGGCAACTCGACTTTCGCGCAGAACTTCTCGAAGGCCAAGCCGCGGGCCTTGGCTTTGAGTTCGAGTTCGATCGCTTGATAAATCTTCCCGGCCAACTTCGGATCGTGGGTGGCTTTGGGAAGAACTCGTTTCAACAAATCTAGCAATTGTGTGTCGGTGGTTTTCGTTGTTTCTTTTTTCATGGCTCAAAAACTGGCGCGTTCTTGTCTCAGATTCCTCGGCCGAGCGCAAGCACGGCTGCTGCTTTTCGACGACGGCGAATTACGTCGGGAAGCGGTAAGACGTTTTTCTTTTATCTTCCCTGGTTCTGTTCTGAACAAGAGGCTTTACATGTCTGAGGGCCGAGCCTACCAATAGGAAAGCTCTATGAAAACTTCCCGACGCTGCTTTGCCTTCACCTTGATCGAACTTCTGGTCGTGATCGCCATCATAGCGATCCTAGCTGGGATGCTTTTGCCAGCTCTGGCCCGCGCCAAGTTCCGCGCGAAAGTGATCAACTGCACTTCAAATTACCGGCAATGGGGCATTGCGGTGAATGTGTATTCGACCGATGACATCCAAGGCCGCCTGCCGGCTTTTCGCATGCCGCGCACCGGGCTCAATCCCTGGGATGTTTCCATCAACATGGCGACGAATCTTGAGCCTTATGGCTTGACGGTGCGCATGTGGTATTGCCCGACGCGTCCGGGAGACTTCGCCGATGCTCAGAAGTGGTTCCAGACCCAGCGCAAAGGGGAGACACTCACCGCCATCGCGGATCTGAACAAATATTTTGTCCGTCAATACGGCAACTTCGCCATCATCTGGCATTGCTGGTGGGTTCCCCGTCCGCTGGAAGACGGCACCATGTTTCCCACGCCCACCACTTCAGGCACTTTTTCCCGCACCAAAGATGGGTGGCCCACGCGGCTCGAAGATCAGGCTGCGACCCTCCAGCCGGTCATCACTGATCTTTGTCTGGCAGAAGGCACAAAGAATACCAACAGCCTGAACGCTCGTGCCGGTCACTCAATCAGTAGCAAAGTCCAAAGTGTGAATCTCGCCTTTGCCGACGGCCATGTCGAAACCCGCAACGCCAAGCAGATCCAATGGCAGCAGTCCGGCAATTGGACGACGTTTTATTAGGCGGTTAGTGTTCGTCCGAGGACAAAAGGCCGTTCGCAGCTCGCATCGGGTAAAGCAAGCCGTTCTGCTCGTTAATTGATCACTCAACAAGAACTGGCGCTTCATTCTTTCCAACCTGCCGTGTCTCATCTAAAACCTCCGCCCATGCGCATGATCGCCCTGCTCCTCACGTTCTCCTGCACCTTCACGATTTTCGCCGGAGAAATTGTCTCTCGCGCAGCCGATCGAGATGTCATTTTCTATCGCTTCGCCGACGAGTTTGTGACGGCTTATCTCGCCTGGCGACCCGCTGAAGGGGTTGCCCTTGGCCTTCACCAATACGACGGGCAGATGACCGATTACTCGCGCGCCTCGCTCGATGCCGAACTGGCACGTCTGCGACGTTCCGACCATACCCTGACTTCCATTTCAGCGAAAACGCTAAGCCCGCGTGCTTCCTGCGACTATCGCCTTCTGCGATCCGCCATTCGAAAAGAACTTTTCAAGTTCGAAGATATCCGGTCCTACACGCGCAACCCAATGACCTACGCAGGGTCGCTCGGCGTCAATATCTACATCAAGCGCGACTTCGCCCCGCTGTCTGAACGGGTCCGCTCCATCGTTGCCATTCTGCGGCAAGCGCCGCAGCTCTTCGCCGCCGCGCGCGCCAATCTTGACGGCTCCCTTCCTCGTCCCTTCATAGAAACGGCCATTCAGATCGCCGAAGGCTCCGCTGATTTTCTTGCGAAAGATCTGGTCGAGGCCCTGAAAGAGATCAAAGACGACTCGCTGCGAAGCCAGTTCACGGACGCCAACAATCTCGCGATTACTGAGCTTCGCGGCTACGTCAGTTGGCTCAAAGAAAGCAAGCTTCCCAAGGCGAACGATCGCTTTGCTCTCGGTCGGTCGAAATTCGCTAAAATGCTTCGTGAAGGCGAGCTCATTGGTCTCTCGCCGGAACGTATCCTTGCGCTCGGATTGCAGGAGCTCCGACGCGAGCAGCAAGTCCTCGCCGAGGCCGCCGGAAAGATCGATCCCGCCAAGAAGCCGATCGATGTCCTCAAGCAAATTCAAAAAGACCATCCCACCGAGCAGAGCCTGATTCCTGACACACGAAAGAATCTCGAAGCCATTCGCCAATTCCTGATTGACCACCGCATCGTCACGATTCCATCCGAAGTCCGCGCGCGTGTCGAAGAGACTCCTCAATTTGACCGCGCAACGAGCTTCGCTTCGATGGACACGCCCGGCCCTTTTGAAGCGAAGGCTACCGAGGCCTATTATTACGTGACGCCAGTGGAGACGGACTGGACGCCGCAGCAAAAAGAAGAATGGCTTACAGCGTTCAACTATTACACGACAGACATCGTGACGATCCACGAGGCCTATCCCGGCCATTACGCGCAGTTTCTTTGCCTGAATGCGTCATCAGCGAACCGCATTGAAAAAGTGTTCAACAGTTACGCCTTTGTGGAAGGCTGGGCTCATTACACTGAAGCGATGATGCTTGATGAAGGGTTCGGGCCGAACATGCCTTCCGCCTCCGGCCAATCGCCCTCGCTCATCGCTTCCAAATATCGGCTGGCACAATCTGACGAAGCTCTGTTGCGCCTTTGCCGCCTCTGCTGCGCCATCAAGCTGCACTGTCAGGGCATGACCGTGGACGAAGCCACCCGGTTCTTTCAGGAGAATTGCTACTACGAAGAAAAGCCGGCCCGCCAAGAAGCTGTCCGCGGAACATTCGACCCTGAGTATCTTTATTATACTCTAGGCAAACTCCAGATTTTGAAACTTCGCCGTGACTGGCAAACGCAGGAAGGCTCTCACTTCAGCCTTCAGCGCTTTCACGATGAAGTCCTTCGCCACGGCGCTCCGCCGCTCCGCCTCCTCCGCGAACTCATGCTCAAGGATTCCTCGAAGTGGCCACAACTTTTTTAGCTCAACCGTTTCCGACCCACCTGCGGGCCCCGTGAGAATTATCCAGCTCCTTGGGCCAGCGGAGGACTGCAAAGGAGCCGTCCCCGCTTCCGCCCGCGGGTTGGTCACAGCAAGTTCTCTCCATGAACCTGGGTGGGGTGAGAGTCCCCTCGAACCCTGACCTTTTCTGGCGATCGAGCATGTCAGGGCTCGGAGAGAGTCTCGCCCCACCGTTCAAGGGCGCAATGCGCGCACAAAGTTCGGGGTGTTCTCATTTTGGCTTTCGACCGCCTGAAGGCGGGACCCCGTGCGTTCGCCAGGTAGGTAGTCCCGGCTTCAGCCGGTGGGGCGCCGACACTTCCAGACGCGTTGGAGTGTTTGACGCGTTGCCGCCTGAAGGCGGGACTACGTGCCTAGGGAGTCCCGCCTTCAGCCGGTTCTTGGGGTTCTCTGCGGCCATACTGAGAATTGCTGGGTTGGTCATATCAACGGTGGGCAATGGGCGATGGATCGAGTAAGGTCACAGCAATGAGATTGTATCAGGACCAGATTTGGCGAGCTCCCGGCGAATTCATCCGTATCGTGAAAATCGACCGGCTTTCAGTCAGCTACAAAACGATGGCCGACCTGGCGGTCAGGACTGGCACGCACCACACAGTGACGAAGAAGGAATTCTGTCGGTTGCTCAAAACCCGCATGGCAGTCCTCGCCAGTGGCGTCGAACCCACAGCATGAGTGCGACCACGAAACCTGTCGAACGCCTTTTTCCCTTTGTGCTCCGTTCGCGCACGTTGCTGGTGGGCCGCGAGACGTTGTGGCGGTCTAAACGCCACCTACAATTCGTTCTCATCACCCGCGACTTGTCGGAGAACAGCAAAACGGAAATCCTCGGCAGCTTTGCTCACTGTCCAATCGTTCAGCGCTACTCGAGCGAAGATCTGGAGAAATTCTTTTCCGTGAACGGCGCGAAGGTGATCGGCTTCAAGAAATCCGCGCTCGCCAAGTCGATTTACGACGAACTCAAGGCGGACCAGATCAACGTGCCGTCAGATAAGACTGCCAAACCTTTGAAGCCGCAGGGCGAGCTCCCCGGAGGCGCGGGACTGACCTAAGTCCACCACGAACTCGGCCACCCAGTCGTTGTGCGCCTCAGGATCGATCAGCATTTGCTGAACGCGCCAGTCGCGTTTATCCTCCGAAGGCACCACGTAGGTATGGCGCGCATTGCGTGCGTTGGGATCCAGGCAAATGTATTCGTGCTCGGCGTGGTATTGTTCCATTGTCTGACGCAATCCATCGGCCGTCCAGGGCTCGCCGGTCGATTGATCCAACGAGGGCATCGTGGCCAGAGCTTGGTCGTAATCGCCATTCACGACGCTCCGCAGGAAGGTGAAGATACGATTGCGAATCGTCGCGGTGAACGCCTTTGTGTCGCGGGTGATGTCCTGAGCAGCCTCTTCTGCGCCGGGCGGACGCACGTTCTTCACCTCCGCGCGCTCGTACGTCGGGTCGCGCATTTTTTCCCACTCGTCGAGCAGGCTGGAATCCACCTGGCGAATCATGGTCGCAAGATACAGCTCCATCTCGCGGACGGCGTCATTCTTGGCGGCAACGGGGACCGTTTGGGCAAGGACCTTGTGAACGCTCGACAAGTGACGTAACAGAACACCTTCGGCGCGCTGCAACTCGTAATCCTTGATGTAATCTTCAAACGAGCGAAACTGCTCGAACATCTCGCGCACGATTGATTTCGGGCGAATATTTTCCTGCCCCACCCAGGGATGCCTATCCGCGAAAGCGTTGAATGTCGAATAGACGAACTCGGACCGCGGCTTCGGGTATTCGAGCTTCTCCAGTTCGTCGATCCGTTCCTGGTATTCCACTCCTTCCATTTTCATCTCGGCCATCTTCTGGTCCTTCAGTTTATCGAGCTGTTTGCGAAGGATGATGTCCGGATTCTCCAAGATCGACTCCACCAAAGTAATCAAGTCCAGGGCGTAGTCGGGGGACTGCGGATCAATCAGCGGGAACGTCTCCAGCAAATAGAGCGACAACGTCTGGTTCATGGAGAAATCTTCCTGCAGCTCGATATTGACCCGTAGGTAAGCACCCGTCTCGCTCTGCGGAATGAACTCGATTATTTTCCGGTCCAAGAGCGAGCGGAACAATTGCCATCCGCGCTTGACGTGAGCTTTCTTGGCTTTGGGTGATTCGTGACAGCGCGCGATCAATTGCTGCATGGCCTGGCAACCGTCTCCTTTCCTGCTGAGCACATTTAGCAACATGGCATGGGAGACTTGAAAGCGAGAGGTCAGGCGTTCGGGTTGAGCGCCGATGAGACGGATGAACGTGTGCTTGTCCCAGTTGACGAAGTTCCGTTCCGGCGGCTTGCGTTTGACGACCTTCTTTCCATCGCGCGCCGCCTTTCCTTCGAGCTTGAGGTTCTCGACGACGTGCTCGGGAGCTTGAGCAATGACCCAGCCACGTTCGTCAAATCCCTTTCTTCCGGCACGTCCGCCAATCTGATGAAAGTCGCGCGCGCTCAGAATTCCGGTCTTCTGCCCGTCATACTTGCACAGCCGGCTGAAGAGCACGGTGCGGATCGGAACGTTGATCCCGACGCCGAGCGTGTCGGTGCCGCAGATGATTTTGAGCAACCCCTTTTGGGCCAATTGCTCGACGAGCACGCGATATTTCGGCAGGAGACCGGCGTGGTGCAATCCAATGCCGTGGCGCAACCACCGTTTGATCTCGGGGCCATACGGGCTGGTGAACTTGAAGCCTTCGAGAGCGCTGGCCAGCGCGGTTTTCTCCTCGCGCGTGCAGACGTTGATGCTGGTGAAATCCTGTGCGCTCTCAGCCGCTTCCAATTGTGTGAAGTGGACCACATAGACAGGGCTCTTGCCATCGGCTACCAACTTTTCCAGCGTCTGGGCCAGTGGCGTTTCGGCATAGGAATGATCGAGCGGGACGGGCCGGTCTTTGGACTGAACGGTGATCGTTGGCCGTCGATTGAGCTTGGTCAGCTCCTCTTCGAAAAACGTCGTGTCGCCCAGCGTGGCTGACATCAACAAAAATCGAGCCTGCGGCAGGGTCAAGAGCGGCACCTGCCAAGCCACACCGCGGTCACGGTCTGAATAATAATGAAACTCGTCCATCACCACCTCCCGGACGCGCGCTTCGGCTCCCTCGCGAAGAGCGATGTTAGCGAGAATTTCAGCGGTGCAGCAAAGAATCGGCGCATCGCGATTCACCGAGGCGTCGCCAGTGCTGAGCCCAACATTGTCTGGTCCGAATTCGCGGCAGAGAGCCAGCCATTTCTCGTTCACCAACGCTTTGATCGGGCAGGTGTAGATCGAGCGCATACCTTGGGCGAGCGCCTTGAAGTGCAGCGCTGCCGCCACCAGCGACTTGCCTGAGCCCGTCGGCGTGTTCAGGATGACGTTCTTTTCCTCGAACAGCTCCAAGATGGCCGATTCCTGGGCCGGGTAGAGCTGGAGCCGCCGACTCTCGACATACTCCAGAAAGCGTCCGAGCAAGATATCGTTTCCAGGTTGCTCGTTCCGGGGTATCAGATCGTAAAGTGTAATTGCCACAGCATAATCTATGGACTGACAGCCGCCTTGAAAAGAGTGATGAATGAGGCAGTGAACCGCATACCCTGGTTTCTGCCAGCAATTCTCATTTTGGCTCAGGGTACCTTCCGTTCGCTGTATGTAGTCCCGGCTTTAGCCGGTTTTCACGGGGCGACCGGCTAAAGCCGGGACTACATACCTCCCAAACTGAGAATTGCTGGGTTTCTGCCGGACGAGTCTCGTTGTTGACAAGCACTCGTCTGCTGGAGCCTGCGCGGCCGACCTCTTTCGCTATGTATTCCGCCTATCTCCAATTCGCGACAAGGCGTGGTCCTGACAGCGAAGCTTAATTGGCAAGTTGATCTTGAGGTCGTGAAGCACCGGGTGTCGCCTTGATATCGAGTTTAATGACGACGTTGTCTCGGATAAGATCGTTGGGCTTCCCCGGATAGTTAATATTGAAATCTTTGCGGTTGATTGCGAAGTCGGCCTTGACCGCTACCTCGTTTTCAGCGACCTGGATGTTGGCAGGAAACGAAACGCTCTTCGTGACCCCGTGAAGGCTCAGGTTGCCCGTCACCTTTTGCTGCCCAGCCGACGATTCAATGCTCGTGATGGTAAAGGTTGAGACAGGGAATTGTTTCACGTCGAAGAAGTCCGGACCCTGGAGATGGCCCGTCACTCGATCGTTATCTGTCCAAACGGAAGGCATGCTGATCTTAATCTCTGGTGTCCCGACGATCTTGCCGTCCGCAGCATTAATTTTACCAGCGAACTTCTTGAACCCGCCATTGTGATTCCCCGTGACCTTGGAACCTACGAACCCGATCGTGGACTCGGCACGGACCACATATTCCTTGCCGGATTGTGACGGGGCGGATGAAGCCTTCTGCGGTTCGGACGCCGCCGTCTTGTGGACTTTGTCTGCTGGATCAGAGCAGCCGACAAATAGTAGGACTGCTGCCGAGGCCGTGAGTGTAGTAACGTGGAATTGTTTCATGAGTGAGTATGTTTCAATTATTGGATCACAGGTGATCGTCAAGTGCGGCCCGCAGGATTTCGGCCGCTCCTGACGGCTATTGCTTGTTCTGCACGGTCCAAGTGCGCGACCGGGTGACTACTGCATCCGCGCCGAGCGCCGGGTCGTCCTGGTACAAGCCCGAATCGCGCTTGCCAATCACTTCGACATAATGCGGGCCTGCTGCGAGTGCGGTGACGGAGATGGGGGTGGCGATAGGCATCTCCGCGCTCCACGCGCCTGAATCGAGCCGCCACTTGTAATGGGTATAACCAGAGCCGCTGGGAAAACCGCGCGGCGGAATACCGTTGCCGGAGCGATTCACCCCAACCGTGAGCTTCGCGGTGGTCTCGCTGGTCTTCGCACTTGGTTCGCCTGAGATCGATGCGCCGAGCCGAATCACTCCGCCTTTATCGAGTCCGTTTGGCCCCGTGCCGAGCGCAGGCGATCCGGGTAATAGGCTAAACCATTCCCGCAGGATCTGTGCGTCCAACCAGTTGGTGAAATAGGTCTCGGAAACCTGTGGGATGTGCTTGAGTTTCGGATCGACAATCGTATTCCCACTTCCAGGACCCTCCCAGGCGGAGGGCAGGATATTGTGGTTGAACGTCACGGTTGTGCTCTCCGCAACGTAGTTCCGGACGAGTTGCTCGGCGTCCACGATGATATTGCCCTCCATGTAGAAGCCGACACCAAAGCCGGTCGGGCGAGGTTCAAGATCGCGCACGCATAAGACGGCTGAGGCGGAGTCACGGCCGCCCGTTTTGGTGGTGCGAACGATGGTGTTGTTAATCATCGTAAAAAAATTCCCTTCCTTGGCCGTCGCAGCCTGATCGCAGTCAAAAAACAGGTTGCCAATAATCGTAACTTCGGAACTGTCACGATTGCGTTCGCCGCCGGAAATCGCCGCCGCCGTATCGGGAGCGCCATTTCTGTGCGCGTGGAGAAAAATGTTGCCCTCGACCCAGGCGTCCGTGCCGTCGAGGTCTAGGATATCGTCGCTCGTTCCGTTAAAGACATTGTTGTAAAACTGAAGGATGGGCTGATTCTTGTCGCGGTTTCCACCTGTGAAATCAATCGTGTCACTGTAGCCTAGCGTGCCGCCGAAATAACAATCCCGCACGATGGCTCGGCCGTCAGCTCTGATGCCGCCATCGCCGTGCATTGGCTCGAATTGCGTCGTGCCGGTCGGGAAATAGCAATGGCTCACGACAAACGAACTGCGGTCAAGCGAGAGATATTGGCGATCGGCGCTGCCAAAAGTTAAGTGGTCGAGGAGCAGAGTGCCCCCTGCACCATAGATGGCAGTGTAGTCATTCCCATCGATCTGCGCATAACTGATGCGCGTCTCTGGAGAGCCGACGCTTCCGGCGACGACGATGCCTCCCCACCGCGACGTCGTGCCAGGGACGCGTGTGAACCGGATCGGCGCCGCAGCCGTCCCTTCAGCGAGCAAGCGCCCTCCATTGGTGACCACGAGGTCCACGCCTGATTTGATATGTAAGCTGGTACCTGGCTCGATTCTGAGCGTCGCGCCTTTGCCGACCGTGACGCCGCCGGTCAAGACGTAGGGGCTGTTGGTCGCGAACCATGTCGTGTTCGTCGCGATGGTCCCTTTCACTTCGTTAGCCGGCATGGCAGATGGGCCAAGCGTTGCTGCCAATAACCACAATGAAACCTTCAAATAACCATTCATAATAAAACTCTCATATTTCGAGTTAGAGTGATTGTCAGACCTTCCATTGCATCACGATGAAATAGTTAGCCCTTCTTAGAGCTGATGCACCAGAGCGCTTCGTTCGTGCGGATGAAGAGTTCACCGTCGGAGACTGCGATTGATGAATTCATCGGTCCTTTGAGCGGGTTGGTCGCGAGCAGTTCGAACTTCGGCGCGGCGCGAATCACGAAGATGTCACCAGCCTGATTCGGAACGTAAATGCGATCACCAGCCAAAACCATGGAGGACCACGAGCCGCCTTGAGAGCGGGTGGAGGGGAGCCGCTCTTCCCAAACTGTCTGTCCCGTGCTTAAACTCAGGCAGATGGCAACCCCGTCCTGGCTCAGTGTGTAGATGTGCCCGCCGGAAATGACACCGGAGCCAATGCCGCTCTTGACGCGATCCAAACGCCAGAGACGCTGGCTTTCGGTCAGTTCACCGCTGCCGCCTGGTTTCAGTGCGATGGCATTTCCGCCGCCCATCCCACTGCTCATGCCGACCAGTGCGCCTTCGCCCCAGAGCGGCGTCGTGTAAATCGTTCCGCCAAGGCCTTTGCTAATCCAAAGCTGCTTCCCAGTTTTCGGGTCAAAGGCAGCCAAACGATTCGGGAAATTCATGATCAGTTCATCGCGCCCGTTCGCCTTCACAATGATCGGGGTGCTCCATGAACCATTCGGTCCGCCGACGAAACCGCCAGGACCACCTCGACCGCGGCCTCCACCCGGTCCGCCAGGTCCAGCGAAATTGGGTCGAGGCAGAGCTGCGTTCAAGCCTTCACGAAGTTTGTCTTCATTCAACGAGCCGCTCTTGTCTGAATCCCATTCGGAGGCCCATTTGGTAAACGTGGCCTTCAGCTCGGGACGTGTTAACGAGCCATCCTTGTCAGCGTCCGCAGCCGCAAAAAGGCCTGGGCCGGTAAAACCGGCAGGACCGAATCCAGGTCCTCCGCCACCTCGCTGCCCCGCGCCGCCTTGACCTCCACCGCCAGAGCCAAACCCTTGGGGTGCCGGCAACATTTCGCCTAACTTCTCGACAAACCGCTCCTGGTTCACTTTGCCAGCCTTCTCCGCGTCCAGCTTGTCAAACCATGCGTCGGCCAAAGCCGCGAACTCATCTTGGGTCAGCTTCTGATCTCCGTTCTTGTCCGCCTGCGACAAAATTGAGGGAGCTAGCATCATCCCCGGCCCAAATCCACCGCGGCCTCCAGTTCCACCTCGCCCGCCCGGCCCGCCGAAGCCTCCGCCCATTGGCGGCTGTTCACTGGGATCGACTTTTGGCGGCTCGATTTCCCAAGCTGTCGTGCCCGTATTCTTGTTGAGCGCCACTAGCCGCGCTTTCGCATCGGGACCGAAGTTGAGGATGCAGAGATCGCCCTGCAGGATTGGCGAGACCGCGTTGCCGAATCCATGATTCAGTTTGCCGAGATCGCGATGCCACGCCTCTTTGCCATCCATGTCGTAAGCGCAAACTCCCGCTGAACCAAAACAGACATAAACCCGCTCGCCGTCTGTCACTGGAGTTCCAGCGCAGTAAGGATTGCTTTGCTGGGTTGGCTCATTCTCGGTGTAGGTGACGCCGGACTGCCAAAGAAGCTTGCCGTTCTCTCGATCGAAACACATGAGCGTGCGGCGATTCTCCTTCTGCACCGCTTGCGCGATGAAGACGCGATTGCCCCAAACGATCGGTGATGAGTTGCCGGGGCCCGGCAGCGCGACCTGCCAACGAACGTTTTCTTTGTCGCTCCATTTGAGAGGCAGATCTTTTTCTGAAGAGACGCCCGTTCCATCCGGACCGCGCCAGCCCGGCCAATTGCTGCCCGCGGCGGCAATCGTTGCTGAAACAGTAAGAAAACCGGTGAGGTATAATTGCAATGGCTTTTTCATATTGATGGCTATTCCGTCTGCCCTGCTTCGGGCGCGGATGTCGAAACCGCGCGGCCCTTGGTCGGCCCTTTTTGCGATGCTTCCGGTCCCTCGATGACGAGCCTCAGCATTTGCTTGCTCTTATCGGACCCGAGAAAGAGCGTTTCTGGGAATTTGTAATGCCGCGTAATTTGAGTCAGGATCTCCGATCCCATGTTGGAGTTCAGCCACATGCCCGCCAGGTATTGAAGTCGCAGATTGCGATCGGTGTTGATCTCCGCGTTCTTCGTCCAATCCTGCAAATCGGAAGCTTGCCCGGCGTAGGTGGCGAGTAAATCGATCGCGGAATGGAAGCCCACATCATCAATCGACTTCTTCACGAGCGCATGATCTGCGCGGTCGAGCCGGTCCTGAAGCTTATCCACATCAATCCGCGTCGGTTCGGCTTGGCCGAAAAGGACAGCGTCGTAGCCCTCTCCCTCGCTGTCATTGCTCCAAAGAATGCCGTTGGGGAAAACCTTGAAAAAGGTGGCGATCACGCTTTTCACTGTGTCTGAATTGCTTTCGTAAAGCGGTATCCACAGGCTCATCACTCCTCCCGGCTTCAAGTGCTCCTTGCACATCTCGTAGTATTCGACCGTGTTCAGCGCCGCGCAGCCTTTGACCCACGGATCAATCGGATCGGATGTAATGACGTCGAATTTCTCTTTCGTCGTGCGGATGAAATGTCGGCCATCGTCAAATACCAACTCAGTGCGCGGATCTTTCACGACGCCGTAGTTCTCTTTCTCGAACATCGGCGCGACAAACCTCGGAACCAATGGTTCGATGTCGCAGATGACGATGCGTTTGACTTCGGGGTGGACGACGAACGAACCCGCTGTCACGCCTGCCCCGCACGCCACGACCAGGACCGATTCGGGGTTCTGGTGCGCGAGCGCTGACATGTGGCCCAGCATCCGTTGGAGCCGCATATCACGGCCTTCATTCGAGGCTTGCACCTTGCCGGCAGAGTGGAAAAATCTCGTTCCGGTCGTCCACTTGGTCACGGCGACCGAACCGTTCAGCCCTTCACCCATATAAGTGCAAAAAATATCCGGCTTATCGCTGCCGGATGGGACGTCTTTTTCTCCTACAATTTGAGGCGCCAATCGGTTGGCATAGCTCGCTGTATAGCGGCCATAAGCGATCACTCCCCAAGGTACCCCGGACACGCCCCAAGCCAAAAAAACGGCCAGTCCCATGAACGCGGCGAGACCCACCGCGACCATCAACCTCCCCGTGTAGCTCGGAGCAGTCGAGGTCGCTAATCTCTCAGCCATCGCGGAGTTCGAGGCTCCGAGTTCGGCGTTGGAAAAAAGAGCGGTCTCATCCCGACTGCCTTGGGGTGCCAGAGCATGAGATCGGCTTTTCCAGAGGAGTGGCGCAAACATCAAGAGCGCGGCAGCAGCCGAGATCCCAATCAGCAGTCGTTGGGCCCATTGCGTGCCAGCCAACGGAATTATCAGCAAGCTGAAGGCAAGCGCGCCCAGGATTGCTCCGACCGTGTTGGCCGCATAAACTCGGCCCACCAGCCGCCCCGGATCTTCTCCACGCGACGCAACCGCAGCCAGCGCCAAAGGAAAACTTGCTCCCCACAGTATTGCCGCAGGTAAGAGAGCCCACAGACAACGCGCTAAATCCAATTGGAAATTGAGCCATGGACTCATGGAGAGCGATGGATTGATTGGCCAATACGGAAGCGATTGGCTAATCATGTAAGCGGTCCACGCCACTGCTCCCACCAAGAGCATCTGGCAACAGCCGAGGGCAAGGCGAGGCCGAACAATCGAGCGCGATAGAAACGACCCGGCGCTGCTCCCAATCCCCAACCCGGCCAAGAACACCGACAAAATGATCGAGAACGTGTAAACCGTCCCACCCAGCATCAACGACAATAGCCGTGTCCAAACCACCTCAGCGCCAAGCGCGGCAAGCCCCGACAACGCAACCGTGATGTAAACGATCCAAGCACCCGCCGTCCTCGCTTCGGGTAAGCGCCTGCTTTGATCGGAAGTTGATGTGTGAAACGCGGAATCCGGAGTTGACGACAGGTCTTTTCCAATCTGCCTCTCACTCAGTGAGGACGCTTGGTGGGAAGTCAGCGCCGCCAAACCGAAGCCAGCCAGCGCTACTACCCCATTGATCGCCGCCGCGACATAGGTCGCCGTCGCCATGTCATGGACTCGCAGCAGATAAAAGCCTGCCAGTAAGCAACCGAACACCGCGCCGACAATGTTCCCGCCGTAGAAAAATCCCAACCACGAAACGCCTTGAGGCGTCGTCTCGACCCACCGCGAAATCGCCGGCAGAGTGGCCCCCATCAGCAATGTTGGCGGTAGCAGGCACACCGCAGCCAACGCTCCGCGCAGTAAAATGCCGGCGCCACCGGGCTTGCCATTCACTGTGTAAATCTGAACCACGTAAGGCATTCCGAACAGCACCGCGATGCCGATGAGCCCGATTCCTAATTCCAGCAGAGCGTAAACGCGCAAGGGATGGTGTCGCGGCGAAACGAGCCGGGGCAGCAATAGGCTACCCAGGCACATCCCCCCCATGAAGGTGCCGAGCAACACTCCCAACGAAACGGTGGTGAGACCGATCGCGAGCTGCAGCAGTTGCAGCCAGACTATTTCGTAGATCAGCGCTGAGCAACCACTGCCCAGGAATAACACGAGCACCCAAGGCAAGAATCGGCGCGATTCGGGAACGCGCCGTGGCGGGTTGGTGTTTGGTTTGATCATATCGCGACCCGACAAAAAGCGCCTTAATCGAGGCGGTGGCTATTTGGCACCCTGATCGATCCAGGCGCGGACCCATCCGGCCTGCTCGGCCGTGAGCGGTGCAGGCGGCGGGAGTTCGCTGAGATCAGGCTCGGCCGCCATGATTGTCCATCCGGAGGTGACGAGGCTTAGGATGATTGCGGTGGAGGGCTTATTCATTGTCTTCACTTGAGGTTCATGGGTTACAGGTTAGAGACGCGGACAGAGCCGATTGGTTACATCGGTGACCGCTCCGTTTTCTGACGCATCCAAACTGCAATAAATCAAAAGCAACGCCGACGTTCCGAGCCGATGTCGATTCATCACTGTCGTTTCCGCGCCGGGTTGGCTTTAACAGCGGGAGTCACCAAGTCAGCAGTGGAAAACTTCCCGGCATTTTTGACTTCATCCTGTGCGAGCAGAAACTCTCGACGCTTTTTGACGTGGTCACGCAAGGATTGTAGGTTCTGCTCAAGGTTTTGGACCTCGCGCTCTGGATTGATCTTAAAAAGCTCCGCGCGAAGTGCGGCCTCGGGCTTCAACCGCTCACCCAGCGCGTTGATAATTGGGACGAAGATCTCTTCCGTGTAGATCGTTTCCAGGATCTCTTTTGTCCGGGCGAGAAAGAGCTTTCGGAACTGCGGATTGGCCAGAAGCGGTCCGGAGAAATATCCAGGAGCCCGCCACTGCATTCCGCCGCCTCCACCAAAGCCAAACCCTCCTCCTCGGCCGCCGGCCCCTCCCCTCTGACCTGGCGGCGTGTCGCCATTCATCCCGAATGTAATGGCCATGTTGAAGAACACCTGATTCCCGCCCCTCATGCCGCTGAGACCCCACGTGTTGTCTTGGTCCCACGGATACATCGTCCATTTGCCCGTTCCCTTGACGTCGTGGTAGGCGTAGTAATTGTTGAAGAAACCATCCCAGTGCGACAGCACCGTGTTAACGGCGAAATAATTCACTACTTGCTCGACGTCGAAATTCTTTTTAATCAACTCCCATTGCTCGTCGCCCTGCGTCTTGTTCAACCCATCGATGAGCGTCACGACGTCGTCGTGACCCTCGCGGACGCGGGTCTTTTTTTCGTGCTGGCCGACAACACCTTGTTCGTACCAGAGAATCTTGTAGAGATTTCCGTCGTCGGGAATCTTGTTCCGACGGAGGAACGCGCGATTCGGTTGTTCCACCAGCATGTAGAAACCGGCGGGCTGGCCGTTTTGCCAAAGCCGTACGTGATAGCTCTGCTCGGCAGCCATTCCAGCCTTGCGATACACTTCATAAGCCAGAGGCTCTACCAGCACACCAGTCTCGGTTTCAAAAAGCAGATTGATACCGACCATTCCATTAAGAGGCTTGTCTTTGTAGAAGTGAACCTTTTGCCCTCCGGATCGCGGGATGACTTGAACAAAGTCGAACAACTCAAGTTTCTGGCTGGCAGGGTCAAAATAGACAAACGCTGATTGGCTCGGCGTCACACCGGCTGGACCGCGGCGAAATCCACCTGGACCGCCACGTCCTCCAAACCCACCGCGACCGCCAGGGAACCCCCCCGGTCCGCCACCAAATCCGCCGGGAGGACCGCTGAAACTGTTCCGCGGGTTCTGCCAATCTTCAAACTGCTTCTTCTGGGCTGGCGACAAAATCGGTTTGACTGTGGCGACCAGTTTCTCGCTCAGTGAATCGCCTCGCTCGCGGAGATCCCGCAAGCCGTCCTCCGGCTGCTTGATGGCGGCGGTTTGCTGGGTGAGTTCATTGCGTTCTTTGACGAGTTCCTGGAGAGTCTTGCGCAGCCGGTCGAAGCGGTCCTCGTCGATCTCGGCCTTGACGGACACTGCGTACCAAGCCCCCTCGAGTTTGACCCAACTCCCGACAATCGCCGCGGGATTCGCGAAGAGCATCCCGGTGCGTGCTCCAGCGTGCTGTTGCGGCTTCGCCTGCCATTGGATGAAAGCTTCGTTTTGCTCATCGGTGAGGTGTGGCTTGAGCGCTTCCGCCAAATTCTTTTGAAACGTCTTGATGACATCGGGGAGAGTTTTCAATTTGGTTTCAATGTTCGAGGCTTCGAGTGTTTCATCGATCATCTTATCGCGCGCGGAAAGCTTGGCTGAAAAGACCGATCTCAATGCCTGAGCTGTCGCAAAACTGATCTGCCGATTAACGGTCAATTCGAACCACGCGCTTGGCACATCGATGCTGCTTTGCAACAGAGTTCTCGCCTGCCCGCGAGCCGCCTCCTGCGGGTTAACGGCTCCCGGACCTTCGAACCCGCCGCGGCCTTGCGGACCTCTGCGTTGCGGTGCGGCCTGAGAACCGCGTTCGCTCGTAT
Source organism: Akkermansia muciniphila (assembly GCA_945861765.1). GTDB lineage: Bacteria > Verrucomicrobiota > Verrucomicrobiia > Limisphaerales > SIBE01 > SIBE01. The sequence continues at coordinate 2,929 of CAMAWP010000061.1, read as the reverse complement.
CGATAATCCAGCCGAACGGAATCTTAGCCGATTCAATAGGGCCATGCACATAGATGGAAAGCGCCGGACGAGGCTCGTTCTCCGTCGGGAAATATCTCCGCGCGCCAGTCGTGCTCACCGCCTGGATTCGGAACCGGATCAATTGGTCTTTTGTCTGGCCGGGAATCGCGGCGGAGTAGCGGCTCTCGGTGATTTTCTTCATCGGGACCGACAACTCCGGTTTCTCGAATCCAGGGCCGGCCAGACGATAAAGCACGTTGACTTCCGAGACACCGGTTTCGCCACGCACGTCGGCCTCGATGACAATCGGTTGATCCGGCGCGGGATTCTCTGGCACGAACTTCACGTTCGAGACTACCGGCGGAAGGCTGGCGGAAAAGTTGGCGTTCACTTTGCCAGGGGTGCCCGCAGGCTTGATGCGATCGCTCGATAGTGGAGACGAAGCCCAGTTGGAAACATCATCACTGCCTGCTTCCGGGCTGATCCGTTCGAGTGATCCAGAGAAGCCATCGGCCCCCATCGGCCACGGGGCGCTATCACTGTATTTGATGGCGTCAATGACCCTGCCGGAAGGATGGAGGAGTTCGAGCCGCTCGCCTTTGTTGCTCAAGGCTAGGCTGAAAACTCCAGCTATTGGAGCGTCATAAAATTCCTTGAAGCGGTCGCCATTCCGGCAGATCACCAAAAACCCTTTGACCTCGATGATCGTGCCAGGTGCGAACTCGAACTTGATCCCTTTCTTAAAGCCCCACCCTCCAAGATCAACGCGCTCCTCTCCGGAGTTGAAAAGCTCGATGTATTCGAGATCTTCAACCTCCTCGGGGGCGTGGTAAAAGATCTCGTTGATGACGATACGCCCATTGGCGACCGCCGGCACAAAAGCCAGCAGCAAGATCAGGAGTATTAATTTTTTTGAGGTCATGGGTTGTTTGAAAATGAAACCTGTGTTTGTTCGATGTCATCAGTCCTCGGGCTCACCGTTGCGATTCAAATGGGCGCTCTCGACTCCTTCAAGCTGATTGAGGGCCTGGATGAATTCCGCGGGTGAGGCATTCGGCCGAAGACGGATTTGATAATTAGCCTCCATGGCGACACCCTTGCGCGCCGTGGCGACCGAGCGGATTTGATGATAGGTAAGATAGTTTCCGAAAACGCCTTTCAGCAGCCCTTCCAAGTCCTGCCCGATGCCGACCCGAACCTCCAGGTGGGCATTTTCTTCCTTCGCGAGGTGGGTGGCCTTCTGCCGCACCGCGAAGGCGGCGGCACCTACAAGGACCAGTCCCACTAGCGCGACATTCAGATCGCCAGCACCGACGGCCATCCCCACAACAACGGCGAAAATCACGAACGCAGTGTCTTGTGTGTCGCGAACGACTGTCCGAAACCTGACGATGGAGAGCGCACCAACCAAGCTGAAGGCGCGCGCGACGTTGTCCCCGATGACCCGTGTGACCATGGCGATAAGAATGGCCAGCAGGACGAGCGTCCCTGGAAACGAAGGCGAGTCTGCGTCACGTCCGCGCGTATGACGGTACACCCACGCGACGACGCAACCGCCGATCCATGCGGCTGTCATGCGCAAAGCGAGTGTTCCAAACGGAAGCTGGGGGTCTTCGCTCCATTGAGTTTTCAGCCAATCTAACATAGGTACGGAGCCGCGGCCTTTTCGGTCAGTATGGTTGAGGACATGGGGATGGAGTCAGCGTGCGTTTCGCATTTCGGCACCAAGCCGAGCATGGAAGCCGCGAGGCGATATTTGGAAACGGGTTCCGTATCCAAGGCGAACTCATGAATCATCTGTTTGAATAATGCGGGAGGTTCGTTTCGGTATTTCAGTTCCAGGACGAACTGTTCGGCCAACAGCGGCACGCCATCCGATGAATCATCAAACACTGCATCCGAGATGGCCAGCGCCCGCAGATTGTCATCGAGTGTTAGGCGAATCGGACCTTCGGGAGTCGCCGCGACCCAGGCGGCTCGACGATATCGGATTTGACACACCGGCCGCAATCTCCTGGCGAGCAGGCGCCGGTGATACCAATAGCCAGGCCAACCGCGATACGGATCACCCTCGGTCAGCCGATCCAGATCCTGGACCGTGGCCGAGGTGCGCCGTTTGCTCACTCGGCCGTTCGTCTTCAGCTTACGTTCGAAAAAGATGCTTTCGTGATCATCGTAACGGCGAATGCGGTACTTGCTGCGCCCGAAGGAACCAACGCGGTGGAAAACCTGAAAGGCAGGGGTGTCGTAGTAAAGACTCGTGATCGTGTAAGCGTTCCCTCGATCGGGGTCGGCATACGCGTCCGTCGCCAGGTGCCCGCAGGCCCATCGATGCAGGTCAGCCGCCGCCGCCCGCGGCACGAGAAACTTCAGCTCCCTGGCGGGCTCGCGAATTCGCTGCGGATCTATCGATGGCGAAAGGACGATTTCTCGGCGGGCAGATTCGTTCATAGGGGGAAGGGACGCGTCGATAAAACGGCCAGTTGCGCAGCTCTGGTCAGCCACCACATCTCGGGAGATGTTCCCGGATCGGTGAGATTTCAGACCGAGAACCGCGACAGACGCCGAAGCGGCGGGCAGGTCGTCATCGATGTCGCTTCGATCGCTGTAGAGTGGCTCTTCGCGGCAATTGTCGTATCCAGATTCTGAAACCATTATGTAACCTGTCCGTAACAATACGGGTCCGTTCCCCTAACAATGCGAAATCCCTTCTCGAAAAGGATCAAAAAATTGGTTAACGGTCGATCTCTCCTGGAGCTGTTCATTTATCACATCTTTTTCAGGGCGGTTTCAAGAAATGCAATTAGGTCAACCAGGATATAAAGAGAGCGAATTAATCGGACATTTTCCGCTGACTCTATTTTACTCACGGGATGTCAGCACTCTTTTGCCTGCCCAAGCGCGAACAATCCTCTGTTCTGAATGCGCT
>CAMAWP010000060.1 GCA_945861765.1 Akkermansia muciniphila | reverse complement strand
CCGGAGGGAGATTCGAGAGTAGCCCACCCTTTCAAGGGTGGGATTAGGTTGAAAATAGCCAAAGTCCCGAAGGGACGGTTGAACTATTCCCGGGCGATCCTTTGTCCTGAACAGACAGTAGGAGCTGACGTAGGACATTGGGGGATTCGGCCGTCCCTTCGGGACTTATGCAATCGCTCATGCGAACCCGGCAGTCAACTGCCGGGCTACTCTCGAATCTCCCTCCGGGAGACGAAGGCAGCCAATAGGTCCAAACTCTAGTCAGCCCGGCGGGATGAAAAAAGGTCTTCATCCGCTGTGGGCCTATTCCATTGAAAACAGCGGGGAACCTGGAAAAGCCACAAAAGCCGCAAGGGCAGCACGCCCATTCGCTGAGCTGATTAAGGACGCTGCTGCGAACCCGTCGGCGTGGCAGGTGATAAAAGAGACACTTATGTCATGGCAGTCCATTAGCTGCCGACGGAACGGCGTTCACCTTCCTGGCATCTCCGACCGTGGGGAGCGGCGGCGCGTTTGGCACAATCGCTCCTTCGAATTCGTTTGCGGCCGTCGCGGCTTACACGTTACCTGGCACGACGGTTCAGGCGCTGAGTGATCGGTGCCGGTCAGAAACAAAATACGAAAGCAAACGCCCACGAAGAAAGTATGACACCTCGGTTTGAATGTTCACAAGGAATCGGCTCGCTTTTCGGGGCTTAAAACGCGTCCATGGGCCGATTCTGGTTATGCTCTTTTTTTCTAAGCAATTATCGGCAAGCTGATTGTCGTGGTCCAACCAGAATCAACTCACACGGCTTTTCCCCTCACCCCGGCCCTCTCCCCAGAGGAGAGGGAGAATCGTTTTCCGCATTGGCAGAGCATGAACGGGGCGGGGTTCTCCCAAGCCGCATGGGTGATTCCCTCCCCGGGGAGAGGGCCAGGGTGAGGGGAAAGGGAGCTCAAGACAATTCCATACACTCAAGAGGCATCCGTACCGGATCAGGATCTCAGAATCTAGAATCGGTCGGCTCTGACGAAGACAATGATTTTCGCGGGATGCCGCGCTATGGGGCGAGGCTCTTGCAGAAGCGGTCGAGTCGGTCGAGGCCCTTCTCGATGTTGGCCATGCCGGTCGCATAGCTGATCCGAATGTATTCATCTGCCCCGAATGCGACGCCCGGCACTGCCGCGACTTGTTCTTTTTCCAAAAGCTTGGCGCAAAACTCAGTGGAGTTGAGCCCGAGCTTAGAGATGTTTGGGAAGAGATAGAATGCGCCTTTCGAATTCACGCAGGTGATTCCGGAAATACTGTTGAGCTTTTTCCAGGCGAAGGTGCGGCGCTTGTCGTATTCTGCCAGCCAGCTCTTGAGATGATCTTGAGACCCCGTGAGGGCGGCGACGGCGCCCTTCTGAGCAAAGGAGGTCGGGTTGCTCGTGCTGTGACTTTGAATCGCGTCGATGGCCTTGGCGATCGGCTCGGGCGCAGCGAGGAACCCAAGGCGCCAGCCCGTCATGCTCCATGCTTTCGCAAAGCCATGCACCACGATCGTATGCTCAAAATGGGCTTGCGACAGGCTGGCGACACTCTTGTGGACCGTGCCGTCGTAGAGCAGGTGTTCGTAGATCTCGTCGCTCATGATGAGCACGCCCTTCTCGACACACAGATCGCCGAGCGCCTTGATTTCATCCGGTGAGTAAACGCTGCCTGTGGGATTGCTCGGTGAGTTCAAAATGAAGAGCCGCGTGCGGGGCGTGATGGCCTTCCGCAGTTGATCGGGCGTCACTTTGAATTCGGTTTTGTCCGTGGTTGGCAAAATGACCGGGGTCGCGCTCGCGAGCTTGACCATTTCCGGATAGCTCAACCAGTACGGCGAAGGAATGATGACCTCGTCCCCTTCCTGGCAGGTGGCGATAATAATGTTGTAGCAAGAGTGCTTGCCGCCGCACGAGACGATGATCTGGCTTGGTTTATAGATGAGGCCATTCTCGCGCTTAAATTTGTCGGCGATCGCTTGTCGAAGTTCAGGGATGCCGCTGCTCGGCGTGTACTTGGTGAAGCCATCGGCGAGGGCTTTTGCGGCTGCGTCCTTGATGTGCTGAGGAGTATCGAAGTCCGGTTCTCCGGCGCCGAAGCCGACCACATCCAATCCATCGGCCTTCATCTGTTTCGCCTTGGCGTCAATCGCCAAGGTGAGTGAAGGTGAAAGCGCAGCTGCCCGTCGTGAAATGCTATAGTTCATAAATTTAGCCGCAGACAAATAGCGGCCCAATTGAGGAAGCGCAAGAGGGAATTAGCGGCGGTCAGCAATTTTCATTTTATCATGGCGCTCCGCCATGGCCTGGCTCGCGACAGAAATCCGGCAGCGCCTCTAGAAAACAATTAATTCGACCAGTCTTCGTCCTGCGGCAGCAAGCTCCCATTGGTCACCCCGCCGAGTCACAAGATGACGACATGGATGCTTGCGCAATTCCTCTTCATTGACGGAGAGGAGTTGAACTTTAAGTTGCCCGTGGACTTCGCTGGGCGCGCGCGGCGTTAATTTAAATGGAAGGCCGTTGTAATTGAGGGCGATTTCATATCCGGCCACGCCTTCGCGCTCGGCTAGCGGATTGCGTTTGATCAGCCGCGCATAGCGTCTTAGCCAGGGGAAATGTGTGTCGAGAACCATAACTCGGCAAAGCTCAGTCTGATCTCGAATAAAATGGAGCAAACTGAACGCGTTACCCGGCTGCGCCTGAGCGAGCAATATCAACCTGGGGTCGATGCCGATGAGGTTTTGTCCATTCCATTCAGCGTGATCATTTCGTTGATTGGGATAGGTCTTTTCATACCAAGCAGGGAAATGCTCGTTCACAAGGAGATTCAATTCGAAGTGGACGTGGGCGCGTTCTTTGGAGATACCTTCCCGGGTGTTGGCGGTACGGCCCATGATACCGATTGTCTCGCCCGCCTTCACACGCTTGCCGTTGGTGATCGTTGGGCTGATTTCTTTCAAATGGGCATAACACGAATAAATATCCAATCCATCGATGCGATGCTGGAGAATGAGATATTTGCCGTAGTTCGAGAGCGCGGGCTTGGTGTTGAAGTAAACGACACTTCCATCGGCTGTTGCTTTGATATCGTCGATTGGCTCGCCGTGCTGATCCCGACGGACGCATTTGATATCGATCCCCTCGTGGATTTGCCGGCCATCGGTGCGAACACAACCGAACATTCCGCTGGTCCAGGACCTGCCGACAGTCCCCGCGAAAAACCTATCTCCACCGTCCGGGTCGAGCAGAGCGTGATTGGATGTTGGAAAGTGAAAAGGTTGAGCGGCGGCTTGTCGTGTGACGAGCACAAGGACGCTCCAGGCAGAGAGCACCAGCAGACGCTTCACTAGAAACATGAAATCAGGAGTGATTAAAGTCGAGACCGCTTTTTTACTGCGGCCGTCAAGTTGTTTAAGCCGCGCACGATTCGCTCTGCTTCCTCGCGAGTGGCATCCGGGGTAAAGACGAGCACGCCGTTACTGAGTCGTTGACTGATCAGAGGGGCGGCCAGCCATCTCGATTCAGTAAACTGGCTTTGAATGCCGATCCGCCGACCTTTATAGGAAGTTGTGGTGCCGTCCAGGACGAGCGACCCGTGGCGATTGAATTGAAGTTTGATGGCGAACCCACCCAGGGCTTCGACGACTGATGCTTCCTGGAGATCGCCTTCAGTCAAGAAGGGTTCTCGGTTCACGTTGACCATGATCGGCTGCTGTCGATAGATAGGGACGCCGCCGCTGTGCGGTGTTCCGTCTGCATTGACCTCAAGGTGCAGGCGGATGGTTGAGGCGTCTTTACTTTTCTTTTTTTCCCCGGTGGTTTTGCAGCCCGTCAAAAGCCCCGCTAATAGCCAGAGGAAATAGATATTGAATGAACGAGAGCGAAGCAGCATCATATTTTGGTTAAACAACTGAATTGTGATGGCAAAGTAAAGATAGTTATGGGCAAACAAAGTAATAAAGTAGAGAAACGCAAACGTCGCGTCGCTTACGTCAAACGGAAAAAAGAACTAGCAAAAGTCAAACCGGCCAAAGCCTGACGCAGTCCGCTATGTTCGCAAGCCGCCTTCTGGGCGGCCTTTTTTGTGGTCTGATCTCCCGCGCGTTTCGAGGCGCGGGGATTTTGCTGAGGCGCGTTGGGACGTGGCGCGGAGATTTTGGTTTCGAGAAAAGACTTGATCTCAAGGTCCAATTGAACAAAATCTTGCCGCATCTTGATCCAATACACCTAACTTACAAGGTTCCTTATGGGCCGTATTTACAACAATATTTTAGAAACTGTCGGTCGCACGCCGCTCGTCCGACTGAATCGGGTGACTGCCGGAGTGCCGGCCACAATTTTACTGAAGTGCGAGTTTTTTAACCCTCTCGGCAGTGTTAAGGATCGTATTGGCGTGGCCATGATTGAAGAGGCGGAGCGCCAGGGGATTATCAGCAAAGAGACTGTCATCATCGAACCGACGAGTGGTAACACTGGAATCGCCTTGGCGTTTGTAGCCGCTGCCAAGGGGTATCGGTTGATCCTGACAATGCCTGAAACCATGTCTCTCGAGCGGCGCACGCTGCTCGCGATGTTGGGTGCGAAGCTGGTGCTTACTCCGGGCAGCGAAGGTATGCGAGGCGCGATTTCCAGAGCCGAGCAACTCGCCAAAGAAACCCCGAATGCGTGGATCCCGCAGCAGTTCGAAAATCCTGCCAACCCTGAAGTTCATCGAAAAACGACGGCTGAAGAATTGTGGGAAGACACCGAGGGAAAGTTGGATATTCTTGTCGCAGCGGTGGGGACGGGCGGAACCATCACGGGTTGCTGTGAGGTGATTAAGCCGCGCAAACCTTCCTTTCAAGCGATTGCCGTTGAGCCGAAAGATTCGCCGGTCATTTCCCAAACGCTGGCCGGTCAACCGCTCAAGCCAGGTCCGCACAAGATTCAAGGGACCGGTGCCGGTTTCGTTCCAAAAAACCTCCGCCTCAAAGACGAGAAAGGCAATCCCCAGATTACCGAATGTATTCAGGTGACCAATGATGACGCCTTCGCGATGGCTCGCCGACTGGCCAAGGAAGAAGGACTCCTCGTCGGAATTTCTTCCGGTGCCAATGTTGTGGCAGCAATTGAAGTCGCCAGGCGGCCCGAGAATAAAGGTAAAATGATCGTAACGATCGCTTGCTCCACTGGTGAACGCTATTTGAGTACGGCGCTCGCTGCGGAGGCCAAAGCAGAAGTCGGTGGGTAATTCGAATTCGGTTTGAACCTTGGCCTAACTCGCTGGTTCTTTCTTGAAAGCGAATTGGAATCAACCGATTTCCCCCGAAGTTTTATCGAGCGCCGGAACATTCCCGCTCGGAAGGTCAACCCTCAGTTGATCGGAGCGGTCCTTGTGGGCGGCTACGAGGTCTTGGGAAATGGGGTTGGCAGGAACGACTTCAAATCCGCGACAAAGGCGTTGATATCCTCCTTTGTCGTGTCCCAGGAGCACATGAAGCGACAGCCGCCCTTTCCGATGAAGGTGTAAAACATCCAACCCCGATCTCGCAATCCGGCAATCACATGCTCTGGCAGTTCCGCGAAGACAGCGTTCGCTTGGCGCGGGAACAGAATTCGGATCCCAGGCAAGGCTTTCAATTGGTCGAACAGTTCTTCGGCCATAGCATTGGCGTGACGCGCATGGCTAAGCCACGCGCCGTCCTGCAGCATGCCAACCCACGGTGCCGACAGAAACCGCATTTTCGAGGCTAGCTGCCCCGCTTGCTTGCAGCGGTAGTCGAACTCGTTCGCCAAAGCGCGGTTAAAAAATACGACGGCTTCGCCCACGTGAGTTCCATTTTTTGTGCCCCCGAAACAGAGAACATCAACGCCGGCCTTCCAGGTGATCTCGCTGGGTGCGACCTGCAGGGATGCGACCGCATTGGCGAAGCGCGCACCGTCCATGTGGAGCTTCAGCCCGAACTCTTTTGCGGCTTCGCCTATCGCTTTCAACTCATCGATAGAATAGACCATCCCAACCTCCGTCGCCTGCGTGACGCTGATGACTCGGGGCTTTGGGAAATGAATATCCGTCCGCCGTTTCACCATCCGTTCAATGCCCGCCGGATCGATCTTGCCGTTTTCACCGGTGAGAAGGAGGACTTTTGTGCCGTTGGAAAAAAATTCAGGCGCTCCGCATTCATCGGTTTCGACATGGGCGATTTCGTGGCAAAGGATGCTGTGGTAAGACTGGCAAAGCGAGGCCAGGGCGAGCGAATTGGCTGCCGTGCCGTTGAAGACAAAAAAAACTTCGCAATCTGTCTGAAAGATTTCCCGGATGAGGTCGGCGGCTTTCTCTGTCCAGAGATCATCACCATAGCCTCGAGCATGTCCCTGATTTGCCTCATCGAGTGCGCGCCAGGCTTCAGGACAGATTCCAGCGTTGTTGTCACTGGCAAATTGGCGGCGGGCCGCAAGAATTGTTTTCATCGTCTGTGAGCCCACTTTAGGTCATAGCCCGCCCGGCGACGAGTTTTTTATCAGAGGTGTCGTGGGAAATTCCACGGCGAGTTGCGCCGACGGTAGAAGAGAATTTCATCTTCCCTTATTCTGGGGCCGAGGTAGCTCATGTGCGTTGTTCGCAAGACAGGCCCTTCTGCAACACGAGATCGTGGCTGAGCGGATCAACGGAATATTCGTTCGCCTGCCCGCGATCGGTAGGGATCTGCACCGGGCATGAAAAATCGAGTTTTGCCCCGCCGCTTCGCTTCGAAATCATATTGGAAGAGGAGCCCTACTTGGTCAGCGCCTCGCCCCTGGCTTCGGATAGCATCGAATCCGTGGCCATAAACGAGAGTCGCAAGCCAGGAGCCGGAAGGTGAAATGAAAGTGATGCCTCCGCCCAAGCCCGAATGCCACTTGCCTGGCTGCTCCAAGCCTTTGACATATTCCACAGGACCCGTAGCCGCATAGGCTGCTAGCCTCCAATTCTTGGAAGGGGCAATCGGGAACGAATATTCGCCATTCAAAAGGGCAAAGCGTTTTGCGGAGATTTCCTGAAAGTAGTAGCCTGGGATATTGAGGGGAAACTCTGCGACAAAAGGGAGAATGCCGCCGAGGCGATACGAACTAAATCGATCAGCGTCCAGACTAGTCCCTCCGGTCACGCTGAACTCGATCAATTGCTCGGTTTGATCAAACGTGTACTTCAATAAAGCGCGACTCCAGAACAAGTGAGATTGCGCTTCGACAGTGCGATCTCCTGCCAACCCATAAGGACCGGATTCATCCCGGAACTGGGTCTGATGCCAGGCGGAGAGTTCCAGAGCCAAAGGTTCAGTTAAGCTGGGCTCGAGTCCGCCGAGACGAAGACCTGTCCGAACATTGAAAGAGGTCCGATTGCCTGGAAGCTCAAAATGATCGTCCGTGTCACGATCCTCTCGATAGTAGGACTGGTGCACACTGCCTCGAAAAATCGCCGATAGCGGGACCGTTTGATCAGGGTTAATCCGATGATAAATGCTCGATGAAAACTCCCCACCGTGGCCAGTGAACGATTCCGATTGACGATACTGGCCTTGGCGGATTTCGGAGTACGTATCACCAAAACCGCCTCCAGCCAAACCAACCCCCAAATCAGTATTGGGTCCCAACAAGCCCGTGAAACCGAATTCGGAATCGAGATAGACTGGCGCGATGGCCAGACGCAGAGTCAGATTGGTGGTGAGAAAGTGAGGTTTGTTATAATAGAAGAATCCGTAAGCGGCAATCGGACCACGGCCCTGCAAAGGTTGGTTGTAGCCGAGTTGAATCAAGCGTCGCTTTTCCGGGTCGATTTGCGCCTGAATGGAGGTTGGTCCGGCGATGAATAACAAGCACAGAAAAATCCACGTTCCTCGAGAACTCACGGCACAAGTATATTCCGGAGGGAATCTCCATCAAGTTGATTCCACGACAGTTGATTCCGCGATTGTGTTGTCCAAACGCCGGGCTATTCTCATCGGATGAACATGGTCAAAAAGTTATTGCACACTCGATATCGCGTGAATGATCTGGAGAGGACGGTCAAATTTTATCGTGACGCGCTAGGGTTGCAGGAAACGCGCCGACATAAGTCGCCCCGCGGTTCTGAGTTAGTTTTTCTGAAAGCGATCGAGAGCGACGAGTTGATTGAGCTCTGCTATTTCCCCGACAGCGGGCCGGTCCTGGTTCAGTCCGACTTAACCCACCTGGCGTTTGAAGTGGAAAGTTTGGTGGAGTTCGGAAAACACCTTGCCTCGCTCGGTTATCAATATTCCGACGGCCCTCACATCCGTGAGAATGGAAGCGGATTCGCTTTTGTGGACGCGCCGGAAGGTTATGAAATCGAGTTGATACAGCCACCGAGATCGAAGGACGCTGCCGGGTAGTGAGGTGGTCGCGAGCCGCGCTCAGGGAACATTCTCCCGTGACTTCAGCCGGTAGTGGAACCGTCCCCGTGCCCACGGGTTTGAGTCAGGAGAATTTCCAAAGACTTAGTTAAGCAAGGGTCGGCGAGCCATCGGGATGGAACTTCTTCGCCGGGACACCACATCTCAAACTGCTTCCGTCGCTTTGCTTGCCGTTGCACGTAGATCGAGATGAACCGGGAAGGGCTGCAGCCATAATACTGCTTGAAGCGATTGGAAAAATGCGGGACGTCTCGAAAATTCAACTGCGCTGCTGCCTCTTTGACGTAAGTTCCATTTGTTAACAGGTGAACAGCTTTTATCAAACGAAGGTCGTCCAACCAGCTCTGCGGGGCTTTCCCAAAGCAGTCCGCGAAATACCGCTGCAATTGGCGCTGTGAAACGTCGTTTAATCGAGCCAGTTCATCGGCGCGATAACGCGCCTTTTTCGCCAACGATATCCAGTCGGTGATGCAATCGAGATGGCTCCTCATGGCAATAGCTGTGGAGTTAAGGCCTATTTTATCCTGGAACAAGGGACTCTTATCATCGCTTTCTGTTAGGATCAAGGCAAAAAATGAGAACCTGCAAAAAATGAGAACGACTTGCCCGCGCTTTGACGCCTTCGGAATTGAAAACCTTGAACTTATTTACTAGGTCTCATTAAATCTCCGGCGTGCTGACCGCCGTCATTGCTGTTGCCAATCAAAAGGGAGGAGTGGGTAAGACCACGACCTCAGTCAATCTTTCGGCCTGTTTGGCTGCGCTGGGGAAGCGGGTTCTGCTGTTCGATCTCGATCCACAGGCCAATGCGACGAGTGGCGTCGGCTTGGAAAAGGTCGAGGGTGCCAGCGCCTATCGCGCTCTCCTAGGTGAAGAGGCTCTGATCAATAAGATTCAATCCACGGCTTTCGAGCGCCTTGAAGTCATCCCGAGCGAACCTGATATGTGCGGCGCGGAGATTGAGCTCTCCCGGCTCGACAATCATCTTCTCAGGTTGAAGCACGCTCTGCAGCCGATCTGCGAGACGCGGCGGTTCGATGTAATCCTCATCGATTGTCCCCCTTCTCTCGGCATTCTCACCCTGAACGTATTTGCGGCGGCGGATCGGGTCTTGATTCCATTGCAATCGGAGTATTACGCCTTGGAGGGAATCTCGATGATCACGCGAGTTCTGAACCAGCTTCGCGACACGGGAGTTAATCCACGTCTGGAAATACTCGGCGTGGTGATGACGATGTTTGACGGACGAACCAAGCTCTCGCAACAAGTCGTGGGTGAGGTCCGCCAGCACTTTGGCGACCTCGTATTCGATACGGTAATTCCAAGGACGACCCGGCTCGCCGAAGCCCCCAGCTTTGGCAAGCCGATCCTGTACTACGACAAATACAGTGCCGGCTCAGCGGCTTATGAAGTGCTCGCGCAAGAAGTGGCTGCGCGGCTGAAACTCTAAGGTCGGCCATGCACGTCGTTTGATTTTCGTCGTTCACCTGACGAAGCACCGAAGGCCGCTTCGCAACAGCACTGTCGAGGACGACGCCGCCGTGCCGTTCCACAGCGATTTTGTTCGCGTATTGCGCCCATGAACTAGGGAGGTTCATGGGCAGGGAACACCGCCAAAAGCTGGACGCGAATCGGTGCCATGAACCCACCCCTTCACCCCTCCCAGGAGGGGAACCTGCAACCGGCGCGGACGACGAAGCTCCCCTCCTCGGAGGGGCTGGGGGTGGGTTCATGGAAAGGGAAAACCTCCAAAAATTGGACGTGAATCGAAGCCCTGAACCCATCCACTGGTGGGGCGAGACTCCGTCGAGTCCTGATATTCTAATCGGCAAAAATGTCAGGGTTCGACGGCTTCCGGCTCGGAGACTACAGCTCGGAGAGAGTCTCACCCCACACAGGTTCATGGAAAGAACGCTGCTGTTCCACCCGGACTCTTTACAACTCTTGGGCTTTCCCTATGTTATCGAGCTTCTTGCAGTAGAGTACTCTATGGCGAAACAAATTGTGGAAATGGCGATCGACGGAGTTACGATGGAACTACCGGACACGAAGACGATCCGGTTGAAATGGCCGGCCGGCTACGATGTGGATTTCAAAACGGGCCAGTTCATCACACTGTATTGGCCGGATACGCCGACGTATAAACGAGCGTACTCTCTCTCCTCGTGCGCTCTCGATCGCGGGGTTTACGAAGTGACAGTGAAACGCGATGGCAAGATGGGAACTCGCATCGTGGACTGGGCCAAGCCGGGCGATAAGCTAGGGGTGATCCCGCCGACAGGAAGGTTCCTTCCAGTGTATGAGCCCAACAAACATCTGATTTGTATCGCGGGTGGATCCGGAGTGACGCCGTTTCGGGCGTTTGGCCGAGAGGCGACACGCCGTGAATTGGAAACAAAAATCACGATCCTCTACAGTGCGCGGACGACGAACGATATTATCTTCAGCGAGGAATTTCATCAGTTGGAAATGGATAATCCGCACTTTGATTTTTATGTGACTTGCACCCGCTTGCACGAAGCCGATCCGTGGACTGGCCGTCGAGGGCGAATCAATGCCGCGTGGGTCAAAGAACACATTCACGATTTGCCGAATACGGTTTTTTACGCCTGCGGTCCGAATGAGTTGGTGGGGTTCGCGGAGGATTTGGTGGTGCGCGAACTCAAGGTTCCCAAGGATCAGATGAAGACTGAGAAATGGGGATAGCGCTGTCACAGCTTGTCGCGGCTTGCTCGCGGGCCGGGGAGAGTCCGCGTTGGCTGAAGCAATTTGGATTTTCAATTTTGTTTCGGCTCATAGACTGATGCCTATGCTAAAAAGAACACCGCTCTTTGAGGCCCATAAAAAGTTGGGTGCGCGACTTGTTGAGTTTGGCGGATGGGAAATGCCCGTCCAATACACCAGCATCATGGACGAGCACCAATCCGTGCGAGCTGCCGCTGGGCTATTTGATATTTCGCACATGGGTGAGGTTCTGGTTTCCGGGCCGTCCGCTCTCCGCTTTCTGAATTACGTTTTGACCAACGATGCGACCAAGCTCGCCATAGGCCAGGGCCAATACACACTGATGTGCAATGAACGCGGCGGGGTCATCGATGATCTCTACGTCTATCGTCTGGATGAACAGACCTTCCTACTCATCGTTAACGCCTCACGAACCGAACCTGACGTGGCTTGGCTGGAAACGCAGTTTCGTGCATTTGCTTCGACTGATGCCACCAGCTTGAAGAATGTTTCGGAGGAATCAGGGGCCTTCGCGGTGCAAGGTCCCAAGGTCGCCGGGCTTATTGACGCTTGCTTCCCTGGCGATTCAAGTGGAGGAACAGCCGTGAGAAACCTCACCGACTTGAAGAAAAATCAGATCGCGAAAGTGGACTGGAACGGGCATCCGATTTGGATATCGCGCACCGGTTATACTGGGGAGGACGGTTTCGAAGTCGTGGCTCCGGCGGCCATCATTGAGAGCGTCTGGGATCATGTGTTGGAGTTGGGCAAGCCTCATGGACTCAAGCCGGCGGGCCTTGGCGCTCGCGATACATTGCGCACCGAGGTCTGCTATCCTCTCTACGGACACGAGCTGGACGAGAACACGACTCCTGTCGAAGCGGGACTGGGATATTTTGTCGGTTGGGAAAAGGCTGAGTTCATTGGCCGTTCGGTGTTGGTTGAGCAAAAAGCTAACGGGGTTCTGAAGAAGTGCGTGGCTTTTAAAATGACGGACAAGTCGGCTCCGCCCCGTCCTCACTATCCGATTTGCATCAATGATCGGAAAATAGGAGAGGTGGTCAGCGGCACCCAGAGTCCTTCGCTTGGGATCGGGATAGGTCTAGGTTACGTGCCTCCTGAATTTGCGAAACCCGGCATCAGCATTCAGATTGAGATCCGAGGTAAATGTTCTCCCGCCATCATTGTTTCCAAACCGATTTACAAGAAACCGATTTGACGAAATGCCTCTCGCTCGTTAAACCACAGCGAGCTGACCCATAATATTATGACCAAAGTTCCTCCTGATCTGAAATACGCCAAGACTCACGAGTGGGTGCGGATGGCCGGCGACATTGCGACTGTCGGAATCACTGATCACGCTCAGCATGAACTCACCGATGTGGTTTTTGTGGAACTCCCAGCCAAGGGTCGCCAAGTGAAATCAGGGGAAGCTTGCGCTGTAGTCGAGTCGGTCAAAACGGCCAGTGATATTTATTCGCCCCTCAGCGGCAGCGTCGTGGAGATCAACCAGGGGGTCGTCGATGATCCTGGTTTGGCCAACTCAGATCCTTACGAGGCAGGCTGGTTTTACAAGATCCGCGTCAGCCAGTCGTCCGAGTTGAATAATATGCTTTCTGCTGCTGACTACGCTAAGCAAGTGAATCAATGAAAAACGGCTGGCGATAAAGCCGCTACTCAGGCCTTCTTGGTTCGGAGCTGAAGCCATGCGGGCGGCTAAGTCTTCATTCTAAACTGCTTTCAAGTTGGAATAAGCTCCTATTTTTCATTACAGCGTTTCAGCGCTGAGCCTTGTTCTGAGAGAAAGACAGCCAACGTTCCGCGGCAAAACCAAGGCAGACACGAGACGGAAAGGAAAAATTATTTGACACACTAAAGTGAATAAATCATGGTATCCGCATCCGTTGATAGAACGGTCTCATTCAGAGTGGTGAAGGGTCTGGCCCTATGATACCACGGCAACCGGCTGAGGCGCGACCTTCAGTGACCAGGTGCCAATTCCAGCTCGAGTCAATATGGCTTGGGGAAGATGAGAAGAGCGCGCAGACTTTCAACCTCTTCTCATCCGATTGAGAAGGGGTTTTTTATTGCCCCATGAAAGAGAAACGGAACGTTATGGATAAGAATGAAAATTTCATGAAGGCGCTCAAGTGCCGCGAGTGCGGTCGGGAATACCCGCTCGCCGCAACCCACGTCTGTGAGTTCGATTTCGGCCCGCTTGAAGTGGTCTATGATTACGAGAGGATCAAACAGACCATGACGAAAGCGGCGATCCTTTCCCGACCTCAAACCATGTGGCGCTATCGCGAGCTGCTTCCGATCGCGGGTAAGCCTACCGTCGGGTTTCAGGTGGGATATACGCCCCTGGTGAAAGCAGATCGCCTGGCTCGCCGGCTCGGCATTCGCGAGCTATGGATCAAGAACGATACGGTTAATTATCCAACTCTCTCCTTCAAAGATCGGGTGGTAAGCGTTGCCTTGAGCCGGGCGCGCGAGCTTGGCTTTACGACCGTGGCGTGTGCCTCCACAGGCAATCTAGCCAACTCGGTGGCAGCCAACGCGGCAGCCGTCGGTTTGAAATCCTATGTCTTTATTCCAGCCGATTTAGAGGTGGGGAAGATTATCAACTCCTTGGTTTATGGCGCCAATGTGATTGGGATCAAAGGCCATTACGACGAGGTCAACAGGCTTTGCGCGGAGATTGCTGGGAAATTTGGATGGGCCTTTGTGAACGTGAATATGCGCCCCTATTACGCCGAGGGTTCGAAGAGCATGGGCTTCGAGATCATCGAGCAGTTGGACTGGGTGATTCCTCAGCATACCGTGGTTTGCATGGCCTCGGGATCACTGCTCACAAAAATCCATAAGAGCTATCAGGAATTCATCAAACTCGGCCTTGCGTCCGAGGTGAAATATAAGGTGCATGGCGCCCAAGCCACAGGTTGCGCGCCGATTTCAACGGCTCAGAAAGCAGGTCTCGACTTTTTCAAGCCGGTTAAGCCGAACACTATTGCGAAGTCCCTAGCCATAGGCACTCCCGCCGATGGATTTTATGCGTTGCGCGTGATGAAGGATACGAATGGCTCGTGCGAGGATGTCACCGATGATGAGATTCGTGAAGGCATCAAATGGCTCGCGGAATGCGAGGGGATCTTTGCGGAAACGGCGGGTGGAGTGACGGTGGGGGTCGCCAAAAAACTAATTGCCAGCGGCAAGATTCCCGCCAATGATTCTGCGGTTCTTTGCATCACGGGTAATGGTTTAAAGACGCTCGATGCCGTCGCTGGCTCCGCCGGGAGAACGCATGAAATCAAGCCCAGCCTGCGTGAGTTTGAAGCGCTTTTGGATCTGGAAAACAAAGTTAACTGCTAGTTTTGCATATGTCTGCCACAGTAAGAATCCCAACTCCACTCCGTAAACTCACGAACAATGAAGAGATCGTCGAGGTCTCCGGCACCACCGTCGAAGCGGTGATGACGGAGTTGCAATCGCGTTATCCAGGAATCAAAGAACGGCTGCTCGATGAAAGCGGGGCGGTCCGGCGGTTCGTCAATGTTTACGTTAATGAAGAGGATATACGATTCTTGCAAAACCAGCAGACTCCGATCAAAAGCGGCGATGAGATCAGCATCATTCCCGCGATTGCCGGGGGATAGGAACTCATCATGGCGCAAAAGCAAACCCATACCAAAGCAGCTTCGGGCACACACCCCACGCAAATTCAGACCACGCGTTTGTGGTTGATGTACCCCCCAAAGCTCATCACCACGCCCTTGATCTGGCAACTTGGAGACAAGTTTAAGCTCGTGACCAACGTACGCCAAGCCAGCGTCACCGACGAGATTGGAATTGTCTGTTTGGAGATCGAGGGACAGCGGGCTGTTATCAAAGACGCAATCAAATGGCTGGAGGGCATGGGAGTCAGTGTCGAACCGGTCGAGATTAATGTGATCGAGAGCTGATCCGGAGTTTGGATTCCCGGCTTGACCTGTCCTCGAACGGGAGATATAAAGCGGTAATAGCTTAGACCCAAGCTCTTATATTTCAAAACCAGACTCAACAAACTTATGACGAAGCGTGACTTGGTAGTTCGAATCAGCGAGGAAACTGGCCTGGTTCAGCAAGACGTCCTCACTGTCATCCAGAAAACCTTGGATTACATTGCCGGAGCCGTCGCAAAGGGGACCAAGGTGGAGTTACGCAACTTCGGCGTGTTCGAGGTGAAAATCCGCAAAGCGCGTGTCGGCAGAAATCCGAATTCTCCGGCGGCCGATGTTCGTATCCCTCCACGAGCGGTGGTGAAATTCAAGCCAGGCAAAGAGATGCGCGAGACCGTGCTCATGCTCACTCCGAAAGAAGAAGGCCAGCGAACCCAGCCTTAATGGACTAGTTCTCAGCGCTCTTGTTTTCATCGAGCGCTTTTTTTGTTTTAAATTGAATGGAACGGTTACCTGGCTTCCGAGATTTTTACCCCGAGCCTCTCCCCAATCAAGATGTTTGGAGCGCCGATGCTCGCAATTATATTTTTGAAAAGTGGCGTGCCGTGGCGCGCAGCTATGCTTTTCGCGAGTACGACGGCCCGCCCATAGAACCCCTCGAGCTCTACACGACCAAGAGCGGCGAGGAGATCGTCGGCCAGCTTTACAATTTTACGGACAAGGGAAATCGCGATGTCGCGTTGCGCCCCGAGATGACCCCGACCCTAGCCCGGCTGGTCGCGGCCCATGAGCGCAACTACAAAAAGCCGATCAAGTGGTTTGCCCTTCCGCAGCTCTTCCGTTACGAGCGCCAGCAAAAAGGGCGCTTGCGCGAACACTTCCAACTGAATGCGGATATCCTGGGCGAGACCGATCCTGCGGCGGATGCCGAATTGGTCGCTCTCCTCATCGATGTGTTGCGTGCCTTTGGGTTGACTGCAAACGATTTCGTCGTTCGTCTGAGCAGCCGCAACGCCTGGCAGGAGTTCTTTAGCGCGCGCTGCGCCGATTCCGCGAAAGCGTTCGAGTTCTACCAAATAGTGGACAAATTGGAGCGTGAAGACCCCAAGCAAAGTGGCATCAAGCTGGCCGCGCTCGGTCTTTCTCTGACGGAAGTCACGGACTTTATCAAAGCTGGATCGCCCACACAGGAGTTGAACGCGGTAGTCCAAAATCTCTCGGATCGAGGGCTCGCGGATTTCGTGAAAGTGGACTACAACGTCATTCGCGGCCTGGCTTACTACACAGGCATTGTGTTCGAGGCTTTCGACAAAAAAGGGGAGTTCCGCGCCATCGCGGGTGGTGGGCGTTATGACAACCTGGTGAAGTTGATCTCGGGAGGAAAGGCGAACCTTTCTGCCATCGGTTTCGGGATGGGAGATGTGGTTTTGCTCGAATTGCTAAAAGACCGGAATCTCCTCCCTCAATTTGATGCCAAGCTCCATGCCTTTTGTCGGATTGAAGATGAAGCCTTGCGCGGAGCATCCTTGCAGCTTATCCAGACCTTGCGAGAAGCCGGTTTCGCCCTCGACTATTCCTTCATTCCAGCGAGCTCGGACAAGCAGTTTAAGCGCGCGATCGAGTCCAAGGCGATATCGACCTTCAAGCTCGATCGCACCCCTACCGGAGACCTGCTGGTCAGGCTCAAGAATCTGCGCACGCGGGAGGAAATGACTCTGATTCCAAGTGAGGTAGGTAACTTATTCCGGAGCTTCGGCGCCCTTTAACCCACTCTTTATGAGAACACTTTTGATTGGCATCGACAGCGGAACTCAATCCACCAAAGTGCTGGTGGTGGACGCGCGCAACGGCAGGGTCGTTTCCTCCGCGGCGCAAGCGTACGAGCTGCTTCCTAACCTGCCGCCGGGCGCGAAAGAACAGCATCCCGTGACGTGGCGCGACGCGGCTGCCAAAGCAATACTCCAGGCTTTGAAATTGGCGAAAGCGAAGTCTTCCGAAGTCAAAGCGATCGGCGTCAGCGGTCAGCAACACGGATTCGTTCCTCTGGACAAAAACGGAGAAGTCATCCGCCCAGCCAAGCTCTGGTGTGATACGTCCACCGCCGCGGAATGCGACGAGATCACCGACCGGCTTGGCGGAATAAAGGCGGCTATTCGTTCGGTCGGCAACGCAGTGCTTCCTGGATTTACGGCCTCCAAAATTCTTTGGCTGAAAAAGCACGAGCCTAAGAATTATCGCCGCTTGGCGACCGTTCTACTCCCGCATGATTACTTGAACTGCTGGCTGACTGGCCGAGCCGTCATGGAATATGGGGACGCGAGCGGAACTGCGTTGCTCGATGTCAGAAGGCGTCAATGGTCGGATGCCGCAGTGAACGCCATTGATCCCGATCTGTTCGACAAATTGCCCCCATTGATTTCGAGTGATCAGCCAGCCGGTTGTTTGCAAAGCTCAACCGCTCGGAGTCTCGGTCTAAGCACCGACGTCGTCGTCAGCGCCGGCGGGGGGGATAACATGATGGGCGCAATTGGGACGGGAAATACTCGGCCGGGAGTCATCACGGCCAGCTTTGGTACCAGCGGCACCATTTACGCTTGTTCGGAGAGCCCGGTCGTGGATCCGAAGGGCGAGATTGCTGCTTTTTGTGACTCGACAAATCGGTGGCTTCCGTTGCTCTGCACGATGAACGTGACTGTGGCGACAGAGATGATCCGCCGCGAATTTAATTGGACCCACGCGCGCTTCGACGCAGCCGTGGCCAAGGCTCAGCCCGGTGCTGAAGGGTTGCTTCTCTTACCTTATTTGGAAGGGGAGCGGACGCCGAATGTTCCAGCAGGAACGGGGACTTTGCTGGGTGTCACTCCGAAGACGTTCACGGCGGAACATTTCGCGCGGTCGGCTATGGAGGGCGTGACTTTGGGAATGAACTATGGTTTGCGCCGCCTGGCCGGGATGGGAGTGAAGCCAACGCAGATTCGCGCAACAGGCGGAGGCGCGAAGTCAAAAGTATGGCGGCAAATCATGGCGGATGTTTTTAATGCGGAGGTAGTGACGCTGAAAGTGGGCGAGGGAGCCGCTTACGGTGCCGCATTGCAAGCCCTCTGGTGTTGGCGCCATCAAGCAGGTGAAACGATCTCCATCGCTGACATCACCGACCAATTTGTGCGGTTGAACCGTGCGGAAACCGCGCGGCCCAATTCCAAAAACGTGGTCATCTACCAGCAGTTGCAGGCATTGCAGGACGAAACATCGCTCGCTTTGCGCCGCGTATTCATGAAGCATCGGCAGCTCCTACTCCGTTAACTGGACGTGTGATATCCCGAGCGTTCCCCGCTGTTTTCAGTGGAACCATTTCCGTGTCTGGACTGGAAGACTCAATCCCGAGGGGTGCCTAGAATTTGGACATTTTCCCGCCGTGTGCTGGTTGTCGCCGATGAAGTTTGCGACTCACATCTCCCGGATGGGAGATTCGAGAATAGCCCACACCTATCTCCCGGAGGGAGATTTGAGAATAGCCCACCCTTTCAAGGGTGGGATTGCGTAGCAAATACCCAAAGTCCCGAAGGGACGCCTGAACTATTCTCGATCGATCCTTTTGTCCTGAACAGATAGTAGGAACTGACGTAGGACATTGGGGGGATTCGGCCGTCCCTGCGGGACTTATGCAATCGCTAATTCGAAACCGGCAGTCAACTGCCGGGCTATTCTCGAATCTCCCTCCGGGAGACGAAGGCAGCCAATAGGTCCAAACTCCCGTCAGCCCGGCGGGATGGAAAAAAGGTCTTCATCTGCTGCGGACCTATTCCACTGAAAACAGCGGGGAACGGTCCCGAGAGAAGGAGCCGGTCGGCAGCCATGCAAATAACCCCTTTTATGCGACACTTTAACTGGATTTTTTAAATCAGCGAGAGCATGTTAGAATTATGAAATTAATCCTTTCGACGCACAACGTGACACTGACCGCAGCAATTGAAGACCATATACTTTCTCGAATCGATAAGCTGGAGCATTTCGACCGATTTGCCATTAATGCGCGTGTGACATTGGAGCATGACCATACCAAAGTGACCGAACGCGCGTTTTCGTGCTCCATCCGATTAGCTGTCCCGGGTCCGGATCTCTTTGCTGAAGACTCAGAGAGTGACCTCTATGCGGCGATTGATGTGGTGTCTAAGAAAATTGAGCAGCAGATCCGCAAGCGGCATAGCAAATACAAAGCGCGCAAGCATACAGAAGCCTCCAGTTCCAAACGGAAGCGCCAGGAAGCCGGGATTTAAGCGTGATAGACTGTAGGCGCTAGGCAAGCTGCTACCGGCCGCCGCCCTTAAATCTCGTCCGATTGTCGGTTGCCTCATGCCTATGGGCTCTGTCCTCCTCCGTGCTCGGGCCGTCCTTTCGATGACGCGGCCACCGATCAAGAACGGAGCTGTTTTGGTTTCAGGAAACCGAATCGCCGCGGTTGGGCCATGGAAAGATCTGAGTAGGCATGCTCGGGCTGAAGTGATGGATTTGGGGGAGATGGTTCTTCTCCCTGGATTGATCAACGCCCATTGCCACTTGGACTACACGGACATGGCGGGTCAAATCACCCGCCCGCGATCTTTCCCCGATTGGATCAAGGAACTGCTGGCGCTGAAAGCTCAGTGGAGCTATTCGGATTACGCTCAGTCGTGGTTGCGCGGCGCAAAGATGCTCCTGAGAACCGGTGTCACTTCGGTGGCGGACATCGAGGCAGTGCCCGAATTGCTGCCCGAGGTTTGGACCGCTACTCCCCTGCGCATCTTTTCCTTTTTGGAAATGACCGGTGTCAAGAGCCACCGCGCTCCGGAGGAGATTTTGCACGAGGCCTTGGATCGAATTGAATCTCTGCCGAGCAGCGCCGGCTCACCCGGTCTTTCCCCTCATGCGCCGTACTCAACGCCGCCGGAACTATTGCGACTCAGCGCGGAGGTAGCCCGGAATCGCAACTGGCGCATCAGCACTCATGTTTCGGAATCGCGTGCGGAATTTGACATGTTCATGCATCGGCGCGGGCCGCTCTTCAACTGGTTGAAAAGTCAGCGTAGTATGTCTGATTGCGGCCACAGTTCTCCGGTTCAGCACTTGGAGCGGCACGGTTTGCTGAGTTCAAACCTGCTGGCCATCCACGTGAATTATCTCCTAGCTGGGGACGCCTCTCTGCTGGGCAATAACGGGGTGAGCGTGGTCCACTGCCCGAGAAGTCACTCCTATTTCGGCCATGATCCTTTTCCACGCCAAGAATTGGCCGACGCCCGAGTTAACATTTGCCTCGGGACCGATAGTCTTGCGAGCGTGCATCAAGATCGACACCAATCGGTGGAACTGGATTTGTTTGCCGAAATGCGTGCGTTCGTGAGCGCGAAGGATGTGTCGGCTGAAACTGCCTTGCAGATGACCACCGTGAACGGCGCTCGCGCATTGGGTCTGTCGGGAAGCATCGGGGAACTATCCGAAGGAGCTTTTGCGGATATCATCGCGGTGCCTGTCGTCCAAGAATCCGACGACCTTTACGCCGCGGTGATACATCACACAGGTGATGTGGCTGGATCGATGATTAACGGGGATTGGATATTGAAGCCTCAACTGGTGAGGTCGTCATGATTTCATACTCTGCACCTGAAATAGACGGCAACCGGTGGACATGAGAGATGAAGCCGATTGATGAGGAATTGAACTGGGATCTCACCAGCCTACGCGAGCATGGATTGTATCGTGAGTTGCGACGTGTCGATTCGGCCCAAACGCCCCATATCCAAATCCACGGCGAACCGTTCCTAAACTTTTCCTCGAACGATTATCTCGGCTTGGCCAATGATCCGTTGCTGAAAGCGGCAGCTTTGAAAGCCGTTGAAAAATACGGCGCTGGCGCTGGTGCTTCGAGGCTTATCTGTGGCTCGCTCGCCCCGCACCATGAGTTGGATGAAACAGTCGCTGCTTTCAAAGGCGTCGAAGCCGCTCTGAGCTTCTCGACCGGTTATGCTGCGGCTTTGGGGACGATCTGCGCTCTCCTCGATAAGCGAGATGTCATTGTCATCGACAGGCTTGTTCACGCCTCCATCGTGGATGCCGCGCGGTTATGCGGCGCCAAGCTCCGCGTCTTTGGTCACAACGACATGAACGATTTGGAAGCGATCCTCGGCTGGGCTGACCGCCGGAGCATCGAGCTCCTGTCGTCCGTAAGTCCATCATCCAGCGGTCCTGGCGTTCAAGTCATTCGCCGCCGTCCGCGGGTTCTGATTGTGACCGAGAGTTTGTTCTCGATGGACGGCGATTTCGCTCCGTTGAGCGACTTGATCGCTCTCAAGGAAAAGTTCGGAGCTTGGCTCATGGTGGACGAGGCCCACGCGACGGGACTCTACGGAGCGCATCGGCGCGGGGTTGCTGAAGGACTCGGAGTGGCTGACCAGGTTGAGATACAGATGGGCACGCTGGGTAAGGCTTTGGGAGCGTCCGGCGGGTTTATTGCAGGATCACGGACTTTGATTGACTACCTGGTGAACAGTGCCCGGACCTTTATCTTTTCGACAGCCCCAGTACCCGCCGCTGCTGCTGCTGCCACTGCTGGAATTCACTTGATCCAATCTCAAGAAGGTGAGATCCGACGGGAGCGGCTTTTTGATTTAATCGCCCAATTGGAATCGGGATGGGCCGGATTCGAGCCTAAGCCGAGCGGGTTGGCTTCTCCCATTTTGCCGCTGCTGATGGGTGATGAAACCGAAGCCGTGCAAGTTGCTGGGGCGTTGCGGGCTCAAGGAATTTTTATTCCAGCAATCCGTTATCCGACGGTCGCGCGCGGCAAAGCGCGGTTGCGTTTGACTCTCACTGCCGCTCATACTCCCAACGACGTCGCCACATTAAAGGTAGCTTTGGCCGAGCTCGGTTTGAATCCGAAAATCAGGCAAAGAGATTCGACATTTTAGCGACGGATAGCCCGGCGCGGCGGAGATACAATCGATGGGAGCGCGGGTGTCTCGCCCGCGAGTTTGGTGAGCCAGAGCGTGGCAATCGGCGACGCATCGCACCAATAGCGCCAGAAACACGCGGGCGAGACGCCCGCGCTCCTATCCGTAAAATCTTCTCGAAATTGAGTGATGTTGATAGATAGTGCTATAGCGCGGTGGAGTCGCGGTCCCGAGAGCACGGCGTTTACGCCGCAGCAGACCATGAAGGCCAAGCGCGTTCGAGAGAGAGATAGAGTTTTGCCAGACTTAAAATTTCAAAACCTGGAAACGCCAACTGACCTTGCATAAACTCCCTCACCTCGACCATCGTTATGTCTGGCATCCCTTCACTCAGATGCGTGACTGGTTGGCCCGCGAGCCGATTGTCATTACGTCTGGCAAAGGCGCCGTGCTTCGCGATGTGCATGGGAGAGAATACCTGGACGGCAACGCCTCCATTTGGACCAATCTCCACGGCCATGGCCATCCCACAATTAATTCGGCGATCCGGAAGCAGCTCAAGAGAATCGCCCACTCCTCCGCTTTGGGGTTGGCCAATGAACCGGCGTCCCTGCTGGCGGAGCGTTTGGTCAAGGCGGCCAAGTCAGGGAGCGCCGAGTCGGGAGGGCGGAGCGCGGAATCGAGCGGTAACCAAAGCACTCATTCTCTCAGCAAGGTTTTTTTCTCCGACGACGGCTCCACGGCAATGGAGGTGGCTCTAAAGTTGGCTTACGAATTTGCTCGCCGCACAGGCTTGAGCAAGCGCCCGCGCTTCCTTTCGCTGGAGGGGGCTTATCATGGCGACACGGTCGGAGCAGTGAGTTTGGGCCACATCGATCTGTTTCACAACGCTTACGCCGGGCTGCTCTTCAAGACGGACCAGGTCATGGCGCCGTATTGTTACCGTTGTCCTTTCAACCGGGCCAAGCCTGAACGCGCGGATGCCCGACATTATCGGAAATGCCAGTGGGAATGTGTCAACGTAGTGGAGCGAAAATTTGCCAAGCAGAAAGCTAAGCCAAGTCCTTATGCAGCGATGGTGGTCGAGCCTCTGATCCAAGGCGCTGCGGGCATGATCCCGCAGCCCGAGGGCTGGTTGAATCGCGTGGCTGAAATCGCTCGTCACCATGGCGCGCTCTTGATCGCCGATGAGGTAATGACTGGCTTTGGCCGCACTGGCGTTGAACGACCCTTGCCCCCTCACGCCTCACGCCTCACGCCTCACGCCTCCTCTTCAACTCTCAGCCATCAACCCCCAACTCCACTGTTCGCCTGCCAGCATGAAGGCGTGCAGCCCGATTTCCTGGCGCTTGCCAAGGGAATGACTGCGGGGTACCTGCCGATGGCTGCGACCTTGACCACGCAAGATGTCTTTGATGCGTTCCTCGGCGAGTATTCGGAATTCAAGACTTTCTTTCACGGGCACAGCTTTACCGGGAATCAACTGGGCGGTGCCGCTGCCTTAGCCAATTTGGATTTGCTGGAATCTCCAGCATCGATCGGTGCGCGAAGAAAATTGGCGCATAACCTTCGCGACCATGTGGAAGCTCTTTGGCTGCTCCCGAACGTTGGCGACATCCGTCAAGTGGGTCTGATCGTGGGGATCGAGCTGGTGAAGAACTGGCGCACACGGGAGCCGTTTGACATTCGCGAACAGGCTGGAATCCGGGTTTGCGAAGCGATGGCTCGACGCGGCGTGCTGACGCGGCCGATTGGCAACGTGATTGTGCTGATGCCTCCCTACTGCACCTCGCCCAAGCAAGCCGATCGGATGGTTGCTGCTCTCAGAGACGGGGTTGAAGAAGTGTTCGGCGGAAGTTAAGAGACGTTCCAAGCTCTTGGAGATGCCGCTTTGAATTATCACTCCAGCCCCGCGACTTTTGTTCAGCAATTCTCTCCATGAACCCTCGAATGTGCCGCCAGGTTTTGGACTGCGGTGACGGAGTCTGCGAAGTCACCGCTTTGGCAACGCTCACAGCTCCGAAACTCGCCGACGCCGAAACCATCCCAACCCAAAGCGGCAACTCCGCAGA
>CAMAWP010000059.1 GCA_945861765.1 Akkermansia muciniphila | reverse complement strand
GAGTCCCCTCGAACCCTGACCTTTTCTGGCGATCGAGCATGTCAGGGCTCGACGGCTTCCGGCTCGGAGACTACAGCTCGGAGAGAGTCTCGCCCCACCGTTCAAGGGCGCAATGCGCGCACAAAGTTCGGGGTGGTCTCATTTTGGCTTCCGACCGGCTGGAGGCGGGACGCCGTGCGTTCGCCAGGTAGGTAGTCCCGGCTTCAGCCGGCGGGGCACCGACACTTCCAGACGCGTTGGATTGTTTGACGCGTTGCCGCCTGAAGGCGGGACTACGTGCCTAGGGAGTCCCGGCTTCAGCCGGTTCTTGGTGTTATTTGCGGCCATGCTGAGAATTGCTGTCAAGAAATGTCTAGCAATTGACAAAGGCCGAGTAGTGGCCGGAGCGCGCCTCCGCTACGTTGATTCCAGAACGAAGAGACGTTGTGAAAGGTTTAAGTTATGAAAATCAAACCAACAGGAAAACCGGGACGGGTTGTTGTTGAAATCGATTCGGAGGATGAGCAGTTGCTAGAGAATGTTGGTGGGCGCACCAAGACATCTTCAGCCTTCCAGCTCAAGAAAGTGCTCGTGCCAATCGATTTTTCGGAGTGCTCAAAAAAGGCTCTGCACTACGCGATCGCTTTCGCCAAACAGTTCAATGCCAGCTTGACGCTGATGCACGTAGTTTACATCAACTACGGCTTCGGCGAGTTTGCTGCCATCGATTATCCCTTGCTCGAAAAGCAAGTCCGCGAAGGCACTGAAAAGCAGCTCCGGGAACTGGCGACGGAAGAAATCGGAGAGTCGTTGATGACCGACACGCTCGTCTATACGGGTGTGGCGTCCAGGGAGATTGTCGAAGCCGCGCGCAGTCTTGAGTGCGACCTCATCATCATGTCCACGCATGGGCACACGGGGTTGAAGCATGTGATGCTCGGCAGCACGACCGAAAATGTGGTTCGCCACGCGCCTTGTCCAGTGTTGGTGGTCCGGGAGAATGAACATGAATTCATCAATTCTCACAACTAATCACGGCGGCCTTGTGACGAAGCCCACCGGATTCGACGGCGGACAAAACGCCAAGGAACAAAGAATGGCCCGGCGAGCGACGATCCTGGAAACAGCGTTCCGCTCCTCTCGGGATTTTCTCGATAACCGCTTTATCTACGCTGTCATTTCGGCGCGAGCCAGGGGTTTGTCGCTCGGGGTCAATATGAACCCGGACCGATACTGCAATTACGACTGCGCGTACTGTGAAGTGGACCGTGGCGCCCCGGCAGGCGAAACGGACTTGGACATTGATGTCATGGTCACCGAACTTCGGCGAACCCTCGCGTTCGTGCATTCGGGCGCTCTTCGTGAACATCGGCATTATCATAGATTGCCTCCCGAGCTGCTTCAGCTCCGACACGTGGCGTTAAGCGGCGACGGCGAGCCAACCCTGTGTCCTAAGTTTGCCGAAGCTGTCGAAACGGTGGTGCATCTCCGGGCCTTGAACGGACTGCCCTATTTTAAACTCGTGCTGATTACTAATGCGACGGGACTTGACCTGCCGCAGGTTCAGCAAAGCCTGAGGTACTTCACACAAAAGGATGAGATCTGGGTAAAGCTGGAAGCTGGCACTCAAAGTTACATGGATAAAGTAAATCGTTCGAACGTGCCCTTGGAAAAAGTGCTCAGCAATATCTTAAACTTGGGCCGCCAACGGCCTGTGGTGATTCAAGGGCTTTTCCCTTCCGTCAACGGCGAAGGACCATCGACCGCTGAGGTCGGGCAATATGCGCGCCGACTTCAGGAGCTGAAGGACGGCGGCGCGCAGATTTCGCTGGTTCAGATTTATTCTGCCACTCGACCAACGCCGCATTCGGAGTGCAGCCATTTGCCGTTGAAGCCCCTTTCGGCGATCGCCCAGATCGTGCGGAACACGACCGGGCTCAATGTCGAAGTGTTCTAGCCTGAACAGCCTACGCACGCTCAGCCTGGCTGAGCCTGAAGTTTGGGCATTTTCCAGCAGTGTGCGGCTCGCACCGAGAACGCTTCCGACTGCCATCTCCCTCCGCGACACTCGGCGAGAGGGATGTTGGCATCTCCCGGATGGGAGATTTGAGAGTAGCCCACCCTGTCAAGGGTGGGATGGCGTCGTGGATAGCCCAAGTCCCGAAGGGACGACTGAGCTATTCTCGCGGGGTGCCACCATGACGTTGGACATTGGGGGGATTCAGCCGTCCCTCCGGGACGTATGCCATCGCCATTTTTAACCCAGCAGTGAACTGCCGGGCTATTCTCAAATCTCCCTCCGGGAGACGGAGCTAGCCATCTCCCGCCGGGAGACCACTCGCATTGAATTATGGATGACGAGCGTGATTCCTACTTGTAAGCCTACTCTTACTCCCAAAAGCAATCGCACTGAAGCGACATTTGCCGCTGATATGAAAACGGACAGCTTGCAATAAATTCAAAATCCAGGATTTTTCTCATCGATGACGTTTCTTCCGGTTGTCGAGCGTGAGTTGCGCGTGGCAGCACGGCGGCGCAGCACCTATTGGACGCGCTGTGGTGCTGGACTAATGGCGATTGTTGCCTGTGCCTGGATGTGGTGGTCCATGGCGAAGGACGTTCCCAGTGCGCAACTTTCGACGACCTTGTTTGCGACAATCTCGGGCTTCGCTCTAGCCTACAGTTTGCTCGTCGGGGTGCGCGTCACTGCGGATTGTTTGAGCGACGAGAAACGCGAAGGGACTCTGGGCCTCTTGTTTCTAACGGATCTAAAAGGATATGACGTGGTTCTGGGAAAACTCGTGGCGACTTCGGTGAACTCCTTTTACCGATTGTTGGCAATTTTCCCTGTTCTCGCGATTCCGTTGCTGCTCGGCGGCTTAACTTCCGGAGAATTCTGGCGGGTGGCGCTGGTGTTGTGCAACACTCTCTTTTTTTCGCTCAGCGCCGGAATGTTGCTCTCAGCGCTGAGCCGTCAGGAGCGCAAAGCTATGCTGGGCACATTTGTTTTGATCTTCGTCATCACGGCTGGCTTACCCCTCATTGGTCTTACCGTGTCGGCTCACCGCAACAGTCCATTCGATCTGGCCTATGCCCTGCCGAGTGCCGTTTATGCTTTCGGCATGGCCCAAGAGGCTCAATTCATAACTGGCCCAATCAACTATTGGTCATCGGTGCTGACCACCCATTTGTTGGGGTGGGCCTTTCTCGTCCTGGCCAGCGTCATCGTTCCGTATTCATGGCAAGACAAGCCATCCGGCGCGAACAGAGTCCGTTGGCGTGAGCGCTGGCAGCTTTGCAAATTTGGCGACATGACAACCCGCCGTGCTTTCCGAACGCGCTTGCTGGAAGTGAACCCTTTCTGCTGGCTGGCTGGTCGAGATCGTCTCAAACCGGCTTACGTCTGGGCCTGTTTGGGGCTGGCCGGATGCGCGTGGGTTTATCTCTTCTTTCAATATCCCAAGGACATTCTCGATTCAGCAACGTACGTTCCGACCGCAATTCTATTACATACCTTCCTGAAATTCTGGGTTGCCTCGGAAGCGTGCCGCCCGCTGGCCGAAGAGCGTCAGAACGGATCGCTCGAGTTGCTTTTGTCCACTCCTTTGCCAGTGGAAGAAATTCTGCGCGGCCAGATTCTCGCCTTAAAGCGCCAATTTGTCGGCCCTGTATTTATCATTTTGCTCGTTGACCTGATCATGTGTCTGGCGGGAAGGAACGATCGCTGGCTCGAGACGGCTCACGATTGGACCTTGCTGTGCATCGGTGGAATTCTGATGTTTGTGGCAGACCTTTATACGCTGGCTTGGGTCGGCATGTGGTTGGGCTTGACGGCGAAGAAAGCGAGTTTCGCGGCGAGTGGAGCGCTGATGCGAGTGCTGGGGCTACCTTGGTTTCTGTTGTTCGGTCTCACTTCGGTAATGATGTTTGCCTTCAGTGGATTTTCCGGACCGCAGAACTTTCTTTTGGGCGCGTGGTTCATTATCGGCATGCTGAACAACTTGTTTTTCTTTACCCGAGCTAGGACGAAATTGAGCAACGAATTCCGTGGCGTCGTATCGCGGCGGTTTGAGAGAAAGGTTCGGGGCGGCTGGTGGCCGTTCAAGAGTGTGAAAGCGAGTCTGTAAATGCGGAGGCGAAAGCAGTCGGCTTGTTTCAAAGAGCCCATCCTCATCTCGAGCACCCGCTCAATCCGTAATCCTGATTCCTTTCAGCCAGGCTTCGGGAAGTTTGGGCTGATATTCATCCGTGACCTTGCTTCCCATCGCCGAGCGCGAGCAGCGGATCCTCACGGCTTCCGAAGACCCACTGGGCGCGCTTTTTCACTGCCTTAGAGCTCTCATTTCTCCTCAGCAATAAAGCTCGCGACGATGGGGCGGTGATCGGAGGCATTACCCCAATTGGGTAGCGCCAGAACATACGTCCCATTCGCTTTCCATTCCCGGGCCATGCCCCGGCTCACGAGGATGTAATCGATTCGGCTATAGCCATCCTCTTTGCCGTAGTGATAAGTCCATGTGATGTTCCGCGGAGGATAGCGAGGATTTGGATTTGGCGTGTCATCGCCGTTCTTCTCGGCCGGACGGGTATCGGTCAGAGCCGTTTTGCCTCGGCCCAGGACTGTTTTGATGGCTCGGGAGTCCTTCACATCATTGAAATCTCCAAGGACGACTAAGTTGGCGTCAGGATTGATCTTCAATCGAGCATCGATCGTTTCTCTCAAGACCAAAGCTTCCTGCTCTCTCAGCTCCGCTTCATCGGCTACTGCGACCGGGCGTCGGCTTTTTAAGTGCGCTGTGATCAGTGTGAAGGTGTATCGCGGGTTGACTTGAATATCGATCTCAGCAAAACCGCGGCTGACCCGAAAACGTCGGCCACCGAGCAGAAACCCCTCGCGTGTGTGCGAACGGCGGGCCACGATCGGGAATTGACTGAGAACAGCGACGTAAATATTCGTGTCGAATCCCGAGACGTGCTCCCAAAACGGATAATCGAAGCCTTCGGCCTTCAGCGAGGCACGCAATTCAAGCAACGCGTTGGTGCCCCCGATTTCCTGAAGAGCCAGGACGTGGGGATGCAGCGCCCTAATGCTTTCGCGAATTTTGGCTTTGGCAATCGCGGGCTTCGCCGGCCGCGTGCCCGCGTCTGCGTCGATGTAATTTTCCAAATTGTAAGTGGCGACGCTGAAAGTATCCGCACCAGACGCGATGATCTGCGCGAGGTAAAACAGCGCGATGATGACGCAACAGCCCTTGGAAACTCCTTTGATCATGGCGAAGATTTAGTGCCAGAAGAAGGAGAAGTCAAAGGACAATCCTCGGGGAATCAGGGAGCGTCGGCTACGAGGTTGAGCCCCCTGGCAAGCAAGCGCCATCTCGTGGGCTAAATCGATCCTAGAATTAAATTGAAGCGGGCGATTTGGTAGAGTAATAGAATCCGGCTACATTACCACTGCTGTCATTGAAAAGAAACCGTCAGTCCAAGCGCATTGCTCGCTATGCTCACGTTGCTGACAGATTATCGAAGCCGCGATTGTTCCGGTCTTACTCGTCGTGACTTCATCAAGATTGGCGCGTTGGGTCTGGGTACTCTTGCGTTGCCAGGCCTGCTCGCCGCGCGAGCCACAGCCGCGGCGGCTGGTCAACACGGTTTTGTCAAAGACAAGTCCATCGTGTTGCTGTTTCTGGCGGGAGGCGCAAGCCACATCGAGACGTTCGATCCGCACATGGAGGCTTCGTCGGAAATCCGCAGCGTTACCGGTGAGCTCCCGACCACGCTTTCGGGAATCACTTTCGGCGGGACTTTTCCGGGATTGGCGAAGCTAGCTCACAAAATGGCGATTGTCCGGTCGTTCAGCCATTCGGTAACCGACCACGCCAAGGCGATTCAGCATGTCCTGACCGCCGGTCATCCCGCGCGTGTGAGCATGGGATCGATTTACTCGCGGCTTCGGGGCACAAACCACCCGACATCGGGTCTTCCAACTTACGCGGCGATCACCGCGCCCGAGGTTGATCCGCAGTATCGCACCGAGCGAGAACGCGTGCTGGTGGGCTCTGCTCCCGGTTCACTCGGCCCAGCGTTCGCCCCGTTCGATCCAAACGGCGGAGCGCCCGTAATCAAGAGCATGGAGCTGAGTATCCCGCGTCGGCAATTTGAGGACCGCCGCTCTCTGCTCTTGGCTCTCGATCAACTCAATCGCCGGATGGATGCCGCTGGAACCATCGCCGCGATGGACCTCTACACTCAACAAGCGTTCGATGTGATTCTGCGCGGCGCGGGCGGTGCTTTTGATTTGACAAAGGAAGATCCCAAGTTGACCGCGCGCTACGACACGAGCCGATTTCAAGTGGGGAAAAAAGCTTTTCGCCCCTCGACCCTCGGCCATCAAATGCTGCTGGCGCGCCGTCTCTGCGAAGCGGGCTGCGGCTTCGTCACGGTCCAGAACGCTGGCTGGGATATGCACGCCGATGGCAATAACCCGGGAATGGAATCTGGCATGGAGATGCTCGGACGGCCGCTCGACCAGGCCGTGTCGGCGTTTTTGGAGGATGTGGGATCGCGCGGGCTCAGCGACAAAATCCTGCTCGTCATCACCGGCGATTTCGGTCGAACTCCCAAGCTGAACGCTCTGGGCGGACGCGATCACTGGGCGAACTTGGGAACGCTCGCTTTTGCGGGTGGCGGATTAAAAATGGGACAGGTGATTGGCCGATCGAGCCGCAACGCGGACGAACCAGCTTCCGATCCCATCACGCCGCAGCACCTCATGGCGACGATCATGCACACGCTTTTCGATATTGGAAAACTTCGCGTCCAACGAGGTCTTCCCAATGACCTTCTGGCCTTTGTGGAGCAAACCCAGCCAATTGCCGGTTTGTTGTAAGCTATTTTGATGGGGCTACGGACTTGAGATAAGCTTTGTCCGTCTTGTTGCAGGCCCATATCAGGCCGCGCGTGACGAGATCAAGATAGCGGTCGTCGCCGACGGTGATATTGTTGTGCCCAATTGTCGTGTTGAAGACGCGGGTCTTGCCGTAATCATTGGTCCAGGCGACAACAGATTCGACTTCTTTTTCGGTCCCATCCCTTTGCTTCACGATCTGCTTGCCGCGAGCGACCGGGTGCGCGGTGTCGAAAAGCTTGACGTTGTTGTAAAGCTCCTCGTCGATGGTCGTCCAATCACTCAACCCGCGCGTGATCTGGTGCTCTTTGTCCGTGAAATGGATGGCGATTGGCTTCTGAGGTCCATGCGAACTCGACTGGATACCGATGAACTTGAACCAATCGTCTGTTCCGGTGCGATAGCAGTGCATGGCGCAATGGAGATTCACCGCGGCGATTCCACCTTGGTGCGCGGCGAGAATATTCTGGACGTAGGGCATCTCCTTCACGTCGGCGGAGCATTCGTCGTGAATCACCACGTCGTAGGTCTTCGCCCAATCGGGCTTGTCGTAGATGTCAAAGCGCGCCTTGGTGCTCTTGTCGGGAGAATAGACGATATCGACTTGGACATGAGCGCGCTTTTCGAGGCCTTCTTTCAGAATGTCCTTTTGCTTGGCGTAGTCATGACAACAGCCGCCAAGAACCAGCAGTGCGCGAAGCGGTTTTGCGGGTGCGTCGGCCGCTCGGGTTGATGAAACAAGCGCGAGGAACGTCAGAGCTTGAACACAGAGGGTTGCTACAATTCTCGGAAAGGGTTTCATATTGGCGACTATAGGCGTCAAGCCGATCGATTCGCAACGGAATTAGTCGAATACCCAGCCATCGTCGAACACGCAACAACCAAACCGCAGAGCCGCGATGCGGCGTCGGGAAACACGCGTCGCTGACCCTAAAAACTGCAGTTCAGCCGAAAGAAACGAAAGAAACGAAAGACGTGGAGTGCTTTACGCAAGCGCAGGCAATCGCCTGCCGGGTGAATGGCGGCTGCCTCAGAACTTCTTTTCTTTCGGCGTTTTTCGTTTCTTTCGGCCATCCAACTGCCGGATTAGGGCTGACTGGCGCTTCCGTGAATCTGAGAACAACATCCTGGTGCTCGGTCGGTCTTTACGTTGGTTACCTGACGATGGCTAGCGCGATCGCGCCAGCGACGGCAATCATGCCTCCAATGACCGAGCGCGTGGTCGGTTGCTCTCCTTCGACCAGTCTTGCAAAAGGAATCACAACCAGCGGCGTCGTGGCCACAATCGGCAACACAATGGCCGTCGGCGTCCCGGCCAAAGCCCATTGAAAGCAACTGACACCGAGCGTAGGACCGGCGATGGCATTGATCACGACCCAATACCAAGCGCGATTCCATTTGCTGGCTTCGCTGAGTGAGCGGGCCGTTTGATCGCCCGATGTTTCCTTCACCTGCGTCCATCGCCTGCGTTGCTTGAGAACGATGAAGGAGATCCCGGCAACCAACCATCCGGCGATGATCCGTTGGTAAGCGGCGCTCATGCCATCGATCGACTCCCCAGAAAGCTCCGTAAGCTGATAGGCTTTTCGGCTGAGGACTGCGCCAAATCCCTGGCCGAAACCGCCCACAATGCCGTAGAGAACACCAGTAATCAGGTCTCCACGGCTTAGGCCCAAGTGTTTGCTTGGCGCCAAGGCGAGCGAGACACCAATTAAAATCGTGGCACTCCACAGCATTTGAAGGGAACTCAGTTTTGTTCCTAGCCAAGCCCATTCCACCACGCCTCCCGAAATGGCTGCAAAGCAGTGGACAAGCAGGATTGTAAGCCGGGAGCCTAATTTCGGCAGAGCTTGATAAAGCGCGAGATCACCGATCCCAAAACCGACGCACCCGCTCAGGAGGAAGAAAGAAAATGCGTTACCAGAAAATCCTTTACCGAAGCTGTGAGCCCACAGTCCGAGAAGGCAGGTCGCCAGCGTGATCCGCCAAAAGTTTGCTTCGATGCCTCCGAGGATTTTCGCCATGCGACTCGCGGACACAGCCGAGATTGCAAAGAGGACTGTTGTCAGCATCGCCGGTAACATGGCGGTGTAGTTTGTCGGTCCCCGCTTGCTTGTCACGCACAGATTGGAGCCTTCAAAGCAGACGTCGAGGCGTGAGTTCGTGTCTCGAATTTGAAGGGTGTGTCTAATTAAAAGACACGTCCTCTCAGCGTGTTCGTGCCGACGGTCCATTTTGCACGGAAATATGAGGCGGCACGGTGATTGCTTTAGCCTTTTCCGTAGATGATCGCACGGATGAAAAACTTAAAGATTGAGATTCTGAATATCTCCGAAAATACCGTCGAGCAGACAGCGAATCGAGCTGAAGGCAGAGAATCCGTGAGCAACACAACGACGTGATGGTTATTTTGTAAACCTTAAGAACAAGCTAACGCTCCTATTTCCATGGACCCAAAACTCGAAGAACTAGCTCAATACATCCGTGCAACTCTGCCGCAAGCCAAGGCGATATCGCACCTCCATATCAACGAACAGGCGCGGATCGTGACGTTCACCTGGCACGCGCGACAATTTATCGTCAAAACCAGTTACGAAGTGCTCGAATTGAAAGGAACCAGTCTTTTTATCACGGGAGCTTCGATGTTAATTCAGGCAGCGTTCACCAAGAAGGATAAGAATGAGAAAGTCCTCACGGCCATAGGTGAGACGCTCGATCAGGTTGTGGACATGACAAATAAACACCAGACAGATAAAGCGTTGAGCTTGTTGGAAACCGTCAAGCAGACGCTCCAAAGGCTCATTAACGCGAACGCTGGAGCGATTAAGTCGAAACAGGCACAGGGAGTTGCGACGAGGTGAGCGGTTCTCCGCTGTTTTCGAGGGGATAGGTCCACAGCGGATGAAGACTTTTTTTCATCCCGCCGGGCTGACTGGGGTTTGGACCTATTGGCCGCCTTCGTCTCCCGGAGGGAGATTCGAGAATAGCCCGGCAGTTGACTGCCGGGTTCGAATTAGCGATTGCATAAGTCCCGCAGGGACGGCCGAATCCCCCAATGTCCTACGCCAGCTCCTACTGTCTGTTCAGGACAAGGATCGCCCGAGAATAGTTCAACCGTCCCTTCGGGACTTTGCCTATTTGCTACCTAATCCCACCCTTCAAAGGGTGGGCTATTCTCAAATCTCCCTCCGGGAGACATGTGTGGGCTATTCTCGAATCTCCTCTCCGGGAGATGTGAGGCGCGAACCTCATCGGCTACAACAGCACACGGCCGGAAAATGTCCAAACTCCAGGCACCTCTCCGGAGTGAGTCTTCCAGCCCGGACACGGAAATGGTTCCACTGAAAACAGCGGGAAACCAGGTGAGCCGAAGGCGTTGAATTCTGCGGGATTCTCTTACCTCGTCCTTCGCAAGGATGGAAAGCGAAGCAGCGGGACGACTGCCAACGGGTCTGGGCTCAGCGTTTTTTCGAGTTGTCCCTTGCTCGATTCACTTACGGCCATTTGTTCTAAAGCCTGCACCGTCTCCCCGCTGGCAATGCGGAAGATGGCATCTGTCGCCCCCGCGGGAAACGTTGCTGAATTTGAATTCAGAGGGGTTCCGACATTGACCCAAATGGTTTCGCTCACCTTCTGCTTCTGCTGCACCTGATAAGGTGGACGGCCCCCAGTCCACCTGACGACCACGTTCGCGCCCTCCAAGGAGATGCTGCTGATTCGGAACTCTAGCTCAGGGGCGTCGTAGTTTACCACCAACGTGGCGGCATTGCTGGCATCTTCACGAGAGCCGAAGCGGCGCGCGGTTTGAGGTGCATTCTCGGATTGGCTCATGAGCATCCAGCCAAAGTTCGAGCCGCTGTTATCGACCCATGATTGCACATCCGCGACCAGGTTTGTGTTTGATCCGAAACTATAAGCTCCGATGCCGCCCACAGCGGCTGTGGCACTCACGGCAGAAGAGAAATCAGTCGGAGCAACTCCGCCGGCTCGACTCCAAGGAACAGAAGGAGCGGTGCGCATCAGCCAGGTGGCATCGCCTGCCGCGGCCGGAGCGCCGCTGTTACCGACACCTGTGGTGGGATCGCCCTTGCCTTCTCCCCAAGACTGGAAAACCCGCCGCACTTCGAAAGTTGAATTCGGGCCCACACCTGAAGCAAAGGTCACCTTCAAAGCCAATACCGCGGAAGTAATCCGCGACGACTTGGGAATGCGGCTGAGATCAAACTTAAATAGCCCTCGAGTCGTGTACGGAAGAGTGGTGTTCGGTTTTGGACTTCCCGTGGAACCCGCCGAGACGTGAGGATAGCCGCCAAAGTTATTCGAGGGATAAAACTCATGAACCATCGTGTCGGCACTAGGTGTCAATGTGACCGTTTCACCTTCAATTCTAAGAACCGACCCAAGCAACACCCACCACGCGGCCAACCTAAAACGATCTGTTAGTTTCATCTTAATTCTTCCACGGCAATTAGCGGCGCAAGACGATCCCTATGTTCCAATTCGCTTGCACCACGAGTGACAGAGTTTCGCATATCCTGTGAGTCTGAAAAGGGGTTAATTCCAAGTTGCTTGATGATTCAAATGCCGGAATCACAGCAACGATGCTCGCTTGACGCTAATTCGTTCCGACTCCAACCTGCTGTAAGATTCGAGCAATCACACTAATCGATTCAGACGCAGTTTATGAGCACTATGACTCAGCAAAAAAACGCGGGTAACTCAACCGAAATCCCGACCATCTCCCGACCCCAGGAAAAGGCGGCTGCAGAGGACAGACGAAAGGCGTATGCGTATCGTTTTCCCCGGGATCGCCGGCAACTCGCCAGCAAGTTCTCAGTTGCAGAAAGCGCGCGCCGACTTCGCCGGTTCTTTTACTTCGAGCGACGCTTGATGCAGGCGCTGGGAGCTTGGACGTTATCGATCCGCGAATTCGAAGTGAAGCTTGAAACTGGCCGCCACATATTCTTTCACGCGGATGCCGCGAGGCAATTGCGGGAGCGGCTCAGCGAACAGGAAATGCGGTTGACCGACATCGATGAATTCCGCGACAGCGAGATTGATCGCTTCATCGAGGAACTCCTCAGCGCGACCGACGCGCCGGAGCTCCTGGTTGGAGTTCATCAGGTGGTCAGCCGGGCATTGGAGAAAGCCTATCGACATCACATCGACGATTCCGATCCAATCACCGACGCGCCCACCATCCGTGTTTTGAAGCGAATTCTAGCCGATTACGAGCCGATGCTCGAATGGTCCGAAGCTGCGATAGTCGCTTACATAGAGGGCGGAGTTGAAGAGAGTGGTCTGGCTTCGTGGCGGTGGCATTTACAGCGGCTGTTGGGCAGCATTGGAGGGGTTACGGGAGTTGACCCACTCAACGCTGAACCAAGCCCGTTGCGCATTGCCTCGAAGTCGTTTCAGCGGGGAACTGTTCCTCTTCGCGATGGCCGCTTCGAAACGTTCAAGCACACTGGCGACTACGATACGGCGGATGGAGAGGCGCGATTTCCAGCCGATTCGTATGAGAGCTTGCGTCTCAGGTTCATTCGCACGCAACGGGACGAGGTGGACGCTATCGAGGCGTTCGGAACTTTCATCTGGGATATTCGTTTCAAGAATTTTCAAGCCGAGTACGATCTGGCCCGCATCACTTGGGATGAGGCGCGGCATACCGAGATCGGCCATAGGGCTTTGCTGGCGGCTGGTTACGATCCATTTGAACTCCGGAACCGGCTGATTGGATCAACCTGCCGCGGCCCGATGGACCCGGCTTTCGCGATGGCTGAGATCAACCTTTTCGGGGAGGTCGGCGTGCTAAAGACCATCAACGGGTTGATCGATGCCGCGCGGCAAAGGGACGATGCCTTGATGCTACATATTGCCGATGTGATCCGCGCGGACGAACGCACCCACGTTCGCAAAGGCCAACACATCTTGAAGTGCATGACGACTTTGGGCAGCCGCGAGTTGGAGTTGAGAACCCGCGAACTCTTCACCGAATGCCTGGTGAGCCTGGGCGCCGTGAAACCAGATATGGATGTGTTCACGGTGTCGCGCGAAGACATTGAACACTTGGTCGGAGAGTAGTTGGGATTTAATATCCGAGCGCGCCCGACACCTGTTAGGAGCCTGTTTTTCCGACTCGATCGGCTCAGGTCGGAATCCATGCGTGCCCCAGCGAGAACTGCTGCGGCGTCCCGCCTCTCGATCGCGGTTTCAGTGGAGGCTTGATTATTCATTCGTATTCCTCACGATGGTGGCGCAACGAAAGGAAACACCATGTTGATCATCCATGTCCATGTGCAAGTAAAGCCCGACCACGTGGAGGCCTTCCGCAAAGCGTCGTTGGAGAATGCGCGTTGCAGCATTAAGGAATCGGGGATTGCCCGATTCGATGTGTTTCAGCAGTCCGATCAACCGACACGTTTTTTGCTCAGCGAGGTCTATCGCAACGAGGAGGCTCCTGCGACGCACAAAGAAACAGAGCACTACAAGCTTTGGCGCGACACTGTGGCTCCGATGATGGCCGAGCCGCGGACCAGCGTGAAGTTGACGAATGTTTATCCTGACGATCACAACTGGTAGAGCTTTCGATGAGTCGCAGTCGGCATTTCATCTGATCGAAGCTGAGACGCACCGGTTCAATCGAATGATTCCCCCACACCCTAAATCTCTCCCGATCCGATGGAGCGAGGGAACGTAGGTCGCCGCGTTGGTCCGGTACCGTTTTTCAAACTGCCACGTAGCTCTATGCAATTCGAATTTGCCACCGCGACACGAATTATATTTGGTCCTGGGGCCATCAGCCAGATCGGTTCGCTGGCAAGGGAGTTCGGAAAGCGCGCGCTTCTCGTCACAGGCCGCACGGCGGATCGGGCGGAAAAGCTGAGGTCGAATTTGGCTGCGCGAGAGATCACTTGTGTTCCTTTCCAAGTCGCCGGTGAGCCAACCGTGGATTTGGTCACCTCGGGAATCCGTTTTGCCAGGGATGAACAGTGCGATTTGGTGATCAGTCTCGGGGGAGGGAGCGTCATTGATGCCGGCAAGGCGATCGCCGCGTTTCTTACCAACACCGGCGACGTCATCGACTACTTGGAAGTGATCGGCCAAGGCAAGCCCCTGACGCGGCCGCCAGCTCCATTCCTGGCGATTCCGACCACCGCCGGCACGGGAACTGAAGTGACTCGCAACGCCGTGCTCGCTTCAATCCCTCATCGCGTCAAGGTCAGTCTTCGAAGCCCCTTGCTGCTGGCCAAGATCGCATTGATCGATCCTGAGCTCACGTATGACCTGACGCCCGCGTTGACAGCGAGCACCGGGTTGG
The DNA here is from genome assembly GCA_945861765.1 of Akkermansia muciniphila. Taxonomy (GTDB): domain Bacteria; phylum Verrucomicrobiota; class Verrucomicrobiia; order Limisphaerales; family SIBE01; genus SIBE01. The sequence goes on along the minus strand of CAMAWP010000059.1, from coordinate 10,166 downwards.
ATGCCTTGACTCAATTGATCGAGCCTTACGTCTCGATACGATCCAATCCCCTCACCGACGGATTTTGCATCGAAGGCATGCGACGGGTCGCGCGGTCGTTGCAACGTGCGTATCGTAATTCCCATGACGCTCCAGCGCGCGAGGACATGGCACTGGCCAGCCTTTTGGGTGGATTAGCGCTGGCCAACGCTGCGTTGGGCGCTGTGCATGGGTTCGCCGCGCCGCTAGGGGGATCATTTCACGCGCCACATGGAGCAGTCTGCGCGGCCTTGTTGTCGCACGCCATGGAGATGAACGTGCGGGCCTTGCGCGAACGTCAGCCCGGCAGTGAACCGTTGCGGCGATATGAGGAAGTGGCCCGCGTTTTAACCGGCCACGGCCAGGCGCGCGCGGAAGATGGCGTCCGATGGGTGCGTGACCTGTGCGAGGCCTTGCAAGCTCCGCGGTTGCGCGCCTTCGGTGTCACGGAGGACCATTTTTCTGAGCTGGTGGAGAAAGCCGCCAAGGCCAGCAGCATGCGAGGCAATTCGATTGTGCTCACTCCGGATGAGATGCGGGAAGTCCTCGGTCGGGCCCTTTGAGTTTGGGAGCTCCGCAATGGTTCCTCGCTGTTTTCAGCGGAATAGTTCCACAGCGGGTGAAGACCCATTTTTCCATCTCGCCAGGATGACGGGAGTCTGGACCTATTGGCCGGCTTCGTCTCCCGGAGGGAGATTCGAGAATAGCCCAGCAGTTCACTGCTGAGTTCGAATGAGCCATCGCATAAGTCCCGCAGGGACGGCCGAATCCCCCAATGTCCTACGTCAGCTCCTATTCTCACTGTCTGTTCAGGACAAAGGATCGACCGAGAATGGCTCAACCGTCCCTTCGGGACTTTGGGTGTTGGCGACGCAATCCCACCCTTGAAAGGGTGGGCTATTCTCGAATCTCCTCTCCGGGAGATGTGAGGCGCGAACCTCATCGGCTACAACAGCACACGGCCGAAAAATGTCCAATCTCTACAAATTCTACGCGCCGCTCGGGAGTGAGTTCTCCTGTCCGGACACGGAGATGATTCCACTCAAAACAACGGAGAACCTCCGCAATTCTCGGGTTCTTCAAAAAATCCTATTTCGAACTGCTGGACGATATTGCGCTGGCGGGTTGGTCTTTGCGAGGGAACAGCGCGGATGGCTCGCCGATCATGTGCCCTGGAGCCAAACCGCCCCAAGCTGCGGCCGTCATCTTGTCAGGCGCGGTAGAAAGGTTTAACTGCGCGAAGATTTTGTCGGCACTTGACGGGAGGACAGGCCAGAGCAACACAGCCAGGACACGACATATCTCGGCTAGATTGTAAAGAATCTCGTCCAGACGGCTTGCTTGGCTAGGGTCCTTGGCGAGCTTAAAAGGCGCGGTTTGATCCACGTACTGATTGGCGCGGGTGATGAGCAACCAAATATTCTGCACGGCCAGTTGAAGCTTGTGTTCCCGGTAATTGGAAACCGCTACCTGCAATGTTTTCGCCGCGTCATCCGCCAGTTCATCGGAACGGGCCGGCACGACGCCGTTGCGATAACGCTTCAGCATCGAAAGAGAACGGTTGACCAAATTGCCCAAGCCATTGGCCAACTCCGCTTGGTAACGAGCTTGAAAGCCGGCGTTTGTCCAGTTGCCATCCGGGCCAATGTCCAATTCGCGAACGACATAAAAACGAAAAGCGTCCAAGCCCCATTCGTCAATGACGGCGATGGGATCGACCACGTTCCCAGTGCTCTTGCTCATTTTTTGGCCGTCCTTTTGCCACCAGCCGTGGACGATCAGTTGCTTCGGCAAAGCAAGGCCCATCTTTTTTAGCAGGATCGGCCAATAGACCGCGTGGAACTTTACAATGTCCTTGCCGACGACATGGATATCAGCGGGCCAGAGGAGGGCAGGGGGTTGAGAGCCGAGTGTTGAGAGTTTTGGATCTGCGATTCCATCTAAGACGGCGAGCACGGTCGGATCGCCGTGGGAGGCGGGGACAGTGATATAATTGACGAGTGCATCGAACCAGACATAGGTGACGAAATCCTTCTCGAAAGGCAACGGAATGCCCCAGTTCAAACGCAATGCTGGGCGGGTGATACACAGGTCTTCGAGAGCGTTGTTCTTGAGGAAGCCGAGCACTTCGTTCCGGCGAGTGGATGGGTAGATAAAGTCGGGATTCGATTCAATGTAATCAATGAGCCATTGCTGATGGTCATCCAGCTTGAAGTAATAATTATCCTCTTCGAGCTCGACCACTTCGCCGTAGCAGGGATCAAATGTCCCATCGGGCCGACGATCTTTTTCGGTGAGGAACGTTTCCTCTTTAGTTGAGTAAAAGCCTTTATAGGTGGCCTTGTAAACGTGTCCGCCGGCGTGGAGCTTCGAAAGAGCGGCTTGCACGACGCGCCTGTGGCGTTCCTCGGTGGTGCGGATGAAATCGTTGTTGCTCAGGCCCAGCTTTTCGGCCAATGCCCTCCAATCCTTGGCAAGCTCATCGCAATAGGCTTGGGGACTTTTCCCTTCGCTTTCAGCAGCTTGCTGGACTTTTTGTCCATGCTCATCGAGTCCGGTCAGAAAGAACACGTCGTCGCCGAAGCTCCGTCGGGCGCGAGCTATCACATCGGTGATCACCTTTTCATAGGCGTGGCCGAGATGCGGCTGACCATTCAGATAATCGATTGCTGTCGTAATAAAAAAACGCTTACTCATCTGGAAAAGACTTTGGCTGATGAAAGTGGGGTTGGCAACTGTTCGGATAAGATCGCAGCGCGAGGCCTTAGAGGAATGAGAGAGCACCGAGCGCCGCCCCCAACAGCCAGATCAGGAGAACGGCTTCAGAACGGCTCCAACCGCGCTTGACCAGGCGGTGAGAGAGATGGTTGGTATCGCCGATATAAACCGGACGCCCTGATCTCCAGCGGAGGATCACGACCCAGACGAGATCACCCAAGGGCACCGCGAGAATCAGCAACGGGCTCAGCACAGCCCAGGCGTTTGGATCTTCCTTTGAATAAAAATGCGGGAGAATCGCGAGCACGGCCAGCAGATAACCCACCAGATGACTCCCGGCATCACCCAGAAACACGGTGGCTTTTGGAAAATTGAAAGGGAGAAATCCGAGCAACGCACCTGAGGCGAGCAAAGCGATGAGCACCACGAGGTATTGGCCATGAACCGCCGCGCTCCAGGCGAAGCACCACGACCCGATAGCTCCAAGTCCCGCGCAGAGACCGTTCATGTTGTCCATGAAATTCAGGGCGTTGGTAAGGGTCAGAATCCAGAGGATTGTAATCGCGTAACTAAAGAAGAGGCTTTGGACAAATAATGTAATTCGAACGCCCGCAGCGGCAACAAGCGCCGCAATAAAGAATTGGCCGCTAAATTTCAGTGCGGCGCTCAGCTCATGCCTATCGTCCAGCCAGCCCAGAATGACCATCGCCATCGCTCCCAAAAGGATCGCCGCTAATTGCCCAGCACGACGGTTGATGCCGTACCCGAGCAACTCGACAGTCCTGGCGTTGAGCCCCGCTAGATCCTGGAGAATAGGGTTGTGAAGGAAGTCGTCCCGCCCAGCGTCATCAAGCTGAGAAGCCACAAACAATCCGGCCAGGCCGACGGCGAGAGGCAGGACAATCGCTGTCATCACCGCCAAACCGCCCGCGAGCGCGATGGGTGTTTCGTGGATCTTACGATGGCCCGGATCATCAACGAGCCCTGTTTTATAGCACCATTTTCGCCACAGCGGCACGCAGGCTACTGACGCCAGCGAAGAAGACAAAAAGGCCAGGAGATAGATGTTGAACGGAAAGCTCATTGATTCATCAGCTTCAAATAAAGCGCGTATTGATCATCCACCATCTTCTCGATCGAGAACGCCTCTTGGACAAGCGCCTGCCCGCAGCGGCCCAGGCGCTCCCGCAATGCCGGATCATTGGCCAATCGGATGACACGATCCGTCAGGCCGGGCACGTCGCCGGGGGGGAGCAAAAAGCCGGTTTCATCTTCGATACAGACCTCGCTCGCTCCATCACAGTTATAAGCAACGACGGGTCGCGCCGCAGCGCAAGCTTGGGCCACAGCCCGCGGCAGACCTTCGCGAAGCGACAGATGAACGAGGACATCCATAATACCGACCAGGCCCGGCACTTCACCGGGCGGCACGAGACCCGTGAAAATGAAGTGCTTCTCTAAACCCAGCTCGCGAGCCTCGAGTTCAAAACGACTCTGCCACTCGCCACCACCTACGAGCAGGAACTTGATTCCGGGGCAAGCTCGAACCATGGCTGGCGCGGCGTTGAATAAATCATCGTGGCCTTTAAGTTTGAAGAGCCGGGCGATCTTACCGACGACAAAATCGCCCGGGGCGATCTTCCAGCGGGCCCGCAACGCGGGATCATTGGTGGCCGAAGTGAACGGTTCCAGACGGAAACCACTAAAGATACGAGTGTAGTTCTGCGGTCGCCCAATTCCAGCGGCGAGGTATTGGCGGGTCATGGCATGAGCCACGGTGATGAAATGGGAAGTGAATTTTCCTGCATAACGTTCCGCCGCGCGGTAAACCGTGTTTGAGAGCCTGCCTTGAAAGTTTCCAAATGAAGGGCCGTGAATGCTATGCACGATGATCGGGACTTGCGCGCGGCGGGCAGCAAGCCGTCCCAATATGCCTGCTTTTCCGCTGTGAGTGTGAACGATATCTGGCCGTTCCGCGCGAAAGATCTGAACCAGACGATGCAAAGCGAGCCAATCGTTCCATGGCTGGACCGGACGTACTAACGCCGGCAGGATGGTAAGGAGCCTTGGAATCACCGAGACCAATGGCTCTAAAGTGCCTTCAGGGCCCGAGGTTGGGCCTGAGATGAGATCCACCTCCAGGCCAGGCTTCTCCTTTAATCCCAGAACACTGGCAATCGTGTTCTCTTGTGCTCCGCCCACGATCAACCGGGTGATAACGTGCGTGACGCGCATCCATCGATCACGAACGGCCGGCTTTCAACTCTTTCAACCGATCATTGACCATCTTCTTTTCGGCGGCCAATTCGGGACTCTCCTCGTTCGGAACAAATTGTAAATAAAGCTCGTAATACCTGATGGCATCGGCTGCGTTTTTACGGCGATATGCAATTTCTCCCAAACCATAATAGGCTACGTAATATTTGGGCATCTGCCTCAAGAGCAATTCGTAATCCTGTTTGGCTTGCTTGAGCTTCCCAAGATTTAAGGTGGCGATGGCGCGATTTCTCAAAGCGTTCGGATTGCTCGGCTCTCTTTTGAGCAGTCGGTTGAGCGGCTCCATCGCTTCTTGATACGTCTTCGTCTCGATATGAATCACCCCCTGATAGAGCAACGCTTCCGGATTGTCTGGATCGATTTCCAAGACAAGCTCCACTTGCGTCAATGCCTTCTTGTAGTCTTTGGAATCGATACCCATGAAAACCTTGTAAAGCAGGGCGCGCTGGTTTTTCGGGTCCAGTTGCAAAACGCGATCTAAACTTTCGACGGATCGGGTGTATTCTTTCGTGTTGTAAAGGATTGTGGCCTGGTTGATCAGCGCTTGGGCGTTGTTGGGATTCACCTTGAGTTCTTTATCAATCGTGCTCAGCGCCTTGGTGAAATCCTTGGTTCTGTTGTAGAAAATAACCAAAGCATCCAGGACATTGGAGTTGTCGGGGTGCTTGGATTGGGCAGCGAGCAATGTCTTTTCCGCGGCGACGAAATCGTTTTTGGCAAAATGAGCCGCCGCCTCAAGACGGTTGAGCTCGAGCTCGGCCTCGATGGGTAGGGCTGTCGGGGTCTTCATGGCTCGAATTTGAGCGACCTCATCCAAGACTTTGTCCGGCCGTTGATCCTGCAGGTAAACGTTCACGAGCGCCAATCGAGCATCGGTGTTGTTGGTCTCGAACGCTATGACCCGGCTAAACTGCAACGCCGCCTGGCGGTAGAGGTTTTGCTGTGTGAAGACCTCGCCGAGTCGATAACAAAACTCCGGATGGTCGAACGGTCCGTTTTCAATCAACGCTTTTTCCCAGTTGCGGAGCGGGCCGAGTCTCTCCTCGATCGCTTTCGCGAACTCAGCGGAACGGGATGCTCCGGTTCGCAAGGTCTTGTTGTAATCGAGATTAACGAGGGCCGGAATATTGTTTGTGTTCAACTCACTGGCCAGAGTGAACCGGGCGGACGCCTCCTCCAGGCGGTTTTCTCGCTGGAGCGCTACGCCCAGGTCAGTAAGAGCGCGAGAGTAAAATGTTGCCGCATATCGGGCATCCGCAGAGTCACGTTTCGCGAGGTCTTGCAGCGCTGCCAGAGATCCGCTCAAACCCTTCCAGAAGGCGAGATTGTTCGCCAACTCCGCTTCTCCCAATGGCGGAGGGAAGACAGCGTTGGTGGCATAAGGCACAAGCTGATAACCCAGCCCTCGCGGTCTGGGATAATACTGTTCGAAGTAAAAACCAAAACTTGGGTGCAAGTAGTAAAGCTCATTGCTGCGACCCAGATCGGTGATCCATCTCTGCAACGTGGCGTCGTCGATGGCTTCTCCCGCTGGTTGTCCTGCCAGGAGATTTGGCCAGCGCTGGGGAAAGTGCTTGATGAGTTGACGATGGTATTCCGGAATTGCCAGAGAACGGCTATGGACCAAGACATGTTTGTGAGGAGTCCCCTGACGGCTTAAATAGGCTTCCAATAGTAACAAATCCACCGGCTGATCGCTGAGGACCACAGCACCGCTCGCTGGCAAGCTCTGGGCGGCGAGTTCCGCAAGCTGTCGGAGAACCGGACTGTTGTTATCTCGAACGCTCCTTAGGTTTTTATAAACCAAGGCCGCTGGCACCGCGATAAACGCGACCCACACGGCAACCGCGATGACCCCCTCGACCAAAAGCGCGCCCTGAGATTTTCTATTCCATGTTTTTGTTTTTGTCTCTCCGGAGACCAACAGAATATACCCGCTGAAATAGCCGACGCTTAACGCCCCGAGATAATAAAAGGGCAGGAAAGGAAGCGCAAATTGACTCGTCACCAGCCCGCGTGGGCTGAACTTTTGATCAAAGAACACCGAAGCACAAGCTATCAAGAACGCAACGTGAATGACTCGGAACATGACATTGGTCAGCGCGGCGCCAGCCGCGCTCGTATCGCCAAAGCTCGTCGGCCAGCGGATTCCGATAATCAAGACTGGCAACAGCGATGTGAGGGACAACACCAAGACCCGGTTGCGAAGAACCGGCGTGTCGAATAAATAGGCCTTCTGGTTGGCAATTTGCACTCGGAAAGTTTGCCAGAAATCAACCCCCGTATCAGACATCGCCCAAACCAACGGCAGCAGCAAATAGAGCGACAATCCAATCAGCCCGTAGCCCACCATGCGACCGAGGAGGCGAAGCTCGAACAAGCTGGTGCCCTTGATCCAAATCACCGCAATCAAGAAACATGGGAAGAAGCCGATCATCGCCCAGTTATTGGTGACGCCCAACCCATAGATGAGCGCGAATCGTTTCAGCCAGGACTCAGCTTGGCTGATCCGGAACTCAAGCAAACATTGGATCACAAAAGCAAATAGCAGGAGATCCAATGATTCATTGGTCGCGGCGATGGAGTGCTCCCAGAAGGTCAATTGAAACCCGCAGATCAAAACCGCGAATAGCGGCGGCAACCACGCCGAGGGAATGCTCAGGAGCGAGAATTCACTCCGTTCACGCTGGCGCTGGGCGTGAGTCCGATCATGGGGGAGCAGTGCGACGGAGCGAGCCAAGACCCCGAGGGTCAAGGCAGCGCAACACGCGGCAAACACGTTGAGGGCAATCGGCTGCCAGGCGAGCGGCAACCAATGAATGGGATAGGTTAATAGAAAAAATAAGGGCGCTTGCAACGGCGGCGTCAGGTCCCATCCCGTGACCTTTGCCGCATAAGGCAAGCTGCTCAAGGTGACCCAGTGATTAAGCGTGAGTAAATAAATTACGAGCGCCCCGGCAGCCACTAACCAGGGCAGCGATGATTGGACCAAACTGGACTGTGCCTGTTGCTTGTCTTGCATACGTCTGAGGTGGGATGAGTTGAAACGATGTGATGGCTCTTGGCAAGTTTAGTTTGGCCGAAACCCAAGTCGCAGCTCCTCAACCACGCGATGTGGTGGACCGGTGGGTTCGGCAACGGGCGGGAGCAAGCCGGACGGACAGTTGCCCGGTTGTGCTTGGATGAGTGACGCGGAGTTTCTCCTCCAGTTCAGGGTTTGCCTCTCGCACTGGATTGTTCCTTCACTAGAATCGGGAGATGGCGCGCTATTCACGCAATGATCAGGCGGGGGTCGAACTTCCGAAGGCGAAACTGGATCTAGAATCCCTCCGGCAGGCGTTGGAGCTGTTCCGATATCTGCGTCCGTACCGCCGCCGATTTGGCATCGCCATGGCGGCACTGTTTACGGGCAGTCTGCTGAGCCTGGCCTTCCCCTACCTCGCCGGGAGCATTGTGGACGCTGCCGCGCTCCGCACCCAAGGCGGTGGCAGCATGGCCGGGGTGGATCGAACGGCGCTCCTGTTAATGGGAATCCTGGCGCTTCAAGCGGGCCTCTCCTACTTCCATTTCCTCTCGTTTGCCACCGTTGGGCAACGCAGCCTCGTCGATTTGCGTCGCGATGTTTACGCGAGATTGATCTCGCTTCCCATGACGTTTTTCGCCCAACGCCGCGTGGGCGAGCTGGCCAGCCGTCTTTCCGCCGACCTGATCCAGATCGAGGACACGCTGATCTCCATCCTGCCGCAATTTCTTCGCCAGAGCACGTTGCTGTTAGGCGGCATCGCGCTGATCGCCGTCACTTCTCTGAAATTGACGGGTATCATGCTTGTGAGCCTTCCGGTTTTGACCGTTGTCGCCGTGGTGTTCGGTCGGAAGACGCGCAAAATTTCCCGCGAAGCGCAGGATCGCCTCGCCGACACCGCCACGATCGTGGAAGAAACCTTGCAAGGCATCGTGAACGTGAAGGCGTTTGCCAACGAAGGCTATGAGCTCAATCGCTATCATGATGGACTCCAAAGATTCCTGAGCTCCACCTTGCGCGGTGCCCGGCTGCGAGCGGCCTTCATCGCGTTCATCATTTTCGCGCTGTTCGGCTCCATCGTGCTGGTGCTCTGGTCGGGTGCTCGTCTTCTGCAACTGGGTGAGATCACGTTTGGCGATCTCACCCGTTTCATTCTCTACACGACCTTCGTGGCAGGAGCGATGGGCCAGTTCGCCGAGTTGTACAGCCAGCTCCAGAAGGCCATCGGAGCCACCCAGCGTGTTCGTGAGCTCCTCCGGGAAACCAGTGAAGTGGAAGCTCTCCTGGGTCCCACGCCGCCCTCGACCTTGCCCCGGCTGCGAGGCGATGTGGTGTTTGAAAATGTTCACTTCACCTACCCTTCGCGACAAGGTGTCGAGGTTCTTCATGCGATCAACCTCGCCGCAACTTCCGGCCAAAGAATCGCGATCGTTGGCCCGAGCGGCGCGGGCAAATCCACCCTCATCTCCCTGCTGCTTCGCTTGTATGACCCATCGGCCGGACGCCTGTTGATCGACGGCCATGACGCGCGCGACTACCGGCTCGCAGAGCTCCGGGGTCAAATGTCCATGGTGCCCCAGGAGGTGCTGCTTTTCGGCGGGAGCATCTCGGAAAACATCGCCTACGGAAAGCCAGGCGCGGGCGTGAAGGAAATCGAGCAGGCCGCCCGACAGGCCAATGCACATGGTTTCATCCAGGCCTTTCCCGAGGGTTACGCCACGCTCGTGGGCGACCGCGGAATCAAACTCTCCGGCGGCCAGCGCCAACGCGTCGCCATCGCGCGCGCGATCTTAAAGAATCCCGCCATCCTCATTCTGGACGAAGCCACCAGCTCCCTGGATTCGGAAAGCGAACGCCTGATTCAAGAAGCGCTGGAAACTCTGATGCACGGGCGCACTTCGTTTATCATCGCTCACCGACTCGCCACCGTGCGTCACGCGGATCGAATCATCGTCATCGCCGGAGGAGGCGTCGTGGAATCTGGGACGCACGATGAACTGCAAGCCATTGAAGACGGCGTTTACCGTCGCCTCGCCGCCCTGCAATTCCGTGAGTGAAGTTGAAAGGACGGTTCGCGGTTTGCGGGTCAGACAACGTTCAGCGGATCGAGGCGCCGACCAGTTCCGGATCT
>CAMAWP010000058.1 GCA_945861765.1 Akkermansia muciniphila | reverse complement strand
TTGGCGCCTGCGCCTGGCAAATCAAGCCGCGCGAACAATACATTGGCTGGGATGATAAACAACGGCAGCGGGGACTGCATCTGATTGTCAACCAGGCGCGCTTTTTGATTTTGCCTTGGGTGAGATCCTCCGGATTGGCCTCGCGGATTTTAGCGGGCCAAACTCAAGGCCGTGGCAAATTGGAAAAGCAACACCAACAGGCTTGTTCGATTAAACAGATCTGGCTCTATCCAATACACCCACACTTCCGCAAAATCCTTTGCGCTTAACGCCACTCGCCAGCGGGTTTACCGAAGCTTTCCCACTATTTAGCCGGCTTTGCCTCTTCTTCGATTGCAAGTAATTCGATATCGAAGATCAGCGTCGAGTTCGGAGGGATCGGCCCCTGTCCGCCTTCGCCGTAAGCTTTGTCTGCGGGAATGAACAATTGCCATTTCGATCCGATCGGCATCAGTTGCAGCGCTTCGGTCCAACCTGGTATGACACCATTTACAGGGAAGGTAACTGGCTCGCCTCCTTTGTAGGAGCTGTCAAATTCTTTGCCTCCGATCAAGGTGCCTCGATAATGGGTTTTGACGGTATCGGTGACCTTGGGCTTCTTTCCTTTTCCTTCCTTGATGATTTTGTATTGCAAGCCGCTGGCCAATGTTTTGACCCCTTCCTTCTTCTTATTTTCAGCCAGAAAAGTTTCGCCAGCTTTTTTGTTATTCTCGCCCTGAGACATCTTTTGGGTCATTAAGTCTTTCTGGAAGGCTGTCAGCGTGTCGCGAACTTCGTCCTCCGTGAGCAAGGTCTTCCCGCCGGCGAGGGCGTCCTTGACTCCGGCAGCGACGATGTCGGAGTTGAGTTCGAAGGACTGCTGTTTCAGGTTATTTCCGATATTGAGCCCGATGCTGTAGCTGATTTTATCTTTTTGATCTTTTAACACCATTTTGTCCTGTGCTGAGATGTGTGTCGCCAGAAAGCCCGCAGCCGTGATTGCCACCAATGCTAATTTCATTTTGTCTGTAATTAATTTTTATCTCCCCGGCGGCGGAAACCATTCCCGACGCAAGGGAAGTCATAGTTTGTGGGAGCACACTACCCTTCAAACATTAACCGTCAAGGCCAGTATGACGGTTACAGCAGACGCAAAAAACTAGTGATCTTGCCACTGGCGAGACCAGGGGACACGTTTGATGTGCAGCTTGCCGGGGAAGGAAAGCTGATCTTGACCAGACTGGAGGTGGGCGTGGATCCAGACGTTTGTGTCCAGCAGGCGGCGCATCAGCCGTTGTCCCACTGTTTGCGCTCGCGCTCATCCCACTCGTTGCGCGCCTCGCGCTCGACCGCCAGCCCGTCCACCTTGTTCTGCATCGTGCCGAGCAGTCCCATGACCTTGTCCCAATCCGGCTTGGGGTCCGACAATCCAGCACGGTGAGCAATGCCTAGCCCGTCACCGGCAACTTCTCCGGCTCTGCGACGGTGATGCGCCCGTGGTCGATTTCCGCTTTCATGGTCAGGTTTGCCATACGGCCAAACTTTAACACGGGACCGATGCGAGACAAAGCGTGCTTTTCGGCGGGGTGAATTTTGAGCTTAACAACGGTCGTCAGGTCATCGCTGCTCTCCTGCTCGTCCGATTCCCACAGTTCCTCCTCGTGATGTCGCGCTCCTTTCTTCGCCCCGATCTGCTCCAATAATCCCTCCCGGAAACCGCCAAATGAAAGTGGTTTCGCATCAGGCAAAAGGCGTGAGAATCTCTGCCGCTAAAAGTTGAGCTGTCGCGATGATGAAGCGGTCAGCAGGGTCCTTGTGAACAAGTATCCAGGACGTAACGCATGGCCGTGCTGTGAGTGCGGAAAGTCCCTCTCAGTTGCCTGAATTGCCCCATTCTTCAGCCGGCAAAGGACTCACCAGAGATTCATGATCGAGGATGGTCAGCGAACCTTTGAGATCGGGGTGTTGCGTGAGGCGCGAGGACTTCGGCGTCACCGGCACGAGCTTGACTGCCAATTGACCGGAACTCCGCGCCAGCAGCACTTCTTCCCCCGCTTCTGCCTTGGCCACGATCTCAGGCAATCGCGCCTGCGCTTCTTCGATGGTTAAAGTCATGGTTGAACCGCGGCACAGTCCGTTCATACTGTTACTCGTGAAAAGCCCTTGTTGAAACGTCCCGAAATCGGTTTCCCCAAGCCGTCGGCCTGACCAAGAAATCGGAGCGGGCGCGGCCCGGTCGGCGTAAACCGCCCGCCAGAGCCAGAAAGATTCCGGCGAGTGGGTTGCATCATTTGCCCCCATGCCGAAACACCAAGTGGAACGGCGGCGAAGTCTGGATCGCCTTCTTCGCCGCAGCCTCCGAACAATTCTTCAGCACTTCAGTACTTGTCGAAATTGTCCGTGGCACCGCTGGCGAGCCGAAGCGAATTCACCAATAGCCGGGATCGACCCCTTCACGCGTCGCGGCAGATTGCCTTTTCTCAGGCTGCCGCCAAGGCCACGCGTAGCGCCTTGCCGCGATTATGCAACGGCACGATCTGGTCAGCCCGCAGGCTGAACTCAGCGTAGGTCTGACCGCCGGCGTCGCAAAACTCGACCTCGTAGATGCCGGCAGCGAGGATTTCGACCACGGTGCCCACTTCGCCGGCGCGAAGTTTTCGGTTCGGGAGGTCGTCGAGCAGCGCCACGGTGTCCAGCAGCCGGATGGGTTTCGCTTTCATTCGCACTCAGCTTTTCGAACCCCAGGTGGTGATTCTTCCTTGAGTGCCAGGGCGGAAGCCGCGTCGCGGCGGCTTTCCTGTTCCCCCACGTAGCGCCGGAGTTCTTCCACGGAGTGAATCAACGGGCCAGGATGCTGCAATTCGGCGGCGCGCAGTTCCGCGAAAATACAGTCAATGTCGTAGCCCGCTTCGCGCCCCAGGTCGTCTTTCACGCGCCAAAGTTCTTCAAGAATCGGATCCGGTTTCATACGGCGAGTCTCCCATCAATTCCAACGGAGTGCAAACACGCGGTAGAACGCAGCCGATGCTTTGGGCTTCCCGGTCGAGGCGCTTCAGGATTTGAGCGTTGGCCAGATGACGGCAGTTCCAGGTGAGCAAGTAATCGGCGACGATGGACGTGGCCACGGCCAGATGCACTGCATCGCGGGCGGCCTTGGGTGGAAGACAGCCTGTGGACAGAAAGAGACGAGCCAGACGCTGGGCCTCGGAACTGATCGCCACAAGGGGCAATGATGACAAGACGGCCAAGCGTCGCCGGACTTGCTCCGGATCTCCCCGACTCGCTTCGGCGATAACCTCCTGTGATGCCAGGCAAGCGAACCTTCCTCTCCGTTGCCTCCACCAGTCGCGTGTGACGAGTTGATTGGCGGACGTAACGAGATCGCGACTTGGATCAGCCACCAAATAGCTCACGATGCTGGTTTCGATATAGACAGTTTCCATTGTTGCCTGGCCGGGAACCTGTGTTGCACTACTTCGAGCGGTCAATCACTGGGCACGCGTCGTCGTCTTGCTCGACGCAAAGCGAATTGAAATCCACACCCGTGATGCCGCTTCTTCGCCAGCGCCGCACGCCGGGCGTTGGCGTGGAAATGCCGGAGCGATTTCAGCAGCAGATTGGGGAAACGGCCCTTGCCGGGATCGGCGGCAGCGAACAGGTCGTCGCGCATGCAATGGGCGAAGAAGTCTTGCACGAGGTCCTTGCTGACCTCCTCTGGGCAACCGGCGCGGCGGAGGTAGCAATAAACCGGCTTCCAGTAACTGCGAATGGGGAAGTCGAGAATAGCCCATTGCTCCGTGCTCACGCCCGCGCGCAACGCAAAGTGTTTGCTCCACTGAGTCTGCGGAAAAGCCTCCTGCCGCACATTGTTCTCTGTGTCTCGACAAGCGCAATCACTCTTGCCGGACGTTCTGGCTGAAATCACGCCGCATTTGTATCCGGAAAACGATAAATTGTCGAGGAGTGCAAAATATTTTGGCAGAGCAGCCCGCCGCTGCTTTCAGTTCCTTTGCCGATTCTGGGATATAGCCCAACTCGAAGTGGGCAATTTTTCCGGTCAACGAAAGATTACTGGTATCATCAAACAGACAGCCGTGGTTTCCGTCGCGACACCACGGAAGAATCAACGTGGCAATTTCCATGATCTGGTCGCACTCGGCCTCCATCGGATCAACCTAAAGACAGCAATGCAGCCGAAAGAAACGAAAGAAGCGAAAGAAGTCGAGGGCTTTACGCAAACGCGGCCACTCACTTTCCGGGTGAATGGCGGCCGCTTCAGAACTTCCTTTCTTTCGGCATTGTTCGTTTCTTTCGGCCATCCAACTGCCGGATTAAGGAGTGCGCCAGCGAAGCTGGCATCAACGTAAAGGGGTCATAAAGGGGTCAGTCCCACCCTTTGACAACTGCCTATCAAAGTGTGGGACTGACGCCTTTCCGGCGGTCTATTGGGTAACTTCCCGCCATGAGCGCAGCCGAAATCCTGAAAGAGTTGCCGAAATTGACCGAGGCGGAACGGCGTGCCGTGCGCCAGAAGCTGCTCGAATTGGCGCAGGTAAACGAAGCCGTCGCCTTGTGCGATCAAGCGGCATTGGAAGGCGCCAGGATGTTCGACCGGATGGAGGACGGGGATGCCCGCAGTCAATCCCGGTGAAATCTGGTCGGTGGGACGACAGAAAGATTTAGGACAGAAAAATTGAAAATAGGAGACCATCCGTTGTGACGCGGGAAAGGGGTCACCCATTGGAAACTGAACTCAACGAATACGAAAGAGTGTCAGTCCTGGCGATTGGATAATCTTTTTTTCAGCGGGTCAGTCCCAGCCGTGTGCAAGTCGCAAGGATGCTTTTCCACGCGTGAGCGTTGAAGCTCAGGCCTTGTCACGTGGAGGCAGAATACGAAGTTCACGGCAGATCTTTCGAACCAGGAAAATGTTGATCTCGTTGTGTCGCGGAACCGCTTCAGCGTCTCCTGTTTTGGGGTTCTTCCAGACGGAATGTGGACCATCATCGCGGTCCAGGAAGCATTCTTCTGCCTGCAAGTGACGCAGGAAGGCTCGACGCTTCATGCAAACGTCAAGGTGATGCGTTCCGCATTGGGCGGGGCTGCTTTCAAAGCTTCCCCCCGATAGTACTGGAGCATTGTTTCCACTGAGGCTGCCAGATCCTTCAAGCACTGCTTTCGCGTCTTGCCCTGACCATTAGCGCCCTTGACTTCCGCGCACCAGCCTACATACCACTCGCCCTCCTTGAAAATCACTGCCGTGTACTCCGGTTTCATATCGGCAATTTAGGTGGCTGACGGCCCAACTTCAATCCGCAAAATGCGGACAGGGGAAAACGGACAACCGTTCTGGAACAAAAAGGGGGATGCTTTGCGCAGCGCCTTGAGCTTGCTCCAGCAAAGCGCCAGCTACTGGACCAATGGCTACCGCAATAATGATCCCAGTCCAATTGTGTGCTCGGCCCGCATGGATCGCGTCTCATCCGAATTTCAAAGAGAGACTGCTGAACCCGCTGATGCGCTTAAGTTCCGAAAGGCTGGTTGTTCCGTCGGCGGCCTTTCCGAGGGCATCGTCGAGAAAGGTGCGATGTTTTCGTTTCGTGAGCTCTTCGCGAATCGTGTGTTCGTCCGCGTGGTTTCGGATCAACTGAAACTCATTGGCAGAAAGGCACCAGAGCTCAAAAACGCCAATCAGACCATAGTAGCCAATCTTTTGACACTGTTTGCAGCCCTTCGGCCGCCAGACCCGGTTTGGAATGGAAAGCTTCAACGCACGAAGCCAGTCGATTTCGGCACTGCTCGGCGAGCATTCTTCGCGACATTCGCGGCACAGCTTCCGGACGAGGCGCTGTGAAACCACGACCGACAAGGATTCAGCAATTTCGTGGTCCAAAAGATCCCAGTTTCTCAAGGCGCCGATCGCTCCCACGGCGTCGCGGCAGTGAACCGTGCTCAAAAGGATTCGACCACTGATCGCCGCATTCACCGCGGCATGCGCCGAAGCGGCATCCCGGATTTCTCCGAGCATAACGAAATCCGGATCAAATCGGAGCATGGAGCGGACGCCCGAGGCAAAATCAAGGTGATGCTTCTCGTCAAGCTGCACCTGCGTGATGCCGTCGATCTGATACTCAACCGGGTCTTCCAAAGAAACGATGATTCGATCGGTCCATTTGAATTCGTTGAGCAGCGAATAGACCGTGGTCGTCTTGCCGCTTCCGGTCGGGCCGGTGGCGAGAAACATTCCGTTCACGCTGTCGAGCCATTCTTGAAGCTGCAGAAAATCCTCGTTTGACAAACCCAGGTTGTCCAGGGATCGCTCGAGGCGTTTCGAATCGAGCAGGCGGATCGACAACGCTTCACCACAGGAGGTCGGGGTGACGGCCAGCCGCATGTCCAGTTTGGACTCCAGCATTGGAAAACTCGCATGGGCATCTTTGGGAGTGAACCGCACTATGGGATCCAGGTTCGCCATGGCTTTGAACTGATTGATGAGTAGTTTCCCTTGATCATGCGTCAGATGAGCCGCATCCCAGACAACCCGGTCAATGCGAAAGCGAATCCGCGTCCCGTCGCTGCGCGGTTCGAGATGAATGTCGGAAGTCCGGGTGCGGGCAGCGTCCGTGAGGAGGAGACTTGCAAAATCGGGTCGGGCTTGGGGTTTCGAGCTGTCCTTCTCCTCGGCGTCGTGTTTCTCCAGGGAGCACAAGAAGCCGCTCGCCAAATCCGTTCGCAAAGCGCGCTCCGCCGTCTGGGTCTTCAAAGTCATAAGGTGCCTTTTGTCCGTAAACTTAATCGCATGAAATCGCGTGGTCTATACATATTCTCGTATTGTCGAGAATGTGTGGCTGCGGCAATCTGGCGGTCCCATGAACACAAAAGCACGCCTTGGGTGGCTGGCGACGCTGCTGCTCAGCTCTTACGCTGCTGTTGCCTTTGCCGTGAAGGGGTCAGTCCTTACCATTGGATAATTCCGCTTGGGGCAACGCGCCGGCCTGGCGCCAACTTCGGGCACGTCGCCGCTAGGCTAGGGCTAGGGCAGAGTCGCTGCCGCTCGTTCAGGGGGTTGACAGACGAACGCATCATGCGAAACTGGCAGCGATGAAACGCAAGAAAGCGCAGGGTGAAAAAGCGTCCACCGGCACGGTGCTTGCCGCAAGAGCGCGGGCCGAGGGCAACAAGTGGACGGACGCGGAGCGCGAAAAACTCGGAGAAGAATTCATGAAGCTCTACTATGGCGGCGAGACCAAACCGGCCACAACTCGCCGCCGTTGACGCGAATGTTCTTTTCGATCTCGCCGACGGTCTGGAGGATGTCATTGACGCACTTTCCGTAATTCGAGAGCGACTTCCCGACACCCGTTTTCTCATCCCTCCCACCGTCCAGCATGAATTGGCGAACTGGGCTTTGCGGGGCGACGGCCAAAAACGGAAGTCTGCCCGCAAGGCAATTCAGCTTGGCCAATCATGGCGCATCGTTCCCGTAAATCTCATCGCCGTCAGGCATGGCATTGCCGAACGCATCGCGGAGCGAATTCGCGAACAACGGCTGATACCGCACGAAGAGGTCAATGATTCGCTGGTGCTTGCGGAATCCGCGCTGCTCGATTGTTCCATGCTGTTGACCAGTGACGAACACCTGCACGGGATTGATTTCGAGCGTCTGACGTTGGAGTTGCAGGCCTTTGATGTCACCGCTCCAGTATCTCCATCAACTCGGCCTGCTTCACTTACTGAAGGATTTCTACGGGCAAGTTCTGATTCCGCAAGCCGTGGCCGACGAGTTAAATGCGGGGCTCAAGGACGGTGTGGCCTTGCCTGTCATCGCCAGCCATCGGTGGATTCGCGTGCAGCCAATTACTGCACCTCCGTGGCCGTTGCCGCGAGACATCCACTGCGGCGAGGCGGAAGTCATTGGGCTGGCTACGCAGAGTGTCCCGGTTCACTGTTGCTGCTCGACGACAGGACCGCGCGATCGTACGCGCGAGCGATGGGATTGCGCATCACGGGCACGGCCGGCCTCCTGCTCCGGGCCAAAGGCGAGGACAAGATCGCTCGCGCCAAACCGCTCCACGACCGCTTTAGACATCCTGACGCCCTGGAATACGAGTGACCTGCCCGTGGAAGCTAAAGTTTCACCCTCACCCCAGCCCTCTCCCGCTGGGCGAGGGAGAATGGTTTCCCGTCTTCGGAAAGACAGGGGCTTTTGGACCTTTCAGTGATGGACTGAGGGGCTCCCTCTACCAGCGGGAGAGGGCTGGGGTGAGGGAGAAGGCCAGGCACAGTCCAACAGCGCAAGAATCCCGCCTGCGGGTCAGGAGATCGGCGCCTTGAAAACCTGGGTTTTCACATCGACGAAACAACTCGCGCAAGCATTCTCAAGTTGGCGGCAGAGTAGCCTCAGGCCATCACCGTAGATTGATTTGCTCGCCGCCGGGAATTTCGAGGAAGCGGGCGACTTCCTCATAGACATTCCGTTTCCGAATCGCGCGCAGCAACGTCATGATGTCTTATTCAACATCACATCATCGGCACTGGGACTCACCGCCGTCGCCTTGGCGTCGCTGTCGCTCACCGCCAACCCATCAACAATACGGCCAAAGCGAAGGGCAGCCTTCCGAAACGAAGGCTGCCTTCAATACCTCCTTCCGATCCCCGCGAATCTGAATAGTCATCACTTTAAGCCCCCCTTTGCCACACCTGCCTCACTGGCTCAAGGTTTGACTCATAGGGCGAATCGGCCCACACTTTCCGCATGGGGAAAGTCATCGTCAAAATCAGGTTGACCAATCTGTTCGATTTGGGGGCGAAAAACCGCAAGCTTTCCAAAGCGAAGCCGCGAGTGGTGGAAGCTGAAGCGCTCGTGGACACCGGGGCAACGAGGCTCTATCTGAAGCCCAGTGTCATCCGGGCGCTGGGGCTGGAAAAGGTGGACACGGTTATTTCCCAAACCACAAATGGCCCCAAGCGGCGCACGGTCTATGAATCGGTGCGTCTGGAAGTCGATGGCCGCCACGGCGATTTCAACGTGGTGGACATCGGTGAAAACGTGCCCAATCTGCTCGGCCAGATTCCGCTGGAATACCTCGATTTTGTTGTGGACGCCAAGAACAGGAAACTTATTCCCAATCCCGAGCACGGTGACAAGCAGATGAGCGAGGAATACTGAAACGGTCTCAGAGGATTCGAGTGAAGGAATCGAAAGGGAATCCCGCTTGCTCCCGCCGTTCTCGTGAGATATTTTCCGGTTATGGAAAACGATGTGCCACCTGTTTATGGATCTCCGCCGCCTCTCATTTCACCGCCACCCCCGCCACTTAACCCTCGCAGAGGTCGTGGATGGATGATTTTGGCTTTAGTCTTTGGTGCTATCTTGACTTTGGTGTTAATCAGCAACTTTGCCTCTCTTGTGCGCGGCCTCATTGGAGGAACAGCAAGCCGACAGGGCGGGCATCGGATGGAAGAAGTCATGGTCGAGGACCATCACTCGGCTCACAGAATTGCGATTATTGATGTCGAAGGACTTATTGCGAGCCAAGCTTTGGACCGGAGCGGGAGGAGTATGGTGGACTCGATCGAAGACCAATTGAAACTCGCAGGGGAGGATAAAACGGTCAAAGCAGTCATTTTGAAGGTCGATTCGCCGGGAGGCGAGGTGATGGCTTCCGATGACATTTCTCGCGCTCTGATTGAGTTTCAGGACAAGAATCACAAACCTGTCGTGGCGGCAATGGGCGGAATGGCAGCTTCGGGAGGTTATTATGTGTCCGCGCCTTGCCAATGGATTGTGGCCAACGAACTGACCATCACTGGCAGCATCGGTGTCATTATGCAAAGTTTTAACTATCGTGGGCTGCTGGATAAAGTAGGGCTATACCCGATGGTTTTTAAGAGTGGCAAATTCAAAGACATGCTCAGCGGGACCAAACGAATGGAGGAAATCGATCCGCAGGAACAAAAGATGATTCAGGACATGATCGATGAGACTTACAAGAAATTCAAAAGCGTCGTTGCTCAAGGACGTAAACGCGCCCACGACAGAAACGAGAGCGCGGGCCGAGCGCTGGTCGAGGGTTGGGAGCAACTGGCGGATGGTCGCGTGTTGACCGGAACACAGGCTTATGACAACGGCTTTGTGGACGAGAAGGGCACTTTCGAAACCGCGGTCGCTCGGGCCAAGCAACTTGCCAAAATCGCCGATGCTGATTTGATCCGTTATCTGGAGCCTTTTAATCTATCGAGTCTGCTCAGCCTATTCGGGAAGAGTGAAACGACGACCTTGAAAATTGATATCGGAGTGGACCTACCCAAGCTACAGGTGGGTCGGCTTTATTTTCTTTCCACCACGGTCTTACATTGAGCCAACGAAGTGATGGAGTCAGTGACTGATGGGAATTGAAGCCCGAACTTACCCGGGTTTAAGTGGATCGAGGCTGGAGGATGTTGTTTTGGTGACGACTAAATCACCTCGGAACCTGACTAAATTTGAGAAGGTGCGCGAAGTGCGACACACTCCCTCTAGGTGTGACAGGGGGGGACAGAGTGTCACAGATGCTCTGGCTCGTCATTGGTCAATGAGCCCCTAAATCCAAGATTTATGATTCGAATCTGCTTTGGCACTGATTTGGCTCAGCGTTAAATTCATTGTATGGAAAAAGGGTTTGAGTGTCGAAATAGCGCCGCCAACGGACTTGCGTTTCCGAGGGTTGCACCATCGGTTTCATAGCGTTAGCAAGGAAATGACTTATGATGATTATCGATCAGTATTGGTGGTTTGCCATTCCCGGGATCATTCTGGGGCTTTACGCCCAGATGAAGTTAAGCTCTACCTACAACAAGTTCGTCCAGGTCGGCGTGGAGTCCGGAGTGAGTGGAGCCGAGGCAGCTCGGGATATTCTTGATCGATCGGGCTTGGGCGAAGTGCCTGTCGAAGAAGTTGCCGGCCATCTCACAGATCACTATGACCCGATGAAGCGGGCTCTCTTTCTATCATCCGATAATTACCACGGTCGGTCTGTGGCTGCCGTTGGCGTCGCGGCCCATGAAGCTGGGCATGCCTTGCAGCACAAAGAGGCCTATGCGCCGTTGAAACTTCGAATGGCACTGGTGCCGATCACCGGTTTTGCCAGCCAAGCCTCGATGTGGATTTTTTTGCTGGGATACATGATGGGCTTTGCGAAGATCGCGGGAATTGCGGTCATTGTTTTTGGTATCATCGCGATCTTTCAATTGATTACTCTCCCCGTTGAATTTGATGCCAGTCGCCGCGCCAAAGAGCAACTGCTCCGGCTTGGGCTGGTGCAAAACCGCGAAAGTGTCGCTGTCAGTAAGGTGCTGAATGCGGCCGCGCTCACTTATGTAGCGGCGATGGTTAGCTCCCTGTTTATGCTGCTCCATTTCGTTATGTTAGCTCGTGGAAATGATCGAGATTAAGTAAAAGTCGCTTTTAAGTTTATTGTCGTATGGTCAGAAAAACGAAACCGAAAACGCCTTCCTCGAGATCACTGGTTTCGAAGGATTCTAAACTAGAACTGTCTCCCACGAATCCTGTTCGGGTCGCTTCTGTGACGAACCGTTTGGTGAAGGCTCAGGTCGATGAACTATCTGCGGCGATGGAACGGGCTCCGAAACCTGTGACACTGGCTGACCTTCCCGTAGTTCCTCGCGACACAGACGCGGGCGAGATACTGAGTTCGAAAGAACGCCCTGCCTACGATGGCGATACAGCGATCAAGCTCTACTTGCGCGAAATTGGGCAGGTCAAATTGCTGACTCCTCAGGAGGAGATCGAGCTTGCCGCGAAGATCAAGAAGGGAGACAAAAAAGCGCGCGAGCTGATGATCAAGGCGAATTTGCGCCTCGTCGTAAAGATTGCCCATGATTATGAAGGTCTCGGTCTTCCGCTGCTCGACCTAATTAATGAAGGCAATATCGGTTTAATGAAAGCCGTCGAGCGGTTCGACCCGGCTAAAGGGGGCAAACTCTCGACCTACGGTTCCTGGTGGATTAAGCAGTCGATCAAGCGCGCCTTAGCTAACCAGTCCAAGACGATTCGGTTGCCGGTTCACTTGGTGGATAAGATATCCAAGATGCGTCGGACAGCGATGAAATTGCAGGAGGAATTCGGACGCGAACCTACGGATGAGGAGCTGGGAGAAGAGCTCGGGATTTCAGCCTCACGGGTGGCTCAATTGCGCACGGCGGCGATTCGGCCTGCTTCGCTGGATGCTCCGATTGGCGATGACGATTCCAATAACTTCGCCGAGGTCGTCCAAGATGAGAATGCGGACACCCCTTACGAGCAACTCGAGGAAAAGACAGTCACGAAAATGTTGCAGGAGATGGTCAAGACGCTCGATCCGCGCGAGGCGACCATCTTGCGCTACCGCTTTGGTCTTGATGGCGGGACAGAAAAGACTCTCGAGGAGGTCGGTGAGAAATTCAGTGTCACCCGCGAGCGGGTCCGCCAGATTCAAAATGTTGCACTTAACAAGCTCCGCAGAATGATTGAGAAATTGGAAGCCGTGCAGAAATAACCGTTTGATTCTAACGATACTTAGATGACCAACCCAAACTTGACCTCGAATGACTTGGCTGCGGCTGTTCGGAATATTCCCGATTTTCCCCAACCAGGAATTCAATTTAAAGACATAACACCCGTTCTGGCAGATCCGCGCCTCTTCTCTGGATGCATTGATTTGCTGACTGCTAATGTTGTTCCTGGGTCCATTGATGCCGTCGTCGGAATCGACGCCCGCGGATTCATTTTTGGCGCGGCGGCAGCGCTGAAGCTCAAGGCTGGATTTGTTCCCGTTCGTAAGAAGGGCAAACTTCCCTATCAGACCTACGAAGAGACCTACCAGCTTGAGTATGGCTCTAGCGCGGTTGCGATCCATATCGATGCGGTAAAGCCTGGAGGCCGGGTTTTACTAATAGATGATCTTCTCGCCACGGGTGGAACTGCGGCGGCTGCGGCGAAATTGTTGCAGAAAGTTGGGGCTGAGATTGTGGAGATTACTTTTTTTATTGAGCTCGGATTTTTGAAGGGACGCGAAAAGTTAAAGGGCTTCCCGGTGCGCTCGCTGGTTCTCTACTAGTCGGCACCGCTTCACTTGGCCCACACAATCCCGTCTTGCACCAGTTCCAGCTCTTCCGATGCGCCACTCTTTGCTAGCGCCCCTGGCTGAGTGCCAGACTCGCTTCGCCGTTCACGACTACGACCTCGATGCGACCCTCACTTCGGGCCAGGCCTTCCGTTGGGAATGGAGTGACGGCGCTTGGGAAGGAATTGTCGGCGATCGTTGGGTTCAGCTCGCCTTTTCGAAGGATTCAATCGTGGCGGTGGCCAGTGAGAAAACGTCAGACTGGACTTGGTTGGCCGATTACCTTCAAGTCGAAATCAGTTTGCATCCCATCTTGTCCTCCTTCCCGGATGACGTGCCGCTGCGCGCCGCCACTCAGGCCTGCCGCGGTTTGCGCTTGCTGCGCCAGGAACCTTGGGAATGTCTTGCATCCTTTATTCTGTCGTCCACCAAGCAAATCGTCCAGATTCGGCAAATCATTCATCTGCTCTGTGAACGCTTTGGCGAACTTGTCCCTGTGCCTCTCGGCTATCAGCCAGTCTATGCGTTTCCTTCCGCGCATCGGCTGGCGCAGTGCAGCGAAGCCGATTTGCGCGACTGCAAAATGGGTTTCCGAGCGCCTTACTTAAAGGCCGCAGCGACCATGGTGGATCGACTCGACGTGGATTTGGCCAGCTTATACGATCTGCCTGTCGATGAAGCCAGGATAGCCCTCATGGCGATCCCGGGTGTGGGACCGAAGATTGCTGATTGCGTTTTGCTTTTCGCCTACGGATTTCAAAGCGCTTTTCCCGTCGATGTGTGGGTGATTAAAGCGTTGCGAGAACTCTATTTTCGAGGGCGCCGCGTTAAGATCCAACGCTTGCAACGATTTAGTAAATCACACTTCGGCCCCTTCGCTGGCTATGCGCAGCAATATTTGTTTCATTACATGCGGCTCCAGAAAAAAATCACCGCCAAGCAGTAGCTACGCCTGTGAAGGCGTCGAATCTGGCGGCAACATCGAAGAACCCAAACCATGCCTACCACTCTCGAAGTCCTGTTCGCCCCCCCTGAATATGCCGTTCTCCCAAAACTTGACCTGACCGAAACCGTTTGTGTTGTGTTCGATATTCTCAGGGCCACGACCACAATGATGACTGCCTTGGCGAACGGCGCGCAGGAGATACTTCCGGTGAGTGAAATCGATGAGGCGCTCGCCATTCGAAAGCATCGGCCCGACGTCCTGCTCGCTGGGGAAAGGCATGGCTTGCGCATTTTGGCCGACCAAACGGGAGGTAGAGATTTTGATTTCGGTAATTCGCCCCGCGAGTTTACCTCCGAAACCATCGCGGGAAAAACCATTGTTATGACCACGACAAACGGCACTCGAGCTTTGCGGGCGTGCGCTCTATCCAAAACGGTTTTGATCGGAACTTTCCTCGGAGTTCAAGCGGTAGCTGGGTGGATCACGCGCGAACGGCCGTCGAACCTGCTGCTCGTGTGCAGTGGAACTGTCGATCAAGCGTCCTACGAGGACACTCTCGGGGCAGGGGCGCTGTGCGATTTGATTTGGTCAGCCTACGCCGAAGGGTCCATCTCCGACTCTGCTCAAATAGCACGCCAAATCTACTCTGCCGCTCGATGCGACCTTTACCAGGCGATGCAATTTGCCCGCAACGGACGACGCTTGCTCGCTCTGCCGGATTTGCGTGATGACGTTCGGTACTGCGTGCAGCGTGACACCATCCCATTTGTGGCCGGTTTATTTCGAGATGGTGCGGTTCGAAAGCTGAGTTGACTTGTCCTGAAACGTGCTAAAGTGGTCGCTGATGTAACTCAAATCCCTTTATGAAACCTATTCAATCTCCTCTCCACATTTTCTTAACCAGTCTCGCGTTCGGACGGCAGTCGGCGTGCTTAGCGATGATTCTCTTCACGCTCGGTTTCACCAACTTGCAGCCACTTCGTGCGGCGGATAAGCCTGCCGAACCCAAAACGCCGCCCGCTCCGAAACGCGTCGTCATCCCCAAGCTTCGTGGGCCTGTGGATGTGGACGGCGAACTGCGCGAGACGGTGTGGTCGAAGGCGGCTGTGCTGAAGCCGTTTTACAAAAATGACGGGTCCGGGCGCGAGCGCGAAAATACCGAAGTGCGGATCTGGTATGACGACACCGCGATCTATCTCGGATGGACGTGTCAGGATGCCGATATTCAGGCTACGTTTGTTGAACGCGACAGCAAGTTTTGGGAGGAAGAGGTCGTCGAATTCTTCATCACAGCAAAGGATTTGAATCGTTACTTTGAACTACAGTGGAATCCGCTCGGTGGTGTGTTCGACGCCGTCATCGACAATGAGTTGGATGAACGCGGCGTTTCAAAGAAGTTCGCCGGTGACTGGAGCTTTACGGCCAAAGGGATGAAGAGCGTCGTGAAATTGAAGGGCACCCCGAACAAATCGAGCGACAAAGATGAGTTTTGGCAAGCGGAAGTGATGGTTCCGTTTGCCGACCTCGGCCAAGCAGCGCCGAAAGCGAAAGATGTGTGGCGAGCAAACTTTTATCGCTTTAATCGAGAAAAGGATCGTCCGGCAGAGCTTCTGAGCTGGTCGCCAACACTGCTGCCCAGCTTTCACCAACCCACGCGATTCGGATATATCGAGTTCGGGGAGTAATGTTGCTACTCGCAATTGTGCGGGGTCGTTGGCACCGGTGCGGATGCTCCTGGTTGTAGTCCTGTTCAACGGCCGAGTTGCTTTGGCCACGCAGCTCCTCCAGCTTGATCCGCGCGCCAACGAAAATGGCTGGCAAAACAGTTGTAAAATCATGGCTCGCGCCTATCTTTGCGGCCAATGTCGCTAGTTAAAAGTTCGTTAGTTATCGCTGGGCGCAAGTTTGGCTCCCGCCTCATTCTGGGCACGGGAAAGTTTTCTTCTCCGGAGGCCATGCGCGATGCGCTTGCGGCCAGCGGGGCGGAGATCGTGACGGTTGCCTTGCGCCGGGCTGACCTGAGTGGAAAGCGCGATCCTTTTGCCAATATTCTTGAGTTCATCGACCCGAAGCGGTACCTGCTCCTCCCCAACACCAGCGGGGCCATGACGGCGGAAGAGGCGGTTCGTTTGGCTCGCTTGGCTGCCGCAGCCGGCTTGCCCAACTGGGTGAAACTCGAAATCCATCCTGATCCTCGCTACTTGCTTCCCGATCCGATTGAAACTTTCAAAGCAGCCGAAATCCTGATCAAGGAAGGCTTTGTCGTGCTCCCATACATCAACGCCGATCCGGTGCTGGCAAAACGCTTGCAAGATATCGGAACCGCCACCGTGATGCCGCTCGGCTCGCCGATTGGCTCCAATCGCGGCCTCGAAACTCGCGACCAGCTCCGCATCATCATCGAACAAGCGACTGTTCCTGTCGTGGTAGATGCCGGTATTGGTGCTCCGAGTCACGCGGCAGAAGCGATGGAGATGGGAGCGGATGCCGTCCTCGTCAACACTGCCATCGCGGTCGCGAGTGATCCCAATCGGATGAGCATCGCGTTCAAGCAAACTGTGGAAGCCGGACGCGCGGCGTTTGAATTGGGGTTGGCGGCGCAGCAACTGACGGCGAGCCCGACAAGCCCATTAACAGCGTTTTTGAGCTAAATGATGAAAACATTGTCGATCAAACGGGTCGCTCAACTGCTGGAAATTGCGCGACAATCCAAAGTGCTGGTCGTTGGTGATGTCATGCTGGACCAGTTTATCTGGGGCAGGGTCGGGCGCATTTCACCCGAGGCGCCGGTGCCAGTTGTTGAGTTCCAGCGTGAGAGTTTCATGCCGGGCGGAGCCGCCAATGTGGCGCGGAACTTAAGCGCCTTGAATGTTCCGACTGAAATCGTGGGTGCGGTTGGGCCGGACGACGCGGCCAAAAACCTGATGCGTTTGCTGGCTGAGGAACATGTCGGATGCGACGGTTTATTGTCGAGCGTCGGCCGGACCACCAGTATCAAAACTCGGATCATCGCTCACCAGCAGCAAGTGGTGCGAGTGGACCGTGAAACAGAAGCAGACTTGGACCGCCGCAGCACTGGGCGTCTTTTGGAAGTGATCGAGGAGAAACTTGAGTCTTGTTCGGCCGTTATTATTGGCGATTACGGAAAAGGCGTCGTCACTCAGGGCTTGCTCGATCAGGTAAGGCAATGGTGCCGCGCGCGAGGAGTTTGGCTGAGCTTTGACCCGAAGCCTGTCCACCAGCTTGACCTGACCGGGCTTTCTTTGGTGACGCCCAATCGGAAAGAAGCTTTTGCGTTGGCCGGAGTGCTGGACAACCAAAGCACCTCCAACCCGCTGGACAACTCAGAACTTTTGCGCTCCAGCGAAATCCTGTTGGATAAACTACGGTCCGCGTTGCTGCTTATCACGCTTGGAGATCAAGGCATGTTGCTCTGCCGCCAAGGACAAGAGCCGTTCCATATCCCCACCGTGGCGCAAGAGGTGTTCGATGTCTCCGGCGCAGGGGACACGGTGATTGCCACGTTTACCCTCGCGGTGGCCGCGGGAGCTTCGCCCATTGAGGCAGCGATCTTTTCCAACCATGCAGCCGGCGTGGTCGTGGGCAAGATCGGCACCGCCAAGGTTAGCCCGGATGAACTTCTCGCTAGCTTCAAAAGGAAGCCATGAGACGCGCCGTGTTTCTCGACCGCGATGGGACTCTCATCGAAGAAAAGGGGTATCTCCATCGTCTCGATGACGTCGTCATTTTTCCTGGAGCCACTGCGGCGCTTAAGAGATTGCAGCAGGCTGGATTTCGTTTGTTCATCATCACGAACCAATCCGGTGTCGGCCGCGGATATTTCACACTTTCGGATGTCGATCACGTTCACCAGCATCTATTGGAAGCATTTGCGCGCGACGGCGTGCAGATCGCCCAGATCTACATCGCCCCGGAGCATCCTGATCATCCAAGCCGCGGTCGAAAGCCTTCACCGGCCTTCTTGTTCGACGCGCGAGACGCGTTTGGCCTGGACCTGAGTGAGAGCTATATGATCGGCGACAAGCTGATTGATTTGCAGTGCGGCTGGAATGCCAGAGTGAAAAAATCGATCCTGGTCCGCACGGGATACGGGTCCGAATTAGAGCGCACGTCGGCAGATCAGCTAGCGTCAGCCATGGTCGCGGATGGTTTGGGGATGGCGGCGGAGTGGATTTTGAAACTCGCACCCGGAGTGGAGACGGGCGAAAACGAGTAACTGCACTCAGAGGAAGATTTGTGACCCGCTTGTTGGTCGCCTGCGTCGCCAAGCGAGCTACCGATGCGAGTGCGCGCGCAGGAGTCGCAGCGTTGAGGCGGCAGCGAGTTTCACGGCGAAATACGGAACCAAGACCGAAAACTGCCGGCTCCAGACCCGAGAGCGTCGCATGGGCGCGCCAATTGATTGGGCTAAGGATTTTGAAAAAGGAGTTTTACCAGCTTGCCCCAATGTCTGAACTGGAGTATCAGGTCAGAGTCATGAAATCTGGTTATTCTGAGACGACATGGAAGTGGCAAGCAGATTTGCCTGAACGCGCTGGTGCCTAACCGGGTGTGAATATTCTAGGTATAATTCCCGCCCGTTACGCCGCCACTCGCTTTCCCGGCAAGCCTTTGGTGCTCATTGAAGGCAGGCCGCTGATTCAACACGTCGTCGAACGCTGCCAGAAGGCGAAATCGCTGAGCGAAGTGGTCGTGGCTACGGACGATGCGCGCATTGCCGAAGTCGCGCGGAGGTTCTGCCGCGTTGAGATGACCCGGAGCGATCACCCGAGTGGATCGGATCGCATTGCTGAAGTGGCCGGACGCTGCGCGTGTGAGGCGGTGGTCAACATACAAGGCGACGAACCGTTGATCGATCCGGCGGTGATCGATGCGGTGGCGGGTGCGCTCGCGGACAGCGAGATGTCCACTGCGGCCACACCGCTCAAAGAGGCTGCGGAATTCGACAATCCCAACGTCGTGAAAGTGGTTGTCAATACCGCGGGCCACGCCTTATATTTTTCTCGAAGCACGATACCCTTCGTGCGCGATGCCGCCAGTCGTTCCATGGCAGAACAGTTGGCGGCCTTTACGTTTCTGAAGCACTTGGGAATTTATGGCTATCGGCGCGAGACATTGTTGCGGCTTGTGAAGTTCCCGCTTTCGTCTCTCGAGCGTGCGGAACGGCTCGAGCAGCTCCGCGCGCTCGAGAATGGAATTCAAATCGCTGTTGTAAGAGTGGAATACGACAGCGTCGGCGTGGATGTGCCAGAAGATGTGGCGCGGGTGGAGAAGCTGCTGCGGCGTTAAATGGGTGAGACGGTTAACGAGTTGACCCTGTATCTAAATCTGTGGAAGGCGCCTCGTGCGATCTAATTAGCCGCCGGGCTTGTCGAAAGCAGCCAGCCAATCAGCGATTTTCAAACCATGAAATATATTTTTGTCACAGGCGGTGTGGTGAGTTCGCTAGGAAAGGGTCTGACGGCCGCCGCTCTCGGCACGTTGTTGGAAAACCGCGGACTCAAAGTCACGCTCCAAAAATTCGATCCGTACCTCAATGTTGATCCGGGGACAATGAGCCCCTACCAGCACGGGGAAGTGTATGTGTTGAATGACGGCGCTGAGACTGATTTGGATTTGGGCCATTACGAGCGCTTCACCAACACGAAGCTGACGCGCTTTAACAACCTGACCAGCGGCCAGGTCTATCAAACGGTTCTGGACAAGGAGCGCCGAGGGGATTACCTCGGCAAGACCGTTCAGGTGATCCCTCACGTCACTGATGAAATTCAGAACCGCATTCACCAAATCACCGAGCAAAGCAACGCCGACGTGCTGATTACGGAAATTGGTGGAACTACCGGTGATATTGAAGGGTTGCCGTTTCTCGAAGCCATTCGGGAATTCGCCCTCAACGTGGGTTACAGCAATGCGCTCTTTCTGCACATGACGTATGTGCCTTTCATCAAGGCCGCTGGCGAACTCAAGACGAAGCCGACGCAGCAATCGGTCGCTAAGCTGCGGGAAATCGGCATCACTCCCCACATCCTCGTTTGCCGCTGTGAGCAAGCGCTGAACAAGGAGTTGCGCCAGAAGATTTCGCTATTCTGCAACGTGCGCTATGAAGCGGTGATTGAAGAAAAGGACGTGGACCACTCGATTTACGAAGTCCCGCTCATGCTCCAACGCGAACGACTCGATGATCTGGTTTGCCAGATGTTGCACCTCGATGTTCCTGCCGCGAACATGTCGCACTGGCAGGATATCATCCGCAAGTTGATTGCTCCCCAGCATCGGGTCCGGATCGGTGTCGTGGGCAAATACATCGAACTCCAAGATGCCTATAAGTCAGTTTATGAGGCGATCATTCATGGTGGAATAGCCAATGATTGCGGGGTTGAAATTGAAAAGGTGGATGCTGAAGAGATTGAAAAATACGGACCGGAGAAAGCACTGACTGGCCTGGCAGGAATACTCGTTCCCGGTGGGTTCGGCGAGCGCGGCATCGAAGGGAAAATTATCACCGCGCAATTCGCTCGTGAGCACAAAATCCCCTATCTAGGCCTTTGCTTGGGAATGCAGATTGCGACCATCGAGTTTGCGCGGAACGTTTTGAAATTGGCGGGAGCTCACTCGACGGAATTTGATCCAAATACTCCGTATGCCGTTATTGGTTTGCTCGATGATCAGAAGCAAGTCATCCAGAAAGGAGGCACCATGCGGCTCGGGGCGCAACCGTGCCAATTGGCTGTTGGTTCAAAAGCGGCACACCTCTACGGAGCCTTCGTCGTGCATGAGCGGCATCGTCATCGATACGAGTTTAACAACGCTTATCGGACTCAATTCGAGGAAGCCGGTTTCAGGTGCAGCGGGACTTCGCCCGACGGCAAGCTGGTGGAAGTGATCGAACTCGATGATCACCCGTTCTTTATTGCTTCTCAGTTTCATCCGGAGTTCCAAAGCAAGCCGAACGCGCCCCATCCGCTATTTCGTGGGTTTATCGCAGCAACCCACGCGTACTTGCATCGTCGGCCGCTGTAATTTGCAACGACAAGCTTTCTGCGATATTCGGGAGCGATGAGAGATTTGTCCAAGACGAGGATGACCTACTCGAGCGCCATCGAATTTCTTTATGGCCTCCAGATGTTCGGCACAAGGCTTGGGTTGGAGACGACGTTCAAACTGGCTGCGCTCGCCGGAAACCCCCAACACCAACTCCGCTTCATTCACGTCGCCGGAACGAATGGCAAGGGCTCTGCCTGCGCCATGCTGGAAAGCATCTATCGCGCAGCGGGATTGAAGGTCGGTTTGTTTACATCACCCCATCTGGTCGCGTTCGGGGAACGCATTCAAATAAATCGCCAGTCGCTGGGCCAGTCCGACTTCATTCGGCTCGTCGAGGAAATGCAAGAGTGGCTCAAAGCATTCTCCGTCGCGGAGCACCCGACGTTCTTCGAGATCGTCGCCGTCATGGGGCTCCGGTATTTTGCGGAGAAGCAGTGCGACATTGTGATTTGGGAGACGGGGATGGGCGGACGGTTGGATGCCACAAACATTGTTACACCGTTGGCTAGCGTTGTGACTAACATCCAGCTTGATCATCAGCAATGGCTAGGAGAAACGCTCGCTCAGATTGCCGCCGAAAAGGCCGGCATTATCAAGCCAGGGATCCCCGTCATTACGGCTGAGGACAAACCTGAGCCGTTGCGAGTGCTGGTGGAAACGGCGCATCGGAATCGGTCGCCGTTCACGAAGGTGTCCCATGAGGATCTGAATCGCTCTCCTTTGGATACGTTGCAAATCCCCTTGGCTGGCGAACATCAGCGGCTCAATGCCGCGTTAGCCTTGGCGACAGTTCAAGCGCTGTCCGACAAAATTCCTGTCAGCGCATCGGCGATCCGAACAGGTTTGAAGCAGGTGCATTGGCCGGGGCGCCTTCAGATGGTTCGCCCCTCGCCCGACCGAACGATCGTGTTGGACGGCGCGCACAATCCATCTGGAGCTGAAGCCTTGCGCGCGGCTTTGCTTAAGTATTTTCCTGGCGCCTCGATAACACTGCTCTTTGGGGTGTTGCGCGACAAAGATTGGTCGGCTATGTGCCGCATCCTCGCGCCTTTGGCACGACGCATCTGCCTTGCTCCCGTCGGCAGCGTACGGACTGCGAATCCGGAGGAATTGCGCGAGGCATGTCAACGCCTGAACCCCGAAGCTGAGGTGCATGCCTGCTCCTCGTTGGAAGAGGCGTTGAGGTGGACGACTAACGACTCTCTGGTTGTCATCTCTGGTTCGCTGCATTTCGTCGGCGAAGCCATGGAAGCTTTGCACATCTCTCCCGCGCCGCATGAAAACGAGCGAGCTTTGAACGAATGGGCGGGTGTGCCGTGAACGGAGTCGCGCGCGAGCAGAGCGACTCTGAACCCACCCCTACCCCTCCCAGGAGGGGTAGGGGTGGGTCGGTTCATGGAGAGGCGGGAAGACTCCGCAGCGCGCCTGTCCTCATTCGGAGATCCGCCCCACAGCGCCGAAGTGCATGAATTCGGGTCGCCGCCCACCTTGAAGTCGATTATATTCGCGTTTATGAACAGAGATCAAAAAGAGAAGAACCCGGGATGGAACGTCAGCCTTGGACTGCTGGCGGGTGCCATTGTCTCAGGCGGACTTGAGTTTCAGCTCCCGGCAGCGGAACCAACTGCCACGGCATTGGTCTATCCTGAGAGCAAGCAGATCGAGCAAAGCGACAATTTCCATGGGACCTGGGTTGCTGATCCCTATCGATGGTTGGAGAATTCCGATTCACCAGAATCCAAGGCTTGGATTGACGCGCAAAATAAAGTTACTTTCGGTTATCTCAGCCAAATTCCGGCGCGTGGTCAGCTCAAGCAGCGCCTGACGCAACTTTGGAACTACGAACGGTACGGTGTTCCGTTCAAGGAAGGCGGACGTTACTTCATTTCTAAGAATGATGGACTCCAAAATCAGGGCGTTCTTTACACGATGGAATCGCTGGATGCTCCGCTGAAATTGCTCCTCGATCCCAATAAACTCTCTGCGGATGGCACCGTTGCCCTCACCGGATACGCGATGAGCGACGGAGGGGATTTTATGGCTTACGGGCTGTCAACCGCCGGCTCGGATTGGCAGGAGTGGCGGGTGCGCGATGTGCGCACTGCGCAGGATTTGCCTGACCATTTGCAATGGGTCAAGTTTTCCGGCGCTTCGTGGACTCACGACGCAAAAGGCATTTTCTACAGCCGGTATG
The DNA here is from genome assembly GCA_945861765.1 of Akkermansia muciniphila. Classification (GTDB taxonomy): domain Bacteria; phylum Verrucomicrobiota; class Verrucomicrobiia; order Limisphaerales; family SIBE01; genus SIBE01. The sequence continues at coordinate 1,171 of CAMAWP010000058.1, read as the reverse complement.
ACGAGCCGGCGGGCACGAACAAACTCAAAGGCGTCAATTACTACCAGAAACTTTACTACCATCGGCTCGGTTCAGCCCAGACCGAGGATGAACTGGTCTATCACCGGCCCGATCAGAAGGAGTGGGGATTCGACGGCGACGTGACTGAAGATGACCAGTATTTGATTATTACGGTTCGTCAAGGGACTGACTGGCGGAATCGGATCTTTTACAAAGACCTCAAAGCGCCGCAATCGAGCGTGGTCGAATTGCTGAACGACTTTGATGCCGCTTACCATTTTATTGGCAATGACGGCCCTGTCTTTTGGTTTCGCACGGACCTAAACGCTCCACGAGGACGGGTCATTGCTGTCGATATTACGAAGCCGGCGAGAGTCAATTGGAAGGAGACCATTGGGGAAACGCTGGAAAAGCTGAGCAATGCAAGCCTGGTTAAAAACCAGTTCCTCGTTTCCTACCTCAAGGACGCCCGTAGTGTGGTGAAGGTGTTTCGGCTCGATGGCACATTCGTTCGCGACGTGGATCTGCCAGGTATTGGCACCGCCGCTGGTTTCGGTGGCAAGCGAACGGACATCGAGACATTCTATTCATTCACCAGCTTTACCACTCCCGGCGCGGTCTATCGTTATAATCTCGCGAAAGGCCAGAGCACTTTGATCCGCCAGCCTAAAGTCGATTTCAATCCGGCTGATTTCGAGACGAAACAGGTTTTTTATTCGAGCAAAGATGGCACGCGCGTGCCGATGTTTATTTCACATAGGAAAGGTCTCACGCTCAACGGCGAGAATCCGACTTACCTGTTTGGCTACGGTGGCTTCAACATCAGCCTGACGCCTACTTTTTCCGTGCCGAACCTCGTGTGGATGGAGATGGGTGGAGTCTTCGCTTTGCCTAGTCTTCGCGGCGGAGGGGAGTATGGCGAAGAATGGCATCAAGGCGGCATGAAGCTAAAGAAGCAAAACGTCTTCGACGACTTCATCGCAGCCTCAGAGTGGCTCGTCGCGAACAAATATACCTCTTCAGGCTCTTCGTGTACTTGAGTGGGTGATTTTTGAGGATGGAGGTGAGTTGTAGCCTTTATTGACAGGCATTTTCTGACTTTCAGAGGGTTCAAAAACTTGTTTTGATACAGCGATGGCAAGACTCAAGAGAAAGCGGCTTCGAGATACGT
>CAMAWP010000057.1 GCA_945861765.1 Akkermansia muciniphila | reverse complement strand
TTGAAGACGTCTTTTCGAACGTGTGACATAGAAAGCGGAGGGGAGAGCCATGCGGTATAGGCGGCGAACATCTGCATAGCCACGGTCCATGATGTAAAAGGCTCCGGCCTCGGGAACCAGCTCATCCAACACGCGCACATCGGCTATTTGTCCATCGGAAATCGAGATAAACAGAGGAATGGAACCCCGCAGATCCAGGAGAGAGTGTGCAATTTGACGGCGGCCTTGGAACGTCGAAAACGTGCCCAGGGAAAAAGCTTGAGGCAATGGTCAATCGTGGTTGAATCCAGAGCGTACACCGTCTGGTCCAGATCCATCCTGATGTCCTCTTTGCTGTAGACCTGGCGCGCACGTTTGATCAGAGACTGGGCCAGGTCATGATAAATACGCCAGTCCCGGTTCTGATTGGCGTCAGCCATGGTACTGTGAGAAACGCGGCCCCGTATTCCCAAATGATAGAGTTGATCCTGGCGGGAGCGCAAACAGGTTTTTATCTCGCCAAGGCTATCTCTATAAGTCAATTGGCCAAAGGCCATACAGAGGAATTGGTCCCAGCAGGAGAATGATTTTATCTTATAGTTTCCCTCGTAGCGGCGGACATACCGTTGGAATTGCTCGAAGTGAATGAATTCAATAAGTTGTGAGAAAGCGTATTTGTCGGAAAACGTTTCCGAATAATGGCACGAATGCTGCGTAGGACAAAAGCACCAAAAAAACCACATTCCCATTTCAAGTCGAACACACCCCGGGACACTTACGGGAGACCCGAAACCCTTGGTTCCCCTTGAGAAGTTATCAATTCATACCCGGATGGTAGTGATCAGAATCGGGGTGCCCGCAGCAGCATCGACAAAACGGTGCGGACAACTCGGAACGCTCCCCTTTGTCTTCAAAAGGTGGGAATTCCGGTCCGAATCCACTTTTGGAACCCTCCCCGAGCAATCCACGGTGAAGGTTCCTCCCTTGAGCCTCGCTGCGACCCTGCAAGGGAGGAACCTTCAGTTTGAATGGACTTTGGAATGGATTCCCTTGACCTGAAGTCGTGGAACCACCTACCTTCATCCAAGCTTGGAAAAGCAAATTCTTATTAGTTTGCATTGCCAAGTGCCAAGCATTACATTTCACCCTCAGCAAGTGAATCGGAATTAAACCCCCTGAAGAGGATCGCGGTTTGGTCGCCAAGTCGCATCCAAAGAGGTGGGTTTTCTTCTCAACCACAACCGTATACACTCAGCATGAAACAGAAAAAAATCCAATCTATCGGGCGATCATTCCGATTGGCCGCCATCGCGACCCTGCTCGGAGCGATGTCGAGCCTCATGATTCATTCGGCTTGGGCTGGTCCCAAGGGCAAAATTTTGGTCCGTCCCTTGGGAGGCACCAGTATAAAGGTTGACGGCGATATATCCGACTGGCCATTAAACAAATTCACGACGATCGCGCAACAACCGCTATTCCCGGAGGGACAGAACTCGGCTTCGACGACGGCACAGGGGGACCACATTGTGTTCGATCGCACGCGCATCGGCCGCTTCAACGGCACCACGGAGGAAGCCTGGCAGGCAGGGCCGACGGACTTTGGATCCACGATCTACTTCGCCTACGATTCGGGATTTCTATACATGCTCGCGGTCTGCATTGATGACAAGTTACGGGACGATCGTGACACCAGCATGTGCAGCGACGGCACGACACCGGCTGGATCGTCGGGCTTCTTCAACGATGGCTTCGAGTTTTTCATCGACGCCAAGGGGGACAGTACGGACTGCGCCTCCGATGTTGCGTTCCCCAGCTTCGACACGCAATCACCCAACACAGATGATTTCCAGCTGACTGTTGCGTTGAATGCCAGTTTTCTGCCACAGAACGCGGCGGCGGGCGAACTGGGGGCTCATCAGTCGATCGAGCGAGGTGGCAACGCGGACTTCGTAGGCGCGGAGAAGGGTTGCAGCGGGACCTTCCGCGACGTGCTGACGGTTTTCAACAAGCTGGGCGCGCGGGACATTGCGGCCAGGAAGTATGCTGACCTCCGCGCGGCGGGAGCGCGTAATCCGCAAATTCTGGCCAATCCCGGCACCACCTATCCGGGCTACTCCATTGAGATGCGCATCCCGTTCGGCCATTTTGAAGGATTCACTCCCGACCACAACATGGGTTTCGAGCTCTTCTGGCGGGATGTGGATGCCATTGCGGCTGACCCTGAGGGAAAGGACGCGGGGGCAGGCGGCGGCGATATCAGTTGGGCGACCTGGGCTCAGAGCACCGATGTGCCCTGCAGCGATCCGAAGACCGCCTTGTTCCACACGGCCAACTGGGGCGAACTCGTCTTTGCCAAGGACAATCCGCTGACTCTGCCACACTCGGGAGGTGGGCCGAAGGGCAAGATCGCGCCGTTGAAAATCACAACACCGATCGTCGTCGATGCGAATCTTTCCGACTGGCCGCTCGCAAGCTTTACCAAGCTGGCCCGGCAGCCGTTGTTCCCGGAAAGCCAGAACTCGGCTTCGACCACGGCGGAGGGAGACCACATCGTCTTTGAGAGGGACCGGGTCGGTCTGTTCAACGGAACCACGACGAAGGCCTTCCAAGACGGAACGTCGGATTTCGGCTCGTCCGTCTACTTTGCCTACGACTCGAAGTTCCTCTACTTGCTGGCAGTACAAATAGACGATGTCTATCGCGATGAACGTGACACAACGACGTACGGCAGTACCGGTTTCTTCAATGATGGGTTCGAGTTTTTCATCGATGCCCGAGGGGACAGCACTGATTGCGCATCCGGTCTATTGTTTCCCAACTTTGATTCCGAGACACCGAACCTCGATGATTTCCAGTTGACCGTGGCCTTGAACAGCACGTTCAAACCGGCCGGTTCGGCGGCGGATGTCTATGGAGCCCGTCAGACCATCGAACGGGCAGGCAACCCGTATTTTGTCGGGGTGGCTCCAGCGGAAAAAGGTGGACCAGGCGGCCTCTATCGTGACGCGTTGGACGCGGGAAACGCCGCCGACGGCGGGAAGGACATTGCTGCGAAGGTCTACAAGGATCTCCGAGCGGCTGGCGCCAAGAGTCCGGAAATCATCGCCAACCCTGGAACCACCTATACCGGCTATGTGGTTGAGATGCGCATTCCGTTCGGCAAATTCGATGGGTTCACGCCTGATCACTCGATGGGCTTTGAGCTCTTCTGGCGGGATGTCGACACGGATGAGGACGTCGGGAAGGGCGGTGGCAACATTTCCTGGGCGACCTGGGCTCAAAGCACGGATGTGCCCTGCGGTAATGACATGCTCGCCCTGTTCCACACGAAAAACTGGGGCTCTTTGGTTTTCGGGAGCGGGGGTGGGGTGGAACTAAAGGTGAACTGGCAGGCTTCAGGCAGCACCATCACGCTGACGTGGACCGATCCGGCCGCCGTGCTGGAGAAGGCAAACAAACTGAATGGCACCTTCGCACCGGTGTCCGGCGCCGCGAGTGGATACCAGGTAAACACTAGTGTCGGTACGGAAGCCTACTATCGGCTAAAGAAGTGAACTCCGTTCGTCCGGCCTTGGTGGTCATCGTCCAGGCTGGGCGGATCATGCTCATAGGCTTGATCATGGGCTGGCGGTTTTCGCCAGCCCTTTTTTCAAAAAGTCGCCCATTAGCGTTCAATGAAAGCAAATTCCTAGCAATTGTTTAGCGCTCCGCCAACCGGGGAAGTGGCTAAAAATAGCCTTTTTTTGACCATTCGCCCTATCGAGCGGCATGGAGGATTGAGGAAAATCCGAAAGCCGAAAGAAGCCCGGACTCCCAAATCCACCGTTGCTGACACCCTGCTGACAACCGAGTGGTCGGATCCGCACCCGCTTCACCGGTAAGGACGCGTTCCACCGCGTCCTCAACTTCCCCTCCGGGATTTCAACGAATGGCAATCCGCTTCGAGTCCGATGTGCTGAGTCAGGGCAAGTGGGCCGCAAATCTGACCGAGCTGGCGGCGATCCTCGGGTGTGCCCGGCGGTCGATCACGCGATGGAAGAAACTCCCGGACGTCCCCAAACCGGCTCCGGACGGTCGTCATGATGTCGCCGCCTGGCGGGGGTTCATGCGCCGCAACGGCCTGGAGGTTGGGTCGGAAGACGGAGACGAGCTGGAGTTGGGGTCCGACGCCACGGCGGCTTTTCATCCAAAAACGGAGTTTGAACCACTAATCTTCGCTAATCGACACTCATGGTGAGGAGGTTACGGCGATTGAACACCGCATCCAAACGGTGAAGCGTTGCCTGAAACGTTTCTTTCACATCTTGTTGGATTATTGATGATTAGCGGGGATTAGCGGTTTCTCAACTGCTTTATCAAGCTTCCTGTGCGCAGGGGCGTTGTCACCGAAGTTTATCTAATCCTCAAGGGTTGTCGCTGGAGGTTGGCTGGTTCGTCTTGGCAGCGAGCGTTTCCACGCTCCGGTCATCCTGCCGATTTCATCGATCTTTTGGGCGACGAAAAGATGCTGTTGCACGCTGATCCATCCCCGGTCTCTCACGAGCCGCCAGAGCACCCGGAGCTGTTCCCATTGAAGGTTGAGCTCATCCAAGATTCCGGGCTTTTCGGAGGCGGGCTCGAAAACGCAACGAGTGACAAGCATGACGCCGTCCAGCATCATGGAATCCAGCCTCTGACCAAACGTAAATCGATGGGACTTCGGGAAGTCCGTGGTCCGGTCAAGGGTCCAACCGAGGAGTTCGACAACGAGAGTGTGGACGGGTGGACGAGCAGAGGTAGGCGAGGATTGTTTGGAAGGATTCATTGCCCGCAGCTTTTCCTGCCAGATAGGGAAGGGAACCACGGCGGCCAGGGAGTGCTCTCGTCAGCTCGTGAACCGTCACCGATATGTGCTCAAATGCGATGTGTCCAAGTTTTTTCCCAGCATTGATCACAAGATTGTGATGGGGTTGCTGGCCGAGCAAGTAGAGTGCCCTGGTGTCCTTCAAGAACTCGTTCGACATGTTTTTCGTGGGAGTGCCTCTTGCTCTCGGCTCGGGTGCGCGACCGAGGGATCTTCGAACCAAATCCGGCTGCAAGCCAGAGGTCTGACGGTTAAGTTCATGAAAAGTGGGTAGATGACAAAACTGCTGAGCGGACACATGCCCTAAGCAGCGGGGTGGGGACGGCTCGTCCCTAGGTCCTCTCCGCTAGGCTCTCGAACCGGGGACGAGCCGTCCCCGCCCCGAAGTATTCTTGAATCAGCCCTGCTCCGAGGCTGTTTAACATGGGGATGATTCGGCTCAAAAAGCGTTCGTCCCTGAGTCGTTCTCAGGAAGGCAGGAGGCGCCTTCTGCCAACATAGGTGAATTCGCGCTCGTAGCCGTTGTCCACTCAATCGCGGTTTTTAGGATTCATATTGACTGACCCGTTTCTCGCTTCTCCGCTTTTCAGGATCAGAGAAAGCTTGCAAGGCACTTTGGAATTCCGCGTCGCGCAAATAGCAACTTGTCAGACTTGAAGTCCTGTGGATAGTTGCGGCTATGAGTGCGCAAGACATCATCGAAGAATTCAAGGCATTGCCTCCTGCGGAACGTGCGCAAGTGACCAAGTTTGTGGTCGAAAACGACGACTCTTGGATTCCAGACGAATTCAAGGAAGCGATGAAAGACGCCGAGGCCGGCCGGTTTGTGGATACGGAAACCGCTTTGTTCGAAACGCCGCCACCGCGCTTGCGATGAGATGAGATATCGCTACCGGGCCGTTGATCCTAAATCCGGCAGTTGATTTAGCCACGAAAGAACTCAAAGAACGCAGAGAGAATGAGTTCTGAAAGGAATCTCTTGGCTTCATTATTCACTCGCTGGGTGAGCAACTCTTCGTTGACCTTGACCCCTGAAGCCCTTCTCTTTGAGATCTTTGTGCTCTTTTGTGGCCATTTCAATCGCAGTTTTTAGGTTGAGCGATTCTGGACCAGCTTTCACCGATTGCTTCCCGAACAGAAGGAAGCTGCTCGCGCGGCGTGGAAAATCTTCAAGGAAGATCCATTCGACCCGCGATTGCGAACGCACAAGATCCAACGTCTCTCCGCCCAATACGGGCGTACGATTCTCGCCGTCAAAATCGAAGGCGATTTGGGTTCAATCTTCTATATCGACGGCGAAACGGTCGTTTCATTGATCATCGGCACGCACGACATCTACCGGGGGTGAGTCGCGCAACGGAAGAGCTGTCATTAAAAGTTTCAATTCTGACCCTTTTTATTGCTGAATGATTCTGGAGCCCTCCACGTAGTACTCAACAACGATGCCACCAACTCCTGACTTCAGCATGAATCCATTTGAATTATTGACCCTGGTGAAGCGACTTAAGTTGAAAACATCCGGCTCGAAATGGCTTCGGAACATCAAAAGCGTCGTCCCTTCGGAAGGGATCACGGAAGGGTTTCGAGTTTTCGGGAAATCGGCCAACGATCAGTCGGAGGGCTGAATAGAATTAGCAGAAAGCACCGAAGTGCCCGCTGGCACGGACGTCTTGGGGGTGCTGACAACCCAGTTTGGGCCGTTTGAACTGAAGTTCGATTGCGTGAAGCCGAACTCAACCGAGAAGGTGCAGTTCAAGTTCCGTTGCACTTTTGTGATCAAAGATCCATCGGTGTTCCTTGCGGGGAAGGGAAGGGCTCTGCTCGGTACACACGATAACTCGTTGTAAATAACTTGGTGTCCGTTTTGGTGTCCGGTCGTCTTGCTCCATTCAAGTTTGCCGGTTATCCGTTTGCCTTGCTTTGGTGAAGGTCATTTCGCTTTAATCGCCACTATCCGTGACGTAACGCACATTCTTGGCTCAATTGAGCAGGGCGATTCCAGGGCAGCGGAGGAGCTGCTAGCCTTGGTTTACGAAGAATTACGGAAGCTGGCCGCGAGCAAATTGGCTCGGGAGAAAGGAGCGCAAACGTTGCAGGCTACGGCTTTGGTGCATGAAGCCTGGTTGAGACTCGCCGGTTCTAAAGCTCAGCACTGGAAAGACCGAAGCCATTTTTTCGGCGCGGCCCCCGAAGCGATGCGGCCCATTTTAATTGATAACGCCCGCCGCAAAGCTGCCCTCAAACGTGGAGGAAAGGACGATTCCGATGAACTGCACGAATCCCAAATCGAATTTCCCACGCCGCCTGAGCAAGTTCTTGCTTTCAATGACGAGCGCTGTTGCCACCCCGATGGCGAGTTTTGCCAGCAGGCAGTTTTTCATGGATGAAAATGGCAACGCGGTGATGGAGTTGACGCTGAACGAGGCGACGCCTCAACCGACAGTGCTTGGCATCAGAGTTCGTCGAGTCGATTGGACCGGCTATTTCAACGTGTCCATCCCCCTAGGGCAAACACTGACCTCAGGGGCTGGGAGTGGCGATACCTTTGGCAGCAGTGCCAAAGCCAGGAACTCCTCACGCTTGGCTCTCATTCCAACGGCGTCACTGCCGTCGGCTTTCTTCCGAATGCAAATGCAGCTTTCTCGGCGGGCCAGGACCACACGGTTCGCCTTTGGGATCTGCAATCCAAGAAGCTGCTCGCTACACTGCCGCAAGGCGACAAAGTTACTGGTGTCGCCTGCTCGCCCGATGGCGCATGGATGGCTGTCTCGATTGGGACTCCGTTCCCAACTGCGCTGGTTCCGAGATATGAGACGCCACTGCTCTTCTGGGATTTGGCAACCCGGCAGTCCACTAAGTTTATCCTCACAAATCATGTTTGGATTCGGCCCAACAGTCTCGTCTTTTCTCCAGACAGCGCCCTTTTGGCCTTCGGCAGCGTTATCCCCGGAATCCATTTATGGAGTGTTCAAGAAAAGAACGAAATCGCCCTTCTTTCATCGTTCTTTGCGTGGCTTGGGCCCGTGAGTCAACGGGCCCTTGCCCCCGGACGTGGACAAGTTCGGCGGCGGAAGCGGCACCGCTTATTCTCTGACATCCAACGGCGAGCATTTGCTGCTCGTCTTCACCAACCGCACGTTCAGTATTTGGGAATTCCCCGCGATCCGCGAAGGCGCGCGGCATCCGCTGCCGGTTAACAAGGCGGCCGCGGAGGCTTTGGCAAACGGCGGGCGCGTGGCTGCTTTCATCGGTGAGGATGGCAATGTTGTTTTTTGGCACCGCGAGACACAGATGACCAATTGGCTGGCCCTTCCTGATACCAACCGCAGCAGCAGGCCGGCCTTTTCATCCGATGGTCGGAAGCTCGCGCTCGCTGGATGGCAACACGTCACGGTCGTTGACGTGTCTTCCGGCACGAATCTCTTATCGATTTCCGCCTCAAGACCCCGAGAACTCTCACACGGAGCCGCTTTCTCCCTCCGTTTTTCGCCTGACAGCAACAAGATTATCGTGGGATTCGGCAGCGGCGACGTGAAGCTCTGGGACTTGGCTGGCGGCGGCGGTCGGATCGATTTGAAAGGCCACACCTTCCAGGTCAATGGCTCGGCCTTCCTCGATGCTCAAACCGTCATCACTTCTGGCGAGGATGTTCGCTTTTGGGATTTGTCTACCCCTACGCCCAGTGCCATCTTGCAACCGCGTCCGGCATTCTTCATGGGCACAGCCCTTTCTGGCGACGGCCGACGGCTTGCAGTCGGGGGATCGGATGGAGTCATCACGCTTTGGGACACCGCCTCCAGGCAAGAGGTCCTGACTCTCTCCGGTCACACGCGGCCCGTCCAGGCTCTCGCATTCTTGCCGGATGGAAACTCCCTGGTCTCGGTCGGGATGGATCAAATACGTGTGTGGCGCGCGTTCCCGCTGGCGCAATAAAGCCACCTCACAGTATGGAGTCGCTGTTATCCTGGAGGCGAGAGTCGGTTTTCAACCGTCGGCCGAATCAGGATTCGCTGTCCGAGAATGAACGGGAAGCCAGAGGAATGGAGCTTGCGCGGAATCTGTCCAATCTGTCGAAGGTGAAACTGAGCTTGTTCCTGGATGCTCCGCAGCCCCCTCGGGCACCGACAGACAATCAACTGAACTGCGTATTGGGGTTGCAGCTCGTTGCGACCGAAGCGCAAGCTCGGAAGCTTGCCACGTCCGTGCGCTTCCGAGTAGATTTCCGAGCATGTTCAATCTCGCCGAGATTATTCGTCAGCACGAGGGGAAGAGTTTGGAATTCAAGCGCGACCTTTCCTCCCCGGACAAGGTAATGCGCACGCTGGTTGCTTTTGCCAATGGCGCGGGTGGGAGATTGCTCATCGGTGTCGAAGATGGCTCTCGCAGAGTTCTCGGCGTGCCAGACCCGGCGAAAACGGAGGAACAACTGGCAAATTTCATCTCCGACCGGATTGAGCCGCGGCTCGTGCCGGAAATTCATGTCATCCCGTGGCGGAAGACGTATGTGCTGGCCGTCGAAATGTTTCCCAGTCCAAGCCGACCGCACTACGTCAAAGCGTTGGGTTTTCCAGCCGGTGTTTATGTCCGCGTCGGCTCGACGAACCGTCAGGCCGATACCGCCGCAGTTGCCGAACTTCAGCGGATGGTTCGCGGACGTTCATTTGATGAAGAACCAATGCCGGAATTGGACTCGGAAGCGGTTGACTTCCGAGTGGCTTCCGAGTGCTTTGCGTCGGTTCGAAAGTTGACACGACATGAACTGCACTCGCTTCAGCTCACCACCCGTCATCAGGGCCGGGAAGTTGCCACGGTGGGCGGGATATTGTTGTTTGGCGTGGATCGTTTGAAACACTTTCCCGAGGCTTTCTTGCGCGCAGGCTGCTTCAAGGATGAAGACAAAAGTGTGATCATTGATTCAGCCAACATCACCGATGTTCCGGTGCTCGCCGTGGAAAAGGCTCTGCAATTCGTGCAACGCAACACCCGACGTTCCCTCGAAATCAAGAACTTCCGTCACCGCGAGGTTTGGGAATTTCCAGTCGTGGCCTTGCGCGAGGCCATTATCAACGCCTTCGTCCATGCCGACTATGCTCAGCGTGGTTCGTCACTGCGACTGGCGGTGTTCCGCGACCGCATTGAAGTGGAAAATCCCGGCAACTTGCCGCCTGGCCTGACCATTGAGGACATTCTGCGTGGTGTCTCCAAGCTGCGAAATCGCGTCATCGGTCGTGTCTTCCACGAGTTGAAACTGATTGAGCAATGGGGCAGCGGCATTCAGCGAATGATAAACACCTGTCGGCAGGCGGGGTTGCCAGACCCGGAGTTCGAGGAAATCGGTACGGGCTTTCGGGTCACCTTTCGTCGCCAGCATGTCGCCCAGCCAAAGCGAGATGAACTCGACCGGGCCATTGTCGAATTCTTGCGCCTCAATCCTGGCGCTTCCACCAGCCGGATCGCGGCGCATATCAAGCGAACATCCCGCGCGACTCAATCCCGCTTGAAACGGTTGGTGGAACTGGGCCAGATCGTGGCCTTGGGCACCAGCGCAAAAGACCCACACAAAGGGTATCACTTAAAGGCAGAATGAGGCTTTCCAGCGCGGCAGCATGCAGAAAGAGGGGAGCAGCATGGCCTATGGAACGGTTTGCTTCGCCACGCTGTTCACTTGCTCGCTTCCTGTGTCATAAATGCCTCCTCCCAAGTCTCAGGCTGGCCTGCCAGCCGTCCGCCTCCGCTAAAGCTACGGCGGACAGGTAGCTCGTTCCCACGAGCGAAGGCTGGAGGCGAGGGTCGGAATTGCTCGACTCCGCCCCGTAATTCGGTTGAAATTAACCTGTTTTGCTGGGTTTTCAAGTCAAACCTCACCTAACTCCTGCCCTCCATTTCTTAACTCCTCGTTACCATTTTGCTGACACTTTTGCTGACAGTCCTCCATCGATTTGGAAATGGCGGATAGGGAGTCGTGAACCTCCGAAATCGTTTAGAATCCATCGATTGCTGATTCACGCCGAGCATGCCGAGGCGTTCGGTTGCCTAAAATCCCGAGATCGGTAAAAATACGAGCTTGGTATGGAAATCCGTTTCTTCAAGCCGGAGAAACCTCATGGCTTTCTCTCGAACTACTTTCGCTGGCCATTCGTGCTCGAATGCCGCCGGTGGGAGAACGTCGAACATTTCTACCAGGCCGCGAAGTTCAGCCACGATTCAAAGCTGACCGAAGCAATCTGTCGCCATTCCCACCCCGATGCTGCCAAGAGCTTTAGCCGTGAACACGCATCCGATTGCCGCTCGGATTGGGAGAATGGTGGCTGCCGAAGGATCTCTGGTGAATTCACGAATTTCCTCTCAGAAATCGGCTCCCATGGTTCCCTCATTCTCTTCGTCACTTCTTCAATCGATAGAATTTTTTAGGCCCGGAAATCCGATCTCCCACTCGGTTCTGGAAATCCATCACGACGGGAGGTGTTGACACCGTGGTCCACGACTTCTCATCCGTGAGCGTTGCTGCGGATTGCAGGGCGTAACCTTCCCCCCAAAGTGGCCAGGACAGTAAGATGTTTTCGCCGCTCGCCTGGACCGCCAAAGCAGGAAATTCCGCAACCAGCGCAACACTCTGAAATCCTCCGGCGGCGATGGCGATCACGTTTTGCAAATCAGTGGGCACCCTGCTCTGGCTGTCGGCGTTCAACCCCCATGCCACTACAGTGCCCTCCTTTTTTAGGGCTAAATTGTGGTAACCTCCTGCAGCGATGCTCATCACTCCTGTCAAGTCGCCAGGCACCGTAGTCTGGCCGTGCTTGTTATCCCCCCAGGCGACGACCCGGCCATCCGATTTGAGCGCCAGGCTGTGGTAGTTTCCCGCGCTGATCGCAACAACATTGCTCAATCCCTCTGGTACGACGCTTTGGCCGAAAGTGTTATCTCCCCAGGCCGCGACCGTACCATTCGCTTTCAGAGCCAGACTGTGATTGTTCCCGGCCGCGACTGCAATCACGTCACTCAAGCCGCTCGGGACAGCGCTTTGGCCCTGTTCGTTCGAGCCCCAACCCACCACATTACCGTCGCCTTTAAGCGCCAGGTAATGAGCAAAAACCGTCCCGTCGTTCCCCCGAAGGGGGTCGTAGTACCCACCCCCAGCAAGGGCGACCACGTCCGTCAGCCCCTCGGGGACGACGCCTGGATATCCCCAGGCAACCACTGTTCTATTCTCCTTGATGGCAAAACTGTCGTTGTATCCCGCGCTGACACCCACAACATTCGTCAAGTCTGCCGGCACTGTGGTTTGTCCCCCCCACGCCAGAACTGTATTGGCATTTAGGGCGAGAATATGGTTCTGTCCCACGGCGATCCTTGTGAAGCGTGCTTCCTGGGAAAGGTAGTTATTCTGTCCCCATCCCACAAGAGTCCCGTCGCCCTTGAGAGCGAGGCTGTAATCGCCGCCCGCGGCGATCGCCACCACCCCATCCAGACCTGCGGGCACGCTGCTTTGCGCGTACCAGTTACCGCCCCAGGCGACGACCGTCCCATCGGACTTAAGGGCCAGGCTATGATCGCCTCCAGCAGCGATGGCCACGGCTCCGTGCAAATCCTCAGGCACATTCAGCGCGCCGGCTTGACTAAGCCCCCAAGCGACGACCGATCCATCGGACTTGAGCGCCAGGCTGTGATAGTCGCCTGCGGCGATGCCAACCACTCCGGCCAACCCCTTGGGCGCTGTGTGGGGAACGAAGGCGGCGCCGTTCCAATTCTTTCCCCAGGCCACAACCGTGCCGTCGGACTTTAGCGCCAAACTATGGAAACTTCCCGCGGCGATTGCGACCACACCCGTTAACCCTTCCGGCGGCGAGGATTGCCCAGCCGAGTTCTCCCCCCACCCGATGACTGTGTGATTGGTTGTGAGAGCCAAACTGTGAGCACCTCCTGCCGCGATCGCGACAACGCCTGTCAACCCGGTCGGGACAGTGGATTGCGACGCCTGATTCAATCCCCAGGCCGAAACGGTCCCGTCTCGCTTGAGCGCCAGACTGAATAGGTACCCCGCAGCGATGCCAACAGCATTTGTCAATTCTGCAGGCACCCTGCTTTGGCCGGTCTCGGCACCTCCCCAGCCCACGATCGTCCCAGCGGTTGTAATCGCTAGAAAGTGATTTTGGCCCACGGCGATGCTGGTGAAGCGCGTTCCCGGTACGACATAAGGAATTGATTGGGCTCCCCAACCAACCACCGTTCCCGGCTGCTGCTTGACGTTCCGGGCTGCGGCTTGAGCAGCAAGCGTCAGGGCAAAGGCGGTCAGGAAAAAAAGGGCTTTCAGTTTAGCATTCATGTACTTTCGCTTGGATTTAGGACTTGAGGTCATTTCATCTGGAGCAACGGATTCCCCGGTCGAATCGGGTCAAGTATTTCAGGAAATTTTTGGCTTACTGCTGTCTCGTTCGGAAAAAGCGCTGTCCATTGGAAACAGGCAAAGCTACTTTGAACACTCCGTTATCAAGCGTTGGCATTTGCGCGACGGAGGTCCATGAATTGGCCTGCATTGTAGCAGACTCCTCCAAAACAAATGGCGCGGTCCCGGCCGTCCAGGTGATTTCCAAAATGCCCAAAGTAGTTGCGCGCAGGGAAAGTTGAGGGCGCAGAACAGTAAACGAGCTAGAACTGGTGACACTGCCATGCGGGGTCACGATGGTGATGAGGCCAGAAGTGGCATTGGGAGGAACAACAGCGTTAATTCGGAGGTCAGCGTTATTCTCAATGGGCAGCTTTCTTGCCCTGCAGCTCTGCTTCCCGAATGCTCGCAAAATGTCAATCTTTGGGACCGACCCGAATGGGTGTTGATCGGCTTCCTAGGGCCAATTTTACTTGTATAGCATCATCGCTTTTTGAGCCGGAAGAAGTTTGCGCCGCTTTCGATTGGCAGGCTCAAGTAGTTTTGCCCTTCGATCGTCGCGGGCGCCAGGGAGGTGCTGATCCATTCGGCTGGGGAGGTGAAACTGGATGCCTGCTGAAGCTGAAAAGCGGGGTCCACGTTCGGCCAATTCAATTCAATTCTCCCGCCATTCTGACTTATTCCCAGGAAAGGCTGGAATTCGGCGCGCGTCACTTCAAAGGCGCTCCCGGCCAGAAAAACAAATTGTTCGTTTGCGGCAAAATCTCTGAACCGGTACGCAGAATAGCTAAAAGTGTGGAACTCCGCGACTTGAAAGATTTCCTTGGGGTTGCTGATGTCGAACACGTTAAGATAATTCGATGCACCGGGCATGTGTGATTCCTGCCAGTGGATATAGAGGCGATTGCCCGCGATGCGCATTCTCCTGCCGTGAGACCGAATGGGTTGAATCGCGACGAGGACAGGGTGGGCAGGATCGCTGACGTCGAGAACATCAATCGCGGTGTAATCAGGACTTCCGTCATCGCGCGCATGCCAGGAGGAGATGAAAACATAATTGCCGGACACCGCCAACGGGGCTTGCAGCCGGGTCCCTTCCGAAGGTTTGTAAGCAGTCTCCAAGCGCGGAGCGGAGGGGTTGCCGATGTCAACAATTCGCAGGGCGCCGTCCGCCGATGCGAGAAAGGCATATTTGCCCGAAACCTTGATGTCTGTTAGCCCGGAAGAATCGGCGATCGGAAGTTTGCCTCGGACAGTCGGCAGGGATGGATTGGCGACATCTATAATCCGAAAAACGAAATCGGAGGCGACATGCAAAAGATTGCCGGCCATGGCAATACTTCCGGTGAAGCCCAACTCAGCGGATATCTTTGGGGATTTGGGATCCGTGATGTCAACAAGCGAGAGGGATTTTTGATCGCCGTAGCACAACACATTTCCAGAAGCCTCCAGAGCGCTGACATAGTTGCTCTGTGGCGTTGGGAGCCGGGCTGCAAGTTGGGGTTGACTGGGATCGCGCACGTCAAACACCAGGAGCCCGGATTCTTGCTCCCTGGGGCCCCCTTCATCATTGAAAACATAGGCATAACTGCCGGAGAGCGCGATGGCCCTGTAATTGCCTTCAATTCCTGGACTATGCGCTGGAACGCCGCCGACCCGCTTGGGAGCGCTTGGAACAGACACATCAAAAATGTTCAAACCATCTTCAAAATTGCCCCCATACACTTTGTTCTCCGCAATGTCTATGGACCAAAAGCCATATCCGGTGATTTGCGCGACCCCGCTCGGGCTGGCAAGGTTTGACAGATCAAAAATCTGGATCTTGTCCCCTGCGATGGCGTAAAGCCGGCCATTGGCCACTTTCAAACTGCCAAAATTTCCGGGAACTTCCGCTGTTTGAACCGGGAGTTTGGGATCGCTAACATCAACCACCGCTAAAAAACCGCGGCCTTCAAAACCGTCAGCTTCATAACATCCGACAAATGCAGTGTTTCCAACGACCTCGATGCTCCACGACTTGCTTGCGAGGTTCAGAGAGCCAAGCAGCTTCGGCGAAGCTGGAATGGAGATGTCGATCACTTCCAGCGATCCACCGCTGGTGACCAGGAGTTTATCGCCGGAAACGGCCCAGCTGCTGATACTGTCGCCAGAGGCGGAATACTCCGCCATCTCTCGTGGGCGGCTTGGATCAGAAACATCGATGATCTTGATCTCTTTTCCTTCCTCATATAACGGTTCCACGAACACCAATCGCCCAGCCACCCGAATTGTCGACCAAAACAACTTCTCGCCTAACCACAGTGAACTCCTTTTTGCGGGATGCGCCCCATCAGTGACATCCCAGATTTCCAACTCTGAGTCGGTGGAATAATTCGGGGCGGTCACTCCGTAAATGTTTTTTCCATCCGAGGCGAAGGTTACAAAAGCTTGAATTCCTGGACTGAATCCGCCGGTATGAACGGGATTGGCGGGATCGCTGATGTCGATAATCGCGATGGCGCCCTGGGTCAAAACAAAAGCCCGATTGCCGAAAACCGAAACTTGGCGCGCCTCGCTTAGCCCAACCGGGAAGCTGGGCACCGCGCCTAGTGAGGACAATTTCATGCGATATCCAGCCTTTCCTGGGGAAATCGAGGGCATGGTGTCATCGGCGCGAAGGGGGCATGGCCCGATGGCGGCCGTGAGGAACAACACGAATAACCAATATTTTGCTTTCATGCATCTTGAACAACGAATTTTTTGACTGAAGCAGGCCAAATATGTTGAGGAAATTTTGCTTATTTTTGTCTCGCTCGAAAAAAGCGCTGCCTGGGCGAACCAGGCAAAGTCACTTTGAACACGCCATTCTCGAGCGTTGGTGTTTCTGAGACGGGGGTCCACGAATTGCTCTGCATCGTGCTAGATTCCTCCAAAACATAGGGCACGCTCCCGGCCGTCCACGCAATTTCCAACAGGCCAGAAGTGGTCGCGAGAATGGAGAGTTGAGGGCGCAGAACAGTAAACGAGCTGGAACTGGTTACACTGCCATGCGGAGTCACGATGGTGATGGGGCCAGAAGTGGCATTGGGAGGAACAACAGCGTTAATTCGGAGGTCAGCGTTATTCTGCTGGGCCTTGGTAAAAGCGGCGATGATGCCATTGAACAGAACACTGGTTGCTCCGCTAAAATTCGTTCCCGAAAGCGTCACCCTGGCGCCTGGATCGCCGATGGCAGGCGAGAATTGTGAGCCTGTAAAATCGGGGGTTGGCGTGGCATACCAACTCAACGTGAACGAGCCCATCCGCGATTCGTCGAGGATGGATTTGTTGGCCTCGTAGGCTTTGATTGCGACCGCGATCGAATAAGCGGTCCCAGCGACGGCATCAAAGCTCGTTCGGCTCTGGATAGCGGCTCCATGGTTGTCGCTGCTGCTGATTTCCGTGAGCGAGCCGATGTTGTCGCCGGTGTAAACGCCCAGGAGCGAATCGAAAACCGTGCCTTTCGAAGTATCAAATGTGATCCAACCATTCGCGGGCGCCGTCCATCGATACCAGACCGAAGCGGCGCTATCCCGCTCGTGCGCGATGTCCGGTTCCGCCTCTTCAGGCAAGGCGTTCCGGGTCGTTCCGGTTTTGCTGCCGGTCATGCCACTGATGAGGAGCGCGTCCGCAAAATCATCGTTCACCACGGGAAAGCCGAAGGTCCAGGTGAAGTCATCCGCGGTGGCGTCCTGGCGGACACCATTGAAATTCCCGTCGAGGCGCTCGCCCCGGTCGTCCAAAGCCGACCGCAAAACTCTTCCCGCATGGTTCGTCCGAGCCAGCAGTCCGTCGGGAATCAGCGTGACGGTGCGATCCCCATTTTCCCATTCGAAGCGCCCGGCAATGGAGGGTGTGAAAACGATGGCGGCTTCGGTAGTGGGCCGGTTCATCGGACGGCTGAAAGTGACGCGGATCGGATCGCCCGGACGAACGCCGGGTCCCGCGGGATGCGCGGCGATCACGATGGCGGGGGCGGCGGTGTTCGTGAGCCGCACCAAAGCCTTTGCCACGTTCAAACGGCCGTTCGACATGACCTTTCCAGACAGCCCGGCGGATTGATCGACCGATCCCAAAATGGCGGCCCTGATCTCGGCGGCGGAAGCATTCGGAACGGCGGACTTCAGCAGCGCGATCGCGCCGGATACCTGCGGCGTGGCGGAAGAAGTGCAGCAGAAATCATCGTGCTCAGTGGTCACAATATTCTCTCCCGGGGCGGCCAGATGGGCGGTGGAACGTCCGTAACTGGATCCGCCCGACAATGCGTCGTTCGAGTCCGAGGCTGAAATGCAAAGGACGTGTGGAGAATTCCAATACGAGACGCCCCAACTGACCTCGTCGTTGTTCATCCCGTTATTGCCGGATGAAAAAACCGTGATGATGTCTTCCCGGCCGCACGCATCGATCGCGTTCTTGAGCGCCTGGCTGTAAGACGCCACGCTGATACTCGCGCTGGCTGCTACGATGTTGACCCCGCGGCGTTTCATCTCGAGCAGGTATTGAAACGCCTCAATCAGGCGGGCCGTTTGCCTCGGCATGTGCCAATCATTGTCAAAATCCAGGGGCAGAACGCGAATCGCCATAATGGATACGGCCCAGTTCACACCAACCGTCCCCTTCGCATCATTCCCAACCGCTCCAATCACCCCGGCGCACGCGGTCCCGTGAGTGTACGGCGTCGTTATTTCGCCACGCGTGAATCCTGGGTCCAGGGGCACGCTATCGCTATCCACCACGTCGATCCCATGGACATCGTCAATATAGCCATTGCCATCATCATCAACGCCGTTCGTCGCCTTATCCTTGCCCTGGGCATCCAACCCCGTTTCACCGGGATTACGCCACATGTTCGCGGCGAGATCGGAGTGTTTAAAGTTCACGCCCGAGTCGATCACGGCGACGACGATGTCCCTGCTGCCGGTGGTCACGTCCCACGCCGCGGGCGCGCCGATCTTCTTGAGATGCCATTGAGCATTGAACCGCGGATCGTTGGGTGTGGCGGCTGAGGCTGGCGACGCGAATTCGAGCGCAAGCGCAAGGCAGGCGGCCCCGAGTGAAAATTGTTTTATGTTCATTCACCCAGAGCAACGAGTTCCCGAATCGAATCGGGTCAACAATTTTGAAAAAAGTTTGCCTGAAGGAAACCGGGGCGATCGGGCATCCCCGAACACGAGGTCTTAATGGGCTGCGCTGGGGGCGTCCGCCTCCGGCAGGGAGGCCGCGCGCCAGACGCGGATTTGATCCCACCCCACGGACACGAGAGTATTGCCGTCGGGCAAAAAGGAGAGCGCCAGCAGGAGTCGCGTATGCCCGGCCAGCGTCACTACTTCCTGTTTCGAGGCCAGGTCATAAATGGTGATGAGTCCATCATTCGCTCCGACAGCCAGCCGACGGCCGTCGGTGGAAATCGCCGCTGAGCGAAACACGACGGGCCGTGGCTTGAGGAGGGAACGCGTCGTGGGAGAGGTTAAATCCCAGAACCGAATCTCCCGAGAGGCGGAGATCACGGTCCGGTTGTCGGGCAGAAAAGCCAGACCATTCACTTGATAGTCATGCCCTCGAAAAGTCGCTTCCGGTTCGCGCCGCGCCAAATCCCACACCTTAACCAATCCACTGCCAAATCCAGCCATAAGTTTTTGGCCGTTGCCTGAGAGGCAAAGAGAAAAAACGTGTTGCCCGTCGCAGGGAAAGGTCAAGAGACTCCTTCCACTGGATACTTCGAATGCGGAGACGCCATCGGTGCCCCCCAGGGCGAAGATTTTGCCGTCCCCCGAGAAAAGCGCCCGATTCACCCGATTGGAAAGAGTCCCCGGGGCCCAATTGGTTTCGCCCGTGGCGGCATTCCAAAATAATATCCTGCCATCCTCGGCCACGAACGCGGCCAATTGTCCGCCCGCAGCCAGGGCCGCCGTGGCCGGCTTGGTCAATGGGATTGGATGCCTCGGACCCTCACGGAGAGTAGTCGTCTCCCAAATACTGAACGTGCGGTTTGTGAAAATCGTCAACAGGTGGCACCCGTCCGGGGAGAGTGAATAGGCGAAACTGTTGCCGCTTGAATTTTCCTCGATGTCCGGTGGAAATGGGCGATGGCCGGGCTCCTTTGACGCGGGAGCGATATCCCACAAGCGCACGGTCCCATCCAGACTGCCGCTGATGAAGGCGCGGCCATCCGGTGAGAAGGCCCCGCCTGTCACCAGGTTCCGGTGCCCGCGCAAGCGAATGATTTCCTCGCCGCTGGGCACGGCTTGAATGGAAATCCTTGTCCCCCCGCCCGTAGCGGCCGTAGCCAGCATCCGGCCATTCGGAGATAGCCGCGGAGCCATGATTTCCACGTCACCAAGACCGATGTTGTAGTTGGTGAAGACAGTCTTTTCCTTACCCAAGGCAACATCCCACACCTTCGCGGTTCGATCGCCACTGCCCGAAACCAGGAGTTGACTATCCGGAGTAAAGGCCAGCGATGTCACGTACCACGTATGACCCCGTAATCGTTTCACGATTGAGCGTTCGCGAAGATTCCAAAGGACGATATCGCCCGCCATATTATCCGTGTAGGCCACCGTTTGGCCATCTGGCGAAAAGGCGATGCCCAGCGGCCGCAACCATTGATGATAGGAAGGCAGTTGCGCGATCTCCCGACGCTTCTCAAGGCTCCAAATCGAGACGCCCCTCAAGTAGGATGCGAAAGCGAGCTGCTTGCTGTCGGGAGAAAAAAACAGTGAGTTCGGCCGCAGCCAGTTGTTCGTAACCAGGACCTGCGCCGACTGAGTTGCCAAGTCCCAGAGTAAGAGCGAATTCGGCGTAACATCGCCAGTGGTTGCCATCCACCGTCCATCCGGCGAGCAGGCGGCGCCGTTCACCTCACCCTCGTGGCGCAGCGAAGCAATCTGCCTATTCGATTCGATATCCCACAAGCGAACTGTCTTATCCTTGCCGGCAGAAAAAGCGGTTTTGCCGTCGGGCAGATACCCGACAGCCGTGACGCCATTGGAGTGGTAACCGAGAATGGAACGTTGCTCGCCTTCACATTGCTTCCACAGATAGCGCCATTCCCAGCCTCGCAAATCCTCCTTCGCAGCCAGCATAACACCTGGCTGGTTGGCTGGCCGATGGCGGTCGAGTAACTGCAGTGCGCGGAATAGATTGCCATCCTCAACCGCCTGGTGGGCCAGGTTCATGTCCGAGGCATATTGGAACCGCGAGGCGCGAAGGGATTCCTGCTGAGCCAGCGTCTGGGAAGCTTCGGCCGCGGATCGAGCGATTTTTTCGCGACGATAGGAAACGGCGCTGAAAACAAATGCGGCCCAAAAAGCTAGAAGGACGCCCACAGTAACCGTAACCGCGGTCTGGTTGCGCCGAACAAATTTTTGGACTTTGTAAGCGGTGGTTGGTGGCCGTGCGACGATCGGCTCGTCGCGCAACTGCCTCTGAATGTCCGCCGCCAGTTCGCTGGCTGTTTCATAGCGGCGAGCGCGATCCTTCTCCAGGCATTTCATCACAATCCAATCGAGGTCCGCGGAGATTCTGGATCCATGTTTTTGGATTCTCGACTGGGTTGCGGAAGGCCACGCCGGTTCCTGCTCGGCAATGATGCGGCGCATCTCATCCAAGCCGGCGGTGAGCAGCTCGTGGTTATCGAATGGAGGTTTGCCAGTGAGCAATTCGTAAAGGACGACGCCGAGGGAATAAATGTCGCTGCGGGTATCGATATCTTCGCTGGTCATCCGCGCCTGCTCTGGACTCATGTAGGCGGGCGTGCCGATGAGCTGTTGAAAGAAAGTCTGGATGGTGGCATCGTTGGCGCGGCCGGCGATGGCCTTGGAAATGCCGAAATCAATAATTTTGGGAGCGCCATCCGCAGCAATGAGGATGTTACTGGGCTTGAGATCGCGATGGATGATCCCTTTTTGATGCGCGTGCTGGACCGCGTCACAAACCTGGATAAATAGCTCCAGCCGCTCGGGAATGGAGAGTCGATTCTTTTCGCAGAACTCCGTGATTCTGACTCCCCGAACCAATTCCATCACGAAGTAGGGACGCCCAGCCTCGGTAGCGCCCGCATCAAAAACCTTCGCGATATTCGGATGATCCATCATCGCCAGCGTTTGGCGTTCCGCTTCGAACCGGGCGATGACGCTCCTGGTGTCCATCCCCGCTTTAATCACTTTCAGGGCCACCTGCCTGCGAATGGGGATTTCTTGTTCCGCCAGAAAAACAACGCCGCAACCCCCCTCGCCCAGATTCTCAACGAGCCTATAACGCCCGATCCACGCGCCCGTCGTCTCAATCAGGCTCTCAGTCCGCATTAACCTCGAACCGGCTTTCTGCTCCAGGAAACCACCAGCCGCTTCATGCGCCTCGATCAATGCCTCGATCTCGCTGCGCAAAGCGGCGTCCCCCGCGCAGGCCCTTTCGAGAAAAGCCGCGCGCTCTTCCCGGGAATGCAAACTCAGCGCTTCCTCGAGAATCGTTTCTTCGTTGATACTTTTATCCAGCATGAAACCTGCGTCCGGTCCAGTTTTCATCAAGAGTAACGCAATCGCAGCGCCGGCTGGGTCAGATATTTCAAAAAATTATTCCGCGCGCAGGCGCATGATCTCCCGAAACAGCAGTGACCGCGCGTGGGTCCATTGCCGTTTGACGGTTTTCTCAGAAACTCCCAGCGCCTGCGCGGTTTCCTCAATCGTAAACCCCGCATAAAACCGCAGCTTCACCAACTCGGCTTTATCCGGATGATCCACGGCCATGCGATTCAGCGCTTCATCGACAAGAAGGAGAGCGTCCGGATCCGCGTTTTCAGCGATGTCCAGGTCGCTCAATTCCAGGACGACCTGGCCGCCGCCGCGTTTTTGACTTTGTTTGGCGCGGGCGCGATCGATCAGAATATGTCGCATCGCCTCGGCGCAGGCGCGGAAAAAGTGCTCGCGATTGTTCCATTTCGCTACGCCGTTGCCGGAAAGTTTCAGCCACGCCTCATGAACCAGTGCGGTGGCCTGCAAGGTTTGTCCCGCGGGCTGCTGCGCCATTTTCGCCGCAGCCAGTCTGCGAAGCTCCTCATAAACCGCCGGCAGCAATTCCTCGGCAGCTTGAGGATCACCTTTCTGGACGCGCTCGATGATTTGTGTGACGTCTCTGATGATTCGAGATTATCGAACCGGCTTGAAATGTCGAGATACCGAGCCCATTCACGAAGATCAAAAAGTCGAAATCCAAGCCTCCCCTTGTGCTGAACACGGCGAAACCACATTTTCGATTCCCCTCAGTCATGAAATGTCAACTGAGTAGTGCCCGGGTACTGGCCGGATATGAAAGAGTAGTGGAGGCGAGGGCCGGAATCGGTCCAATTTGACCGCAAATACGCCTCTAAAATGCCCGCTTTCATTGGGAAATCAAGCTATATCGGCTTAACTCAGCTTAACTCTTTTTAACCGAGTTGGTGCCCGTTTTGGTGCCCGCTCAGTCGATTCTCGACACACATGAAACGCCCGGATCAAGGGTTCTCCGGGCTTTAGCAGGGAAGCAATGCAAGTCCGAAACCCTTGACCAGGCACCGCACTTTTTACTCGATGAAATTCTCACGCCGAATACAGTTCAACTGCCTGAATGAGTCCCGAAACAAATAGAGCGGATTGGCATTATTTTGACGGTGTCGAAGTGCGTGGCCCGGTTTCGGCTGATGAGCTCATGGCTCTGTTTGCGAGTGGAGCAGTGCCTCCAGATGTGATGGTCGCTAATGAATCCGCGCCTGAATGGCGTGCTGCGAATGAAGTCTTCGAAGAGTTTCGCGCTGTTTCTGGCGTGGCACAGAAGCACTCCCTTGGGGGTCTGGACGCGGATCAAGCAGCTCTATTGTCCTACTTTAACCGTCCGCTCAAAAAAGTCCTCGGAACCCTTAACCAGATTGCTGGGACAGAGAAACTGGAGGGATTTAGCGTTCGCGAGATGTTCTCGGAAACATTTAAACATCGGACGGCGCAAGAAATAGAGGAATATTTGGCTGTAGGCACGGCTCGGACCACACCGTCCCTTTCTGAAATTCCGAACGGCTGGCCCCGACCCTGGCTTTTCGCGCGATGCCTTCTCTTGCTTGGGCTCACCTATGGCGGATTTGTTTTCGCTTATCAGTCGTTTGACAACCAATATTTGGTGCCGGGCTTGATCCTGATGGGATCTTTTGCAGTCCCTATTTCGATGATTGTTCTATTCTTTGAATTGAATACACCGAGGAACGTTTCGCTTTACAGGCTAATTGTGTCTGTGGCTGTTGGCGGCTTTGCCGCTTTGCTGATTTCGATGGTGGGGGTCGCGGTTGGACGAGCAAGTTGGTTCGGGACGAGCAGCGACGGGGCTATCGAAGAGCTGGCAAAATTAGGGGCCTTAGTTTTGATCGGGCGTGGTTCACGTTACATATATATTTTGAATGGCATGCTGTTGGGGGGAGCCGTGGGAGCCAGCTTCGCTGCCTTTGAGAGCGCTGGTTACGCCTTAGATGCTGGCCTGGAGGGTGGTCGTTCCGCGATGCTGCAAACCATCGCACTGCGCGGACTAATAGCCCCCGCCATGCACGCAGCTTGGACTGCTATGGTGGGCGCGGCGTTGTGGCGCGCGAAGCGGGAACATCCGAACACTTTATCTGCTTTATTGTCACCAGGTTTCTATCGGGTTTTGGCATTGGCAATGGTTCTCCACACAGCTTGGAACTACAGCGCTGACCGTTTCTTTTACTCGATTTCGATTGTTCTAGGGATAGCAGCTTGGTTTGTGATCTCAGGATTGGTTCAGCAAGGATTGCGACAGGTGCGTGCCGAACAGCTCGTCGCGACTTCCTGCTGACCTTTGCTTCTGGAATCGAAGGAAACATTAGTCGGATACGTCCTCAACCTGACCGTCTGAAACCCTTTCCTCTAATGTTTCGATCCAGAGGAAATCAAAGCATTCCTCAACACTGAAACCTTTACGAACGCAGGCGAACAATTTTCCTCGAAACGTCCGGGAAATCTCATCGAAGGTGCTATCAAGGGAGTGGTTCACGAGTTGGGCATCAGTGGGATTGCGATTGGGAATTCGATTTGCTCTGGCTCTGGCTCTGGCTCTGGCCTTGCCGCGACTCGGCTTTCGTCTCCTGGGATTGCTTTTCCCGTTCTTCTACTTCGCGCAGCTTGCTCCGCAACTCATAGCGAGCTGACGTGGAGTTGAACTGACGCTTTCGACCAATTTGCAGCAACCGCTTCACCTCCTGCACGCCCCAGCCCTTCGCTTGTGCCTGGTGCTGCCACTCGTCTTTATAGGGTGCTCTGTTTCCGAGCCGTAAA
>CAMAWP010000056.1 GCA_945861765.1 Akkermansia muciniphila | reverse complement strand
AGCTACGGCGGGCAGCCTTCACCCGCCGCGATGCAGCCGGCGAAGGCTGGTAGCGGGGGTGGCGGTGACTCTATCATAAATGCCGGTGGAGAAATGCCCGTCCAGAGCCCGATTTCAGATACCGCTCAAATGCTATCGCACGATCCTTGTCTTTGAACGCGGTCGCAGACCGGATCACCCAGGGACAAAACTTAGATGTGTGTGGAACTTTCCCGGCATTGTGGTCCTTAAATCGATTCTGCAGGTTCTCGGTTTGGCCCGTGTAAATCTGTTCCGGCCGAGAAATGGACTGCAATGTGTACACGTAGTGATAAGTGCTCATGGTAACCGGCCCGCCTCCGTTTCGGGACAGAAGGAAACCACGGCGGGCAGCCTTCGCTTGTCACGCGATTTGTTGGCCTGCCAGCCGTAGCTCGTCGTTGTTTACGAGCGAAGGCTGGTGGAGTCGGCGGGTAAGCTCCCACATCAACCTGCTTGCAAAGCAGGTGCATTGCTTGTCTGCCACGACCCCAAAATGAAAATGGCAGGCTGCCTCCGTGCTGCCCAGAGTGAGCTGAGTTTTGGAGACTCGGCCGCGTGCTGACGCGCAGCCTGTAGAGAATTGGTGCGGCTGCCGGGAATCGCACCCGGACCATCTACCTGGCAGGAAGACATTCTGCTCTTAAACCACAGCCGCGAAAGTAAAAAGGCCGGGAACGCTCTCGCGCTCCCGGCCCGTGCTATTCCAACAAAGAACAAACACCTCTTGGTGATCTACGTGATCCCAACCCGCGGTTTCATGGCGGTTGTTTCGGTGTTTAGGGGCACACCTCCTGCGAAGCCCTTAGATTGTAAAATCTGGCTGAACACAACTGGCGCGCTTTTTTGCAACCGCTGAGCAGATCCCACCGGTGGAGAACCTCGGCTCTCCTGCTTGTCCTCCGTAGCAGACCTGCGGAGGACGGACGCCCATTTTAGTTTTGTGTCGATTGACATCATCAAGATGTCGCCTTCGCTTCGTTCACAGATCGTTCACCTTTCGTTCCTAGATTCGTCGTCGGTCATTCAGGGAAAAACAAAAAACCCTGCTTCCTTCTCGGTAAGCAGGGTTTGGAAAACTCTTGTTCTTCTGTTACCTGCTTACCTCCGGTTTATCCAAATTCGTTTCGGGGACTTGCCCAATATACGATCTGGACAGGCCAAGGCTAAACACACAACCCTGGCTTAACCGGCTATGAAGTGTCGCTTGCGCGACCGACATCGTCGGCCAACTCGTGGTTGATATGTTCATGCAGGTTTGCATCAGCGGCTGAGACGTCTAGAGAATTGAAAAGGTTGCGTCAAAACTTTTCACAAAAATTCTTTCAATCGAAGCGACATGCGGAATGTCCCCGACTTTGCTTGTGCAGAGAATATATACTGTCGCACCCAGCGCGCGGCCGTTTTGTCACCCTGATGGGTTTGGCAATTCATTCTCCACACTCGCGTTGACGTGCCGCTTTCCATTATTCTAACGGGGCGAATGTCCCACCAACCGGACAACATTTTTGCGGGGACGCAAGTCGTATCGCTGGTCGAAGTGCGGGGCACGAACAATGCCCTCGTGCATCCACGCGGCGCAGTCGGTGTTGTCACGCGCACGCCGAGCGGCGACCAGAATCAATTTCTCATCCGTTTTCCGGACGGTTTTGAAGCGTCGCTCACCCGGGACCAACTGGATGTTCTCAAGCATTTCAAAGACAGGTTGTCCGGTGCGGATGCGACACCGGGTTTCGAACTCGAACAATTCATCATCTATCGCTGCATCGTCGGCTCGCGCGCGTACGGGCTGGACCATGACGAATCCGACATTGACCGGCGCGGCATCTACCTCGCCCCCGCCGATCTGCAATGGTCACTCTTCGGCGCGCCGGAACAATTCGAGGACAACGCCGCGCAGAGTTGCTATTGGGAATTGCAGAAGTTCCTTGGGATGGCGCTCAAGGCCAACCCGAACATCCTGGAATGTCTCTACTCGCCGATGATCGAGAAAGCCACGCCGCTGGCTGAGGAACTCCTGGCCCTGCGCCAGCAGTTCCTGTCGCAGATGATTTTCCAGACCTTCAACGGCTATGCCATGTCGCAGTTCAAGAAGATTGAGCAGGACATCCGCAACCACGGCGACCGCGTTGCGCGAAGCGCACGTCTTTGTAAAGAGGGGAAAAACACTTGGCGGGGGCCGGGGGGCCAACTGCGGTGGAAACACGCCATGCATCTGCTGCGCCTGTTGCTCACCGGCGCAGCCACGTTGCGCGACGCTCGCGTGCCGGTGCGCGTCGAAGCGCACCGCGAACGGTTGCTCGCGGTCAAACGCGGCGAAATGCCGTGGGCCGAACTGGACGCCTGGCGCAAGGAACTACACCGCGACTTCGAGCACGCCTTGGCCGAAACCAAACTTCCCGAACGCCCCGACTACGAAGCGGCCAATCGGTTCCTTATCAAGGCGCGACGGGAAATGGCGAATGGGTATGGTGACCGTTGACCCACGCCTACACCGCATCGTCGCGGCGCAGCCGTTTCCTCTATTGTTTGCCACCATTAGCGGCGCGCATCTTTACGGGTTTCCGTCGCCGGACTCGGACTTTGACCTGCGCGGGGCACATGTCTTGCCCGTCGAAAAGGTCGTCGGCCTGGAGGTTCTAGATGAGACGGTCCAGGATTGGCTTCCCAAGCCCGCCTCTAATCAGTTGCCCCAAACGGAACGTTCGCTTCGCGAATCGAGGTCGCGAGTCATCGATGGGTTGGAGATGGACCTTGTGAGCCATGACGTCCGGAAGTTCTTCGGCCTGTTACTCAAGAAAAACGGCTACGTGCTGGAACAACTGTTCTCGCCGCTCATTATCCACACGACACCTGCGCACGCAGAGTTAAAGACCATTGCGGGCGGCAGTGAAGGCCGAACGGGCGTCATCACGAAACATCACTCGCATCACTACTTCGGCTTCGCGGAGACGCAATGGAAGTTGTTCTTAAAGGAATCGCCACGCCGGGTGAAGCCCTTGCTCTACGTCTATCGCGTGCTGCTCACAGGAATCCACTTGATGCGCACGGGGATGATCGAGGCGAATCTGGTCACGCTGAACGAGGGGTTTCGATTGCCGCACATCGCCGACCTCGTGGCCTACAAACTCGCCGGGCCGGAAACGTCCAAACTCAAGGACGCGGATGTCACGTTCCACGAATCGGAATACCAACGTCTCCGAACCGAATTACAGGCGGCGCATGACGCCAGCACGTTACCCGAGTTGCCGAGCGACGAGACGAGAGGCGCATTGAATGATTTGCTGGTGCGCGTGCGCTTGAAATCGTTCCGGAGTGGAGCGACATGAATCTGCCGGATGAAATGGAGCGCCTGTTGCGTGACATTCCGGCTCTTCGCCGGGCTAATCTCGTGGGTGGTTGTGTGCGCGATTCCTTGCTGGGGATCGTGCACAAGGATTTTGATCTCGATGTAACCCGCATTTCAGTCTCTTACCAGCCAACCCCAAGGGAGGGCAAAAACATCCTTGTCCAGTGGTCTGGCCTTGCCGGCATGAAGCACAACGCCGCAAACCAGACTGTGACTTTTCTTGAGCACGCTTTTGAATGCCAGAATGCCGGAAGCGTCTGACGGGCTCACTTGACTGCTCGATTTGATCTCGATGGCGACCAATTTGCCGTTTTGTTCGAGGAGGAAATCCACTTCATGTCCTGCACGGTCGCGCCAATAGTGGAGCCTCCGATTGGCCGGGTCCATGGCTCGCCATGACTGGAGAGTCTGGTAAATCGTTTGCTCCAGCCAGAAGCCCGAATCCAGCCGCTTGGCAACGTCCTCCCGGGTTCGGATGCCGGCAAGCCAGGCCGCCAATCCGCAGTCCGACCAGAGAAGTTTTGGCGCTTTCACAATCGCGGTGGAAGGATTGGTGGTAAATGGCCTGATCCGCGTGATCAGGCAACCTGTCTCCAGCAAATTCAGGTAACGATGGGCCGTGGGATGGCTCAAGGCCGCATCCCGAGCAAGGTCGGCTTGATTCAACAATTTGCCGGTTCGGTTTGCGGACAGTGCCATCAAGCGTTGGAAATCGGGCAAGCTGGCAACGTCGCTTAACTGCCGCAGGTCGCGCTCCAGATAAGTTTGAACATAAGCGGCGAACCACAACCCGCGATCACGATCGGCTTCAATGGCCACAGCAGGCGGGAAGCCGCCGCAAAGCAGCCAACGTATCCAGTTCCCCTTCTCGTCCGGCCAATCGCGCAAGTCGAAAGCGGGTGAGAAGAGGCGATCGATCGGTTCCAATGCCGCTTTGCGTTGCAACCATTCTGCTGGACAGAAAGGGGGCAATTCCAAATAAATCGCCCGGCCTGCCAGCGTGTCCGCCACGCGACCCATCAGGAGCAGATTGGCGGATCCGGTCAGCACGAAATCCCCAGCCTTGCGCCGTTCATCCACCGCCCGCTTAACCGCGAGCAGCAGTTGCGGCGCGCGCTGAACCTCGTCGAGGGTGACCGGACGGGTCGTGAGCAGGGAATCCGGATTACGTTCTGCCTGATCGAGAACTCCGACATCATCCAAGGTGAAATAAGCCCGCTTGGAATCCAGCGATTTTGCCAGGGTAGTTTTGCCCGTCTGGCGCGCTCCCGTCACCACGGTGACCGGTAGGACTTTCAACGCGGACTCCAGATTCTGGCTGAACCAACGATGACGAATACCGTTCATGCCATGAAATAAATCATTTCACGGATGGAGAAGCAAGTGGAGACGTTCTTCGTCAATGTACCGTATTCTGCCACCACCAGAGGATACTTTAAGACCGCTCTTGATGTCGTCGATACGACCCAGTTCGACAGGCAGAACGGGTGCTGATAACACTGTTGGCATTTCCAGTGAAACTTCCAGTGCCGAGCAGTGGAAGGGTATGCGAAAGCACGCGCGAGTAGTGATTTGACGGCTTGAGTCTAACCGGATATTACGACAGTCGAATTCGATAGAAAAGAACGCAAAACCATCGCGTTTATAGGTAGTTGCGAGAGCATCGCCGATAGTCGGCGCGGTACCGGCAAGAGTGGCCAGAGTGGCCGCTGGATGACGAAAGTCTGACCGATTCCGCCCCTCGCCTCCAAGTAATGACAGAGTAGTGAAGGACTAATGGTCGATCAGTGGGAGAGTAGATCCGCTTCGGCGATCCAAGTGCTAGGTCGAAGCTTCCTCGCCGGAAACTTGCGAAGTCCGATTCTCACAATGCGTTTTGAACCTCGCGGTCGGCGTGGGCGAGAGATGAAGACTGACCCTCGCTTCTTTCGAGAATTGCTTCACGTTCGACGAGCAGGTTAACCCTCTATCAGCAACAGCTCTCCACTACGAGTGGGAAAACAGACTCGGGCAATAGTCTCTCTCGCGGTAATCAAAAAACTCGAAGTCCGCAGGCTTCAAAGTTCCGGCCAAATCCTGGCAGGCCAGGCCGACGAAGGTGCCGGTGAAATTGGCCGGGCCGGGCGCGCGAGGCATTCGTCCGAAAGAATGCTGACGTCGAATTGGTGCGGCAGCCAGGGCCATTCCGCATCCACGCCTTCGACACGATAAGCAAAGTTCAGGCGCTCGCAGTCCACCTCCACGCGCAGATGTTTGCCGAGCGCTTCGTCGTGCGAGAGGTAGTGGTAGTGGAA
Source organism: Akkermansia muciniphila (assembly GCA_945861765.1). Classification (GTDB taxonomy): domain Bacteria; phylum Verrucomicrobiota; class Verrucomicrobiia; order Limisphaerales; family SIBE01; genus SIBE01. The sequence goes on along the minus strand of CAMAWP010000056.1, from coordinate 19,343 downwards.
GTTGGTACCGTTGGAGTAGCCGACGAGTCCGGCGAGTTGAAGTCTTCACGCTGCGCCGCCGGGAAAAATGGATGCGCGGGCAACGCTGGCGCGGGAGTCTCGACCGAGGGGCTTGCTTGCCCGTCAAGCGTGCGCAGCCAGCCATCTGCACTCCACACCATCTTCTGGATCGCTGTTTCGCGGCTCAGGAAAAATACTGGGTCTTGACGGCGGTCTTGACGGCGCTGTCGGTGAGGCCATTGGCGCGGATGGGTTCAAGGATCAGCCAGCGTTGGATGAAGCCGGCGGAATTCGGACGCACCAGCGTGGGTGCGGAATCAAGGCCTTCACCGCGGGCGCCGGCGTCCGTCAACAGCGCCAGGCCGGTCATCGCGATGAGTGCCGACAGGCGGAGCTTTCGGAGTGTCATCATGGAAAGTCTTGAGTTGGGTTCCCGATCTTCGACTTGAGGTCAGGGCGCTTTGAACAGCCAGCGTTGTTTGTCGCTGCCGGGATTGAAATCCGAAAAGGTGGTGAAGCTGCTGCCGATGGCCGACAGAGCAAACGCCTCCCTGGCGTTCGGAACGGATTTGGGCACGAAGCGCCAAGTGCCGTCGGGGAGTTGCTCAATACGCCAGAGCTGCTCTGGTTCGCCTGTAAATTGGGGAAGGGCGACCAGTTCGCCGTCCCCGGTCAGCCGCCAGTGTGCGGTTCGTGCCGGCGATGGTGATTTTGAAATACGGCGAGCCAGGATAGCCGCCAACATTTGTCACGGTGGTAACGGCCCACTTCTGCTGCGCCTGACGCAGGTAATTGGCCATGCGGAGATTGATGTTGCCGGCCGGCCAGTTAGTCGAGACTTGCGCGACATCCTGCGGCGGTATTGGGACACCGATGCCGCCGAACATTCAGCCGCCGCCGCCGCGTCCACCAGGTCCACCGGGTCCGCGACCACGTCCACCCGGTCCACCAAACCCCGGACCGCCCCTTCGTCCACCGCGCTGGCCGCCGACGGGCACGCCTTCGACAGCGAGTTCGAGTGCCGTGCCGGTGCGGGTGGATTCAATTTCGTAGGTGCCTTCCTTAAAATTCTCGCCGGCGATCGGCCAGCCGTCCTTCCACAACAACGGGCGGATGTCCAACACGCTGGCGCCGCCTCGATCGAGGTCGCCTTCATAGTGCATCGAGAATCTCTGCACACCGTCGCCCTGATCGAACAGGCCAAAGTGGCCGGGTCCGATGACGCGCCCATCGGAACCGAGGAACAGCTTCCCGCCGCCCTGAATCATGTCGAGGCCCTCGTGATCCAGGAAGGGACTGGTGACTTTCTTGGCGCACCCCACGCGAATGTTGTAGCCGGAGTCCGCGACGCGTGGGCATGACTCCGCGACGCTAGGTCCAGCCGTCGTCGGAAACCAAGGTGGTGTCGCCGGTGCCGTAGGTGTAGTACTTGCCGTCGCACTGGACGAGCGTGGAGGGGTCGTGGATTTGAATCTGGCCGTCGAGCGCAAGACCGGTCGAGGCCAGCGTCAGAATGGCGGCAGCCGCGAGGATGAATTTCATGGGAGCAACAGTTCGGTGCGCATGGTCATTTCGTTTCGGCAACCTTGTAACCCAGCAGCGAAAGCATCTTCTCCCCGTAGCGTTTGCCGAATTCCCGGGAACCCGCCGGATTGAAATGCAGGCGGTCCGGATGGCAGGTGCAACCGGTCGAGGAAAGGACGTGGGAATTGGGAAGTGTCTTTGGCAACTCAGCCATGATTCCGTTAAAGCCTGCACAACGGCCTTGCTGATCGGCATTCACGGTTTCACCGGCCAGCAGCGGCACTTCTTCGGGCTTGAGATTCAAGTCCTTGATCAGATTGTCGTAGATGCCATTCACTTTGTTCGGCCATTCCTTGTCGTTCGGGTTGGACTCGCCCTGATGCAACAGGATTCCTTTGATCACGCCATCCTTCTGTCCCACTTTGGCCAGGTCCACAAGGTACTGGTAGGGGTTTCCGTCGTAGGCCTTGATCAGGTTTTTCATCCATGACTGGGCCGTCGCAGCGTAGTTCGTGTAATTACCTTTTTCGAACAACTCGATCTTGCAGCCAGGCACGGAAACTTTGATAACGCCGACGCGAATGTTCTCCGGCAGGTTGGCCACCATCGTTCTGCCGAAATAATCGACTAGGCAAATGCCGCTGCCTCGCGCCGCCAGTGGCGGGACGGCTTCATACCATTTGTCCTTCTCCCAGCCGTGCTTAGGCGCATCAAAATCCGCCAGGATCTGAAAGCGTTTATCGACGGTGCGGTCGTGCTATTCCATGCGCCCTCCGCCTTCCATGTTCGACTGACCGAAGCAGAGAGAGATGTGAAAATTCGGATCGGGCGCTGCGAAGGCGGTGGAGACCCAGCAATTCTGCCCATGAACCTGGGTGGGGTGAGAGTCCCCTCGAACCCTGACCTTTTCTGGCGATCGAGCATGTCAGGGCTCGACGGCTTCCGGCTCGGAGACTACAGCTCGACGGAGTCTCGCCCCACCGTTCAAGGGCGCAATGCGCGCACAAAGTTCGGGGTGGTCTCATTTTGGCTGAATTGCTGGAGAAATGGGCTGTTTTTGCAATTGCGATGACTGCGAACGAGGGTGGCTGGAATGGTTGGGAGTCGAAAAACCTAGGGATTTTGAGCGTCGTCGTCCGGTTTCAGACACAAGCGGGATTCAAGAACAGGCTGCAAACCCATGAAATATAAGGGAAATCTGAGCGAAATTGCCATAATGAGAATTGCTGGTTATAATACTTACTTCATGGGCGTTTGCTTTCGTATTTTGTTTATGACCGGCACCGATCATATCGATGCCTTTAAACCTGTGGATAGATCAACACACGCCGATTACTCACGCTTGCAACTCCCATCGGGCACACATCTTGACCTTTTGCCAAGCTTAGGGGCTAGGGCCGACTCCGTGTACCGGCACTGCAAACACCCAAAATGAAGACCTTGACGATTCTCGCAGTGATGAGCATCGCTGCCGCGACCAGCGCGCAGAACCTGATCGACACCACTTACGGCAGAGGTGCCGGTAGCTTCGAGCTTCCTGGCTTCACCAACGCCAGCCCCAGCATCGTTCTTCTTTCGGCTGGCTCTGCGGCCATCACCGGATGGACGGTCGGCCCTGCGGCATTGGATTGGGTCTCTCCCGATTTTTGGAACCCCTCCGACGGCAGGTTCTCACTCGACCTCAACGGCCCTTTTGTCGCTGGAGGCATTCACACAACCGTTCCGACAATTGCCGGTGAGTCCTACGAGGTGTGTTTCGATTTGGCCGGCTTCGCTGCAACGGGTTCGCCTTCCAATCCGAAAAGGGTCGAGGTGTCAGTCGGCACCAACACCACGACGTTCAGCTTGGCTGTGCCGACGGTCAGGGGGTCCTTGCCGTTCGCCCTTGCGTGGACCCGTCACTGTTTCGAGTTCGTTGCGTCTTCGAGCAGTTCCAGGTTGTCGTTCAGGTCGCTCGTGCCGAGCGATGCATCCGGCTTGCTCCTCGACAACGTCTCAGTCGAGTCGTCGAGTCCGCACATGTCCATTCGCATTTCAGAGGTCGAGGTTTTCTGGACGGCACGCACCAACAGGAAGTATCAGGTGCAGTATCGGACTGATTTGACGACCAACACTTGGGCAAACCTCGGCGTAGCCATACCAGGCAGCATCACCAACTCTATTTACGACCGAGTCGTCGTAGGACAACCGAGGAGGTTTTACCGAGTCACGCAGTCTCGTGATTGAGGTGATTGACCGGCAGCTTAACCGAAAAAAGGAGTTTAGATAAAGGGCGTCGCGCGCCAAAAATTAACTGTTACCCAGGAGAGGAGGGGTAAGGATAGGTAATTTCCCTTTTGCTTCTGGCTGCGCTTCCGTTACCTTCCCGGCCTGAACGACGTGACCCTCGCGAAAGGATCATGAGTTAACGAGGCCCAGATGATGCGGTTTACGGTTTGTTAATCGTGATCTCAATCTTAACTGGTTCGTTAGCATTCCGAGACAAAGCTTCTGAACGGGATTAATGTTCAGAGCACGATGAAGATTAAGAGCAGAAAGTTGATTTGAATCCATGGACGCAGCGCACATTCGTAATTTTAGTATCATTGCCCATATCGATCACGGGAAGACCACTCTCTCGGATCGTTTGCTGCACCGCACCGGAACCATCGCAACCCGAGAGATGCAAGATCAGTTGCTCGATTCCATGGACCTGGAGCGCGAGCGCGGCATCACGATCAAAGCGCATCCCGTCACAATGCTTTACACCGCCAAAAACGGCGAAATCTACGAGTTGAACCTCATCGACACGCCGGGACACGTGGACTTTTCTTACGAAGTCTCCCGCAGCTTGAGCGCTTGCGAGGGCGCTTTACTGATCATCGATGCCGCGCAGGGCGTCGAGGCGCAAACGGTCGCAAATGTCCATTTGGCGATGAAGCAAGAGCTCCAGATTATTCCCGTCATCAACAAGATCGATTTGCCGCACGCCGATGTCGCCCTGACCAAGACGCAGCTTGAAGATATTTTGGCTATCCCGGGTGACTCGGCGATTCTGGCCAGCGCCAAGGAAGGGATTGGCATCGAGGAAATCCTGGAAGCAATCGTTCATCGTATTCCCGCTCCAAAGCCAACCGGGGAAAGGTCTTTGCAGGCGCTCGGATTCGACTCTTATTTTGATACCTACAAGGGGGTTGTCACGCATGTGCGGGTTTTCAACGGCGAACTGAGGGCCGGAATGCACGTGAAACTGCTCCATTCTGGAAAGAATGTCGAGATCAAGGAGGTCGGAAGCTTCAATCCTAAACCTTATGTCCGGGAAAAACTTGAAGTGGGCGAGACGGGTTACATCACCGCCAATATCAAGAGTCCAAAGGATGTGAAAATGGGCGATACACTGACCGACGCGCGCTTTCCTTCGCCTGTACTGCCGGGATTCAAAGAGATTCATCCGATGGTTTTCAGCGGAATTTATCCGATCAATACAGCGGATTATGAGCATCTCAAAATGAACCTCGGCAAGTTGCAGTTGAACGACTCCGCGTTCGTGTACCAGGCCGAGAGTTCGGTCGCTCTGGGCTTTGGCTTTCGTTGCGGTTTTCTCGGGTTGCTCCATTTGGAGATTGTTCAGGAGCGGTTGCGCCGCGAATACGAAATGGACATCATCGCCACGTACCCCAGCGTCATCTATCGCGTCACCCTGACCAGCGGCGAAGTCAAAGAAATCGATAATCCCGCATTCTTGCCCGAAGCGAATTACATCGAAAAGATCGAGGAGCCGATGGTGAAGACGTTCGTGATTTGCCCCAATGAATACATCGGCGACATGATGGCGCTCATCGCCGAGAAACGTGGCGCGGTGGATCACACAGAAACGCTGGATTCGCGGCGCGTCATGTTGAGCAGCCGTATCCCTTTGAACGAAATCCTGATCGATTTTCACGACCGCATCAAAAGTTTGACTCGCGGATTTGGCTCGATGGATTATGAGCACGATGGCTACTCGATCTCAGACATGGTCAAGCTCGATATGCTGGTCAACGCAGAGCCGGTGGATGCCTTTTCCTGCATCGTCCACCGGGATAAAGCCGAGGGCCGAGGCCGCGCGCTGGCCGCTAAATTAAAGGAAGTCATACCCCGGCAGCAATACGCCGTCGCTATTCAAGCAGCCATCGGTGGCAAGTTCGTCGCCCGCGAAACCGTGAGCGCTCTCCGCAAAGATGTCACCGCGAAATGCTACGGTGGCGATATCACGCGCAAACGGAAACTTTTGGAGAAACAAAAGGAAGGGAAGAAGCGGATGAAGGCGTTCGGCTCCGTGCAAATTCCGCAGGAAGCGTTCATTGAAGTTTTGAAAGCGTGATGACACGCACTCATCGAAGCCCCAGCCCCACAATCCAGAGCTAAACAACGAATGACTATGCTGCTCCGCTGGTTTTTATCACGAACGGTTCGGCAAGCGACTGATCTGAGCCACCGCGTCCAGAAGATGGTGAGTGCGCAGAGGGATATCATAAGCCGCGAAGCCGTTGAAGCGATTGCCAAAACGATGGCAGAGCTGCGAACGGCCATTCGCTCAGGAGAGAACCAGACTGTCATCGCCGCGCAGGCCACGAATTTGGAAGCCATGGCGAATAAGTGGCTGCGACCCTACCCGAATGCAGCCATGCGTGAAAACCTCGATGTGATCATGGTTGCTTTGGTTGTTGCCCTCGGAATCCGGACATTCTTTTTGCAGCCGATGGCCATCCCGACAGGATCGATGCAACCGACCTTGTATGGCATCACGCAACAGGACCTTCGTAAGCAGCCTGACGAGAAGATTCCCAACGGTTTCATTCGCGCGTTTCTGTCGGTCGTCAAGGGTGCCAGCTATTACCAGGTGACCGCTGTCGCTGATGGCGAGTTCCGCGGATTCGAGCCCCCGCAAACGGTCTTTCCTATGGTGAAAAAGCAGAGTCTCATCGTGGGGGATCAACACTACACGATTTGGTTTCCACCTGAGGATTTCGAGAAGCGTGCCGGACTCCAGCACGGCGAGCAGTTCCGCAAAGGTGACGACATCATCAAGCTCAGAGTCAATAGCGGCGATCGTTTGTTCGCCGATCGCTTCACCTTTAATTTCCGTCGGCCAGATCGCGGCGAGATTATCATTTTTGCCACGGACGGCATTGAGGCGCTGCAGCAGGGCACTCATTATATCAAGCGCTTGATTGGTCTCAGCGCGGACAAAGTGCAACTTGGAAACGATCGGCGCGTGATCATCAATGGGAAGCGGTTGGATGCCTCAACTCCGCACTTCGAAAACCTCTACTCCTTCCAAGGTCCGCCGCGCGAGAGCAGCTATTCTGGGCATTTGAATGAGTCGGTCGCGGACTCGTACAAGAAACCGTTGGGAATTGGTGGCCTTTTCCGCAACGAATCGGCCGTGTTCTCCGTGCGGCCAAACCATAACTTTGTCATGGGTGACAACACCATGAATAGCTATGACTCCAGATATTGGGGTGATTTTCCGAGGGAGAAAATCATCGGCAAATGTGCCTTCGTATTTTGGCCGATTTCCTCGCGCTTCGGCTGGGCTGTGCGTTGAGAGCATTAGCGCGTGCCAGGCGGCAATTCAACACAGCGTTTTTAGAGGCCACTCATCTGAACCATTCGATTCGTTGAACCCTTGAACTTCGTCATGCTCCTTCAATGGTTTTTCTCGCGCACCGCTCGCAATGCTGCCGATCTTCGTCGGCATGTCCAAAAGCTAGTGAACGAGCAACGCGATTTGCTCAGCGCCGACGCCATCGAAGCCATGGCTCAGGCGTGTCAGCAACTGAATGATGCGCTCGTTTCGCGAGACAAAGCTGTGATCCAAGCACAGATGCAGCACCTCATCACTGCGGCGGATCAATGGCTTAAACCGTATCCGCATGGAGCTATTCGGGAAAATGTCAAAGAACTCGTCGCCGCGGCAATCGTCATCTTCGGGTTCACAACGTTCTTTCTTCAACTGACAAAAATCCCGACAGGCTCGATGCAGCCGACCCTCTACGGAATCACTGAGCGCAACCTGAAAGCAGAGCCCGATTTCCAGGTGCCAGGTCTCTTCACGCGGCTGGCTCATTTTTGGATGAAGGGCATCTCGTATTACCAAATCACAGCCAAGGCGGGCGGCGAACTCCGAGAGATCAAACCGCCGCGATCCGTCTTTCCGTTCGTCACGATACAGCGACTCCAGGTGGGTGATACGTGGTACACAGTTTGGTTTCCGCCTGATGGCTTGGAAAAACGGGCGCAGCTCAGAACTGCGGATACGTTCCGCCAAGGCGATGTTTTCCTCAAGGGCGAGGACATCATCCGATTGCAGGTAAACACCGGCGACCACCTCCTCGTGGACCGTTTCACTTACAATTTTCGGCGCCCCACCAGAGGAGAAATCTTCGTGTTCAAAACGAAAGGGATTTCGAGATTGACTCCCGATCAACTCTATATCAAACGCCTGGTCGCTCTCGGCGGCGAGAGGGTGCGGATTGGAAACGATCAACATTTGATTATCGATGGAGAACGTCTCGACGCTTCAACTCCGCGCTTCGAAAACGTCTATACTTTTTCGCCGATTCATCGAGAGGGCGCCTATTTCGGCCACGTCAACGAATGGGTCGCCAACCGCCTTGGCATGGGTTCTCTATCTCCGTTCTTCTTGGATGAAAACCAGGAGCGCATCGTGAACCCCAAGCACTTCCTGGCGATGGGCGATAATACGTTGAACAGTTTCGATGCCCGAGCGTGGGGCGAAGTCCCCCAAGACAATGTGATCGGGAAATGTTGGCTGGTCTATTGGCCATTCAATGAACGTTTCGGTTGGGGCAATCGGTAGCACGAACATTCCCCGCGCGTTTTCCCTCTCGGACGATTACTGAAGGCTGTCGGCACGGACCCGCAATCGGCCGAGCATGGACATTTTCATTCGATCTTCAAACCGAGCAAGGCTTCCCAATGCCCTCTCCCGAATGGGAGATTTGAAAATAGCCCATCCGTTCAAGGGTGGGCTTGTGGGTCGATAGACCAAGTCCCGAAGGGACGATTGCATACAATGAAATTGATCCACGACAGGTGAAGACCTCCTCCACCCAACTCCGCAATCCATCGCACCCCCTGCCGCAGGCTGGGCGGTGTTGTGGGAGGCGTGGTCCGTTGATGGATGTGACACCACAGAGCTTGCCATTCCGCCTGGCTCAGCCAGGCGCTGACCGCCTCATCAGGCTGCTCGCGCGCCGCTTTGCACAATGCGGCGACACTCTGAATCGCTGGAACTCCTCCGGTGTTTGGTGTTGTCGGATAGCCCTCGGGTTGCTTAGGATGTCGGGGAACCCAGGTCGAGTGTCATTGCTACCGTCGGGGAGATGGCGACGACTGAAGAAGAATTCATAGGCGAAGTTAAAAAAGAACAAAACCACATATGAAACAAATCAATTTTCAGACCAACCTAGAACAGCGCCTGGCCTCGCCCTTGATCGCGGCGCTCGCACTCCTTGTCAGTGTTTCCGCTTTGGCGGGTAATTGGCCAGCGTGGCGCGGACCAGACGGCTCCGGTGTCACTAAGGAAACCAAATTGCCGGTTCGGTGGAGCGCCACTGAGAATGTCCGCTGGAAACTTCCATTGCCCGGGCCCGGAAACTCTTCGCCGATCGTCTGGGAGAACCGCATTTTCATCGCCCAAGCTGTCGAGGCTGAAGGACGCCACACCGTCATGTGCGTGGACCGAACGACAGGCAAACCAATGTGGCAATCAGGCCCTGTTCACAAAGAAAAGGAGCAATCCCACGACACGAACCCGCAATGTTCTGCCTCGCCCGTCACCGATGGCGAACGCGTGATTGCTTGGTTCGGATCGGCAGGGGTTTATTGCTACGACTTCGCCGGCAAAGAGATTTGGCATCGCGACCTCGGGAAACAAAGCCATGAATGGGGCTATGGCGCCTCTCCCGTCTTACATGGCAATCTGTGCATTTTGAATTTCGGGCCGGGGGAACGGGCGTTCCTTATCGCGCTGGACAAAATGACTGGCCAGACGGTTTGGCAGGTGGACGTGCCGCAAATCGCGCCGAAGGAGAGGACGGATGGATTTGCCGGAAAAGAGAAAGGAGCCATCGGTTCGTGGAGCACTCCGATTATCGTTCGAGCCAACGGGCGCGATGAATTGGTGATGAGCTACCCGGATCGAGTGCGCGGTTTTGATCCAAGCACGGGCAAGGAGCTTTGGCATTGTGACGGTCTGAATCCTTTGGTCTATACCTCGCCGCTCTACGGTGAAGGGCTTGTCGTTGCCATGGGAGGGTTTTACGGATCGCACCTGGCCGTGAAACCCGGAGGCAAAGGGGACGTCACCGCCTCGAATCGAGTTTGGCATCAGGTGAAAGGCAAATCCGGCATTGGCACTGGAGTGATTAACGACGGGTATATCTACAATATGTACGGGTCCATCGTCGCCTGCTCCGAGCTTAAGACGGGCAAGATCGTCTGGGAAGAACGCGTCCAAGGTTCAGGAGCCAACTCTGACTCCTGGTCTTCGATGGTATTGTCTGGAGACAAAATTTATTTCCTGAACCAATCCGGCGACACCATTGTGCTCCGCGCCAGTCCGAAGTTTGAGAAGATTGCGATCAACTCGTTGGGTGGAGAGACCACCAATTCGTCTATCGCGGTGTCGAACGGAGATATCATCATTCGCACGCACAAACATCTTTGGTGCATCAGTCCATCCAAGTCGGATTCGGCCCAGAAGAAAAGCCAGCGGCCGAATAGATCAAACTCCTAATTGAGCGGCGGTGCCCTCGATGTTCAAAGTAAGACCAACGGCTGAACCAATAAACATCTCATGAAAATTCTGCTTCGGTTCTTTCTGGTTGCGCTCGCTGCTTTCAGCGCGGGTGCGGCCGACACGGAAGCAACCAAGGACTCGCCGAGTGTTCTACCCGCCGGACACTCCTTGCACGGTGAAGCTTTCAACGAAGGTCCACGGCAGCGAGCGTATTTGATGGAGGGGATGCCGAAGATTGACTTTCCAATCACGGCCAAAGTGGAAGCGCAACAATTCTTTAACCAAGGCATCGGCCAGCTCCACGGCTTCTGGTACTTTGAGGCCGAGCGCTCCTTCCGCCAGGTCGCCGCGATCGAGACCAACTGCGCGATGGCTTATTGGGGAATGGCCATGGCCAACGTGAACAACGAGAAACGCGCCAAGGAATTCATCAAAAAAGCGGCTTTGCTCAAGAGCCAGGCGAGCCGTCGGGAGACCTTGTGGATTGAAGCTCTCGATTCGTTTTACAAAGACGGAAACAGCGGAAGCAAACAACGGCATCGCGGGTATGTGCGCAATTTGGAGAACATTATCGAAGAGTTCCCCGAGGATGTGGAAGCGAAAGCTTTCTTGGTTTTCAAGATCTGGGACAACAATGGACGAGATCTTCAGATCACCAGCTATCTGGCGATTGATGCCTTGGCCAAGGAGGTTCTGACGCGCAATCCGATGCATCCAATCCACCACGCTCGAATTCATTTCTGGAATAGTGAAAAGGACGCGCGCGCTTTGAATTCCGCCGCGCGCTGCGGCCAGACTTCTCCAGGCATCGCTCACATGTGGCACATGCCGGGGCATACTTACTCGAAACTGGCGCGCTACGCCGATGCGGCCTGGCAGCAGGAAGCTTCGGCGCGGGTTGATCACGCGCACATGATTCGCGATCGCGTTTTGCCCGATCAAATCCACAACTACGCCCACAATAATCAATGGCTCGTCGAAGACCTCGAATATATCGGCCGCGTTCATGATGCGGTTGATCTCGCCAAAAATCTCATTGAATTGCCGCGGCACCCAACATTCAACACCTTCTCGAGAACCAACAACACCGGGGAATACGAACGCGCGGGCGGCAGCTCAAGCCTCGGACGGTCTCGATTATTTGAGACCTTGATCCGCTACGAATTGTGGGATGAACTGATCTCTCTATCCGGGACGGTCTATCTCGAGCCGACAGAGATTCTGGAGGAGCAAGCGAAACGACTCCGAGGTTTGGGCTTGGCTTATCTCGGTAAAAGCGATGTGGAAAACGGAGAGCGTCAGATCGCCGAACTCGAGGCACTGTTAAAGAAGCAGCGGCAGACCCGACAAGCTATCGCCGATAAAGCAGAAGAAAAGGCGCAGAAAGAGAAGCTCTCCGATGAGAAAACCGCCAAAGCTATGGCAGACGCGTTGCAAGCTCAGTCGAATCGCATGAAGCCTATCGAGAAATCTCTCGCTGAATTGAGAGGATACGCGGCGCTCGCCAAGGACGATAAGGACGCGGCTCGCGAGCAGTTCGATCAGGTAAAGGATTTGCCGAAGGAACGGCTTGCGCTGATCGAATGGCAGATGGGCGATAAAGAAAAAGCCGAAAAACTCGCTCGCGAAGCAGTCGAGAAAGCCACCAATCAAGTGCAGGTCCTCGCGAATTATGCGGATATCCTCTGGCGTCGTGAAAATGGGAAACAAGCCAAAGAGGTATTCGCCAAACTGCGAGCGATCTCCAGCTCCCTCGATCTGGATATGCCAGTGTTCCGGCGCCTCAAGCCCATCGCTCAGTCCGTCGGCTTGCCTGAAGATTGGCGCTTGCCAGCTCAGGTTCCATCCGATGTCGGCGAGCGCGCCAGCCTCGCTTCTCTCGGGCCGTTCCGTTGGCATCCTTCGCCTGCTCCCACATGGACTCTGCCAGGCCCGGACGGCGAGACTGTTTCTTTGACAGATTATCGAGGCAAACCTGTGGTGGTTATTTTTTATCTCGGCTACGGCTGCGCCCATTGCATCGAGCAATTGAACGCGTTTGCGCCGATGGCCAAAGAGTTTGCCGAAGCAGGAATCTCCCTTGTCGCCATCAGCACGGATTCGGTGGAGGGTCTGAAAAAGACATTCGCCAAAAGCAAAGCCGACGGCGCGCTCCCATTCCCGCTCGTCTCCGACCAAGGGCAAAACACCTTTAAAGCCTATAGAGCTTTCGACGATTTCGAAAACATTCATCTGCACGGGACCTTTTTGGTGGATGGCGAGGGGCTGGTCCGCTGGCAAGACATCGGCTACGAGCCGTTCAAGGAAATTAAATTCCTACTCGCGGAATCGAAACGTTTGCTCGACCAATCCCTCAAGGTCCAGTTGGCCGGATCTATCAACGTCAAGAGGGCGGGCGCTTCCGAATAAACTGATACTAATGAATGCAAAAGCCCTGAAGCTCTGGATGCAGCTCCGCACTGCCTCGGCTGCGATTTTACGCGGGTCCATTTACGCCGGTGTGGCGCTGTCCATGATTTCCGTTGGCCGGGCAGCTCAACCGGCATCCGACCAATACTGGCCGGAGTGGCGAGGGCCGCTCGGGAACGGTGTCGCGCCCTCGGCAAGCCCTCCGGTCACTTGGAGCGAAACCGAGCATATCAGGTGGAAGGTGAAAATTCCCGGCAGCGGCACCTCCACTCCCATCATCTGGGACAACCAGGTTTTTATTCAAACAGCAATTCCGACGGGCAAAAAGATCGAACCACCCGCGCCGAAATCCGATGCCCCACCGGCTGCGGCCGAGGCGCCAGCGGGAAATCAGCCGGGCCGTCGCCGAGGTGGTCCTGGCGGTGGTGGTGGGTTCGGTGGCGGACCGAAGCCGACCGAGGTGCTCCGATTTGTGATCCTCTGCCTTGACCGGCAGACTGGCAAGACGCTGTGGCAGCAGACCGCCCGCGAAGAGGTTCCGCATGAAGGCCACCATCGCACCGACGGCAGCTTTGCCTCTTCGTCGCCTGTGACCGACGGCAAACATGTCTTCGCCTACTTCGGTTCGCGCGGGCTCTATTGCTATGACATGAGCGGAAAGCTTCAATGGAGCCAGGATTTTGGCGACATGCGCATCGCGCTGAGCTTCGGCGAGGGCAGTTCCCCAACGCTTTCCGGCGACACGATCATCGCCAACTGGGACAACGAGGACGGCTCTTTCATCATCGCGCTCGACAAAACAACCGGCAAGACGCTCTGGAAACAAGCACGCGACGAGCGCACGTCCTGGTCCACACCACTCGTCGTCGAGCACAACGGCAAACCGCAAGTCGTGACCACGGCAACCGGCAAGATCCGCAGTTACGATGTGGCGTCCGGACAACTCCTCTGGGAATGTGGCGGTCTGACCCGTAACGTGATTCCATCACCTGTCGCAGGGCACGGAATGGTTTATTGCATGAGCGGTTTTCAGGGAAACGCGCTTAAGGCAATTCGCCTTGGAGGCACCGGCGACCTGACCGGCAGCGACGCGATTGTCTGGAGCCACGGCAAGAGCACGCCCTATGTGCCGTCGCCACTGCTTTATGACGACAAGCTCTACTTTTTCGCCGCCAACAACGAAAGGCTCTCCTGCTTTGATGCCAAGACCGGCCGCTCGTTGGTTGATGCCGCGCCGATGGCGGGCTTGGCGGGCGTTTACGCCTCGCCCGTGGGCGCCAACGGAAAGGTGTATCTGGTCGGGCGCAACGGAGTGACCCTTGCGGTGAAGCAGTCCGACCCAAGTGAGGTGCTCGCAACCAATAAGCTCGATGAAAAGTTCGACGCCTCACCGGCCATCGCCGGCAAGGACCTCCTCCTGCGCGGTCGGGAGTATCTCTATTGCATCGCCGAAAAATGATTCGAACGCGCGTTTCATCGCGAGCTCGTTCACGACCATCAAACCTAACAGTCCTCAGCAAACAAAAAAACAAACCGAAAGCAGCTATGAAAACATTAACAACACTCCTGGCTAGTCTGGCCATCACCAGCGTTTACCTCACTTCACCGGCTTCGTTGAGCGCCGCCGACACAGCGCACGTCAATGCTTGGACCTCCGTCACGCAAGCAGTGGCAGTGCTTCACCCGACCGCAGGGAACAAATGCCATGGCCAAATTCGATTCACTCAAGACGGCGATTCCGTTAAAGTGATAGCCCTGATCGAGGGGCTTACCCCCGGTCAAAAGCACGCGATACACATCCACCAATTCGGCGATAGCAGTGCCGCCGATGGGATGAGCGCCGGCGGCCATTACAACCCGGAGGGCCATCAGCACGGCTTGCCCGCCACAGAACAACGACACGCTGGCGATCTGGGGAACCTCCAAGCCGATAACGACGGCAAAGTAAAATATGAGGTCACCGTCAAGAACATCTCCATCGCCGGGACTAAGAATCCGATCATTGGACGGGGCGTGATCGTCCACGCCAAGGCGGATGATGGCGGCCAGCCGGTCGGCAACGCCGGTGCACGAATTGCGTGTGGGGTGATTGGTGTCGCGAACGTAGCGAAATAAGCTCTTCCCAGGAGCGAAAGCGGACATTCAAAGAAACAATCATGTGAGACAAAACCATTACGACTCCGGAATGGTTTTGTTCGACTCATCCCGTTTCTGGCGCGTTGGCGGCAAGAGGCGCATCGTAGAAGCTCGGCCGCGGTTCCTCACAATTAACTCCCGACACACAATATAATGAACTCTCTCCATGCCATAACTCGACGCGAGATGATCAAGGACAGCGTCGCGCTTGCCGCGTTGGCGTTCGCTCACTATCCACTTTCTCTGTTCGGCGCTCCCGATCCAACCGAGGGCGCCACCGTCATTCCGTTTCTGGATGTTCAGCCGATGGACCCGAAGCGGCCTATGACCAAATGGGAGGATCTCACCACCTGGATAACGCCGAACGAAAAAGTCTTTGCTGTCAGCCATTACGGCACTCCAAACATCGATCTGCAAAAATGGCGGCTCGAAATTTCCGGCCTCGTCCAAAAGCCACAAACCCTTTCGTTGAGCGACATCAAAGCGCGCAAACGCAAACACGTCCTCGCCACGATCGAATGCTCCGGTAACAGTTCGAATCTCGGCTTCATGGGCGCTGTTGGGAACGTCAAGTGGACGGGAACACCGCTGGCACCGCTGCTCAAGGAATGCGGCGTTTTGAAGCGCGGCATCGAAGTTGTTTTTTTCGGAGCCGACGAGAAAGTGGAGAAGATTCGGGAAAAAGATTATTTGCAGAACTTCGCGCGCAGCCTCTCCATCGGCGATGCCATGCGCGACGATATTCTCCTCGCTTACGAGATGAATGGCGAGCCACTCGCCACGGAGCACGGTGCCCCGTTGCGTCTGATCGTGCCTGGCTGGTTCGGAATCGCCTGGGTCAAATGGCTGGGCCGGATCGAAGTATTGGACCGCCGTTATATGAGCAAGTATATGGCGCGCGAGTACGTCACGATTCGCGGTGGAGAGAAGGATGGCAAAACAACTTGGCGCGAGACAAGTGTCGGCCCGATGGACGTCAAGTCGATCGTCGCACGAGCGACTCGGTTGAAGAATGGGGATGTCCGCTTCACTGGAGCAGCTTGGACTGATGGCGCGCCGCTCAAGATCGTCGAATTGCAAATCGACGGTGGCAGTTGGATGCCGGTTCACCTCGACCGGAAGCAACACGCCAAATACTCGTGGACCTTTTGGGATTATGATTGGAAGAATCCCGCGCCGGGTGAACACAAAGTAGTCTCGCGCGCGATCGATGCTGAGGATCGCGTCCAGCCGTCCGCGGATGATCCGGCAATCAAATTGAAGCGCACCTATTGGGAAGCGAATCAACAATACCCTCGCAAGCTCAGGCTCTAAGACGGTGCAGCCGAACTGCCGCTCTGCCGTAAGGCGTCAACTGCTGTGGAATTGAGATGAACGCGGCGAGGACAGCCCAGCGGGCCAGCCCTGCCGATTCAAACGCTGCATGGCCGGCCTAAGCGTGAAATGTTCAGGCTAACCTCTGCTAGCGGACGTAAGCATGCTTTTCAACACCTCGCCCAGCCGTTTAATTCCTTGTTCAATCAAATCCGATGTCGCGTTGGAGAAGTTCAGGCGGAAGGTGTTTCGGCCCATGCCATCCAAGTGAAACTCTTCGCCAGGCACAAAGGCTATCTTCCGTTCGAGAGCTTGCTTGAGCACGTCGGAAGCGCTCAGATGGGCAGGCAAAGTTACCATGAGAAACATGCCGCCATCTGGCCGTGTCCAGCTTGCTTCATTCGGGAAATATCTGTCCAGGGCCACCAACATTGCGTCGCGCCGTTCACGATAAGCCTGTCGCAACACCCGAATATGCCGCTCGAGAAATTGATCCCGAATCATTTCGCCGATGATGTACTGGCTGAGTGTCCCGGTCTGTAAATCCGCCGCTTGCTTGGCTCGCACGATCTTTTCAATCACTTCCTCCGACGCGATCGCCCATCCCACACGGAGGCCCGGCATCAGCACCTTGGAGAATGTGCCCACGTAGATCACGTTGCTGTCCAAATCGCCGCTTGTTCCGAGCCTGGCGTCCAACTCGAGAAGGCTGGCGACTGGTTCACCGTCGTAACGCAACTCGCCGTAAGGATTGTCTTCCAACAGCCCCACATCATATTTGCGCAACAGTTCAACTAATGAAACCCGCCGTTCCAAGGCGAGTGTGGTGCCTTGCGGATTTTGAAAATTTGGCACTGCATAAATCAACTTGGGTTTCTGTTGCAACAGCGGCTCGATCTTGTCCACGCGCATTCCATTCGCGTCCGAACGAACAGGCAAGAATTGCACGCCGAGCAGTCGCCAAGCCGACAAGAGCGCCAGATAGGTTGGGTTCTCAACAATCACTTTGTCGTTTTCGTTTAAAAGGACTCGCCCGATTAAATCGAGCGCTTGCTGCCCACCGCTCGTGATCACGACATTCTCTCGCTTGAGTGGAACCTCCGGACGCGAGAAGTCCCGAGCGATCCAGTCGCGCAACTCCGCCACGCCTTCAGTCTCCCCGTACTGGAGCGCGCGTTTCCCCGCCTTGCCGAGCACGAACTCGATAGCTTCCTTCACGCGCTCCATGGGGAACAGGTCAGGAGATGGCAGGCCACCCGCCAAAGAGATCATCCCCGGTTGAGCGGTCAGCTTGAGAAGTTCGCGCACCGCCGACCGCGTCATTCGGCTGGCGCGCTCAGCGAAGTGATTATTCCATTTCATACCAGTTCATCAGTCAGGTGTCGTTGCGATTGCGAAGCCGGGTGGTACCAATGACGGACGCCTTCCTGGATTGCGCTCGATGAGTATCAATTCTATTCCTCACTCCGCCCTCCGAAGAAGAAAAGGTGAAGCCCGCCAAAGTCCATTTTAGGTTTTCGGTAGAATTTCATCCCACGCACCCACTCGACATGTCCGTCCAGATAGCCCTCGTTCGAACCGGCCGGTTGCTTGGCGCGATCATCAAAATGATTCACACCGCGCACAAGCGGATTTGGATCGCCTGGCCGAAACCACGAGCCATCCAGCTTCCGGTTGATATCCGACCAAAGAATCGGGTAATGCGGCTGGTCCGTGGCTTTCAGGGCGAAGATCGGCTGGTTCGTGAGCGCTTTGGGATAATAAGAGCGATTGCTGTTATATTCAGGGTTCCCGACGAAATAGACGTAGCCGAGCACGGTATCGTCCGAGCTTGGCCAGACCCAGAAATCATCCCGATCCCAGTGGCGATTGGAGGGACAATAAAACTGCGAACGCGGCACGCTGTAGTCTTTGTGCAGGCTATCCCGAAATTTCCTTTTCACCCAATGTGGATCTCGATCTCCGTCATTTTGGAAATTACCCTCGTGATCGTCGGAGTACATGAGCACCGCGTAAGTGAGCTGCTTGATCGCATTGATGCAAGAAGTGCGGCGCGCGCGCTCCTTCGCCTGAGACAAGGCCGGCAATAGCATACCCGCCAGAATCGCGATGATGGCGATGACAACCAAAAGTTCGATGAGCGTGAATGCTGTCTGGGAGCGTCTCATGGGTCGGTTCTTGATTTCCAAGCGCCGGGATTATGATGGCTTCCAGGGTGCGGGGTCAAAGTGTTTGTCAGATTTGTCGTCATCTCCTCGACTGTCGGCTCGGAAGACCTCGGCACCAAGTTCGCAGCGGTGGCCGTCTCAACTCTCCGACACTCGTTCCGACACGATCTGTTGCCCTCACGTCAACAGAAGTGACGGTGACGTTAATCCTACATCCGGCAGTTGATTAGCCACAAAGGAGGGTTGTCCGCTGTTTTCAATGGAATAGGTCCACAGCGGACGAAGACCTTTTTTTCATCCCGTCGGGCTGACTGGAGTTTGGACCTATTGGCTGCCTCGTCTCCCGGAGGGAGATTCGAGAATAGCCCGGCAGTTGACTGCCGGGTTCGCATGAGCGATTGCATAAGTCCCGCAGGGACGGCCGAATCCCCCAATGTCCTGCGCCAGTTCCTACTGTCTGTTCAGGACAAAGGATCGCCCGAGAATAGTTCAACCGTCCCTTCGGAACAGCAATTCTCATTTTGGCCCGTATGTAGTCCCGGCTTCAGCCGGCCAGCGCGCGAAAACCGGCTAAAGCCGGGACTACAAGCGGATCGCCAGTTGCGCCTTGCGTCATAATGAGAACACCCCGAACTTTGTGCGCGCATTGCGCCCTTGAACGGTGGGGCGAGACTCCGTCGAGCCCTGAGATGCTCGATCGCCAGAAAAGGTCAGGGTTCGAGGGGACTCTCACCCCACCCAGGTTCATGGGCAGAATTGCTGGCTTCGGGACTTTAGCTATTTACGACCTAATCCCACCCTTGAAAGGGTGGGCTAGTCTCGAATCTCCTCTCCGGGAGATGTGAGTCGCAAACATCATCGGCTACAACAGCACCCGGCCGGAAAATGTCCAAACTCCAGGCACCCCTCCAGAGTGAGTCTTCCAGCCCGGACACGGAAATGGTTCCACTGAAAACAGCGGGGAACCCAAAGGAGGGCAAAGAACTCACACAGAAGAGAGGACG
>CAMAWP010000055.1 GCA_945861765.1 Akkermansia muciniphila | reverse complement strand
GCTTGGTTCACGGCCGTGGCGCCTTGCAATAGTTCGATCGCATCGACCCAGGCCTGGTCCGAGAGGTCGGACACGCTACGATCCTTGCCGTAGGTCCAAGTGAGAGTGTGGCTGCCTGAGCCGATCGAGATGGTTTTCGTCACCCAGTCAATCTCTCCACTGATGCTTTCCTGCTCGGTGGTGTCCAGGGATACGCTGAGTTTGTCGTAGCCGGATTCTGAAGAAACCTTCCAGGCAAAGCGAATAGAACCGGGACCAGTGACGCTCAAGCTCATGCTGCGGGATTCCGAATCCCCGATGACCGGAGAGCCCTTGACGAAACCACCCGCGCTGAGGCTTTTCCCATCCGAGTCGTAGCTCTTTCCTGCGACTTCAGCCCATCCCGTGCCGCTGGGCAGCGAGGCCAGGGCGATGTAGCTCGTTCCCACCGCATCCACTGCTTTGCCCAGCGCCTCGGTGCTTTCCGTGCCGACGGGTGTGGTCGTGGTTGTCGCGGCGGTCGCCGCCGTCACGGTCAACGTGGCGTCCGAACTGGTGACCGTGCCGCTGGAGTTGCTTACGGCCACGCTATACTTGCCGGCGTCGCCGCTGACGAGGTTACCCTGGATATAAACCTGGCCGGTCGCGCCGCTGATGGCCACTCCGTCCTTGCGCCATTGATAGGTGATTCCATCGCCCGAAGCTGCGGCGCGGAAGGTGGCCGAACCGCCGACGCTGTTGGTCCAGGAGACGGGTTGGGTTGAGATCGTCGGCGCGCTCACGATGTTCAGGCGGACCGGTTCATTGCTGAGCGTGAGGCCCGACCGGTTGCGGTCCAGGCTCACGGTTTGCACCACGCCTTTGCCGCCCACGATGTAGCCGGTGGTTCCATCCACTTCGAGGTCCGGCAACGCGCCCGTGGCCAATTCCGCCTCGGTCAAGGGAATCGAAGCCAGCCGTGTCACCGTCCCGCCCGTTTGCGGCGTCAGTTCCTCGCGCAACAAATCCAACTCCGCCAAACCGAACTGAGTGGCCGTATCGCTATGCACGCTGGTGACAACCAATTTGTAAGCGGGGTAGGCGGTGGGCGCTTTGACCGAAAGGCTGACCGCGTTCGTGCCGTTGGGAGCGGGGAACTCACCTTCCGCCAGCAGCGTGAATTCGACAGCGTTGGTCGTTTTGCCGCCGAGCAGACGGAAGCCTCGGATGGCCGCCCGATTCGTGGCGGTAGGCGCAGCGACGAGACGCACCTGGTCGATGGCAAGCTGGTTCGTCACGGCCAGGAGCAGGCCGGATTCGCGCAAGGAGGAGAAGGGCGCGCTGATCACGGTGGCGAGATTATTGTCCAGCACGGCGGCGGCATTGGTGTTGACGCCTAAGACCGTGGCCGCGTTGTTCGCGCGGCCGATCTCCACGAGATTCGTCGTGTAGCGCGAAGTCACCACTTCCGTCACGTCCAGGAGTTCAATGGTTTTGTTGGCGGTGACGACGGCGATGTTGCCGGAGACTTTGACCGACGTGATCGCGCCACTGGTGGATTGGTAGGTGTTCACCAAGGTTGGATTGTCCGCCTGCGCGGTATCCAGAGTGACCAGCCCGTTGGACCCGTCCGCGACAAGCACGCGATTGCCCACGGCGGTGACGCTTGAAGCCGAGCCGGCGGTGTTGAATCCACCCACGCGACGGAGTCCGCCCGAGGTCGAGCTTTCAAAAATCTCAATCCCCGGCGCGCCCTCGGCGACATAGACGCGGTTGCCCACCACGGCAACGTTGGTCGCGCCGGTGCCTGTGCCGGTCAGACGCGTCGGTTCCAGCGCGAGCCGGTATGGATTCGTATTGCCCCGGCTCGCCGGTGCGCTGCCTGTGGGAGCATTGATGTCCGTCGTGTAAACCGAGGTGGCGCTCTTGATCAGGTTCCCATCATCAAGGGTTTCATTGTCGAAATTCCACCGCGCCAGCAGGCCGGGCTCGATGTCGCCAGCCCAGCCGTATTGCCCATTGCGAATCTGCAGCGCCGTCCGTGCACCGTTCCATATCCGCACTTCATCGAGCGAACCTTTGAATCGGTCGCCCACGCCAGCGCCGAGTGTGACCGGGCCCGAAGAAGTATGCCGCCCCGTGATCGCATCGCGCGCCGCCAAAGCGCCATCGAGGAACAACTGCCGGTCCCCTGCCAACCCGTCGAAGACCAGGGCCACATTGTGCCAGACCTGGTCGTTCACCACCGCGCCGGTGAAGACCGAGCCGCCGCACCGGGCAAAAAGACGGTTCGCGCCGTCGAAACCCAGTTGGAGTTCCGGCCCCTGGCTCAGGAAGATTTCGTTGGTGCGAGTGCCGGTGCGTTGCAGCCACAACTCGATGGTGAACGTTTGGTTTGTGTTGTTCAACGTCAACGGCCCGCCGCTGCTGATCAACTGCCCGTTCACGCCGTCCAACGTCAGGATCTTGCCGTAGGGAGAACGCGCCCGGACGTAGGTGCCAGCCACGACTCCCGCACTGTTGAGCGCCGCCGCCGTGGTGTTCGTATGCACGCTGTTGTTCACCGCCGCCAGCCGGCCCAAGGGCTGCGGATTCGGGTCCTGAACTCCGTCGTAGTAATACGCGCGCTTCTGTCCGCCGCTGCCGAGGCTCGTGCCGACAACCAATCCCGAATCATTGACCGCCACGGCGACGTTCGTGCCGTTGTAAGGCGTCGGCAACGAGTTGATCCGATTGTTCGCCGTGCCTTGCCGGACGAAGGCGCTCGGAGAGCCATTGCCCGAGGTCGCGCTCGTTCCCGCTATATCCCCCAGTTGGTTGATCGCGTAACCGACGGAAACATTGCCTCCGGACAACGCGCCCACATCCGTCGGCAAATCCTGTCCAAAACGCCACTTGAATGCCTTGTACCGCCCATCGTTGTAGCTCGCCAGGCCGGTCATGTCGCCATCGGCGTTGATTCCCAGCGCCCGACTGAAGCCGCCGCCGGAGGTGTCAAACGTCGGCACTTGAAACATCAAGCCGCCCTTCTCCAGACCGTTGTAATAGAAGCCGCGCGGCGCGGTGCCGCTGGCATCTTGCGCCGCCCAGCCCACCACTTCACCCCGCTCGTTGATCGACGCCGCTTCCGTGATCGGTCGGCCCGCCAGTTCGCCCAGGTCCATCGGTGCATAAGCGGGTCGCGGCCGCACCTGCACTTCGAAGGTTTGCGTTTTCGCATCCTGGCCATCGAAAGACGTGATCCGCACCTGGCTGAAGCCGGATTCACCCAGCTCAGGCTTCAAGGTCAGCGTCCAGTTGGTCCCGGATTGGCGCAGGGACAGGCCCGATTCCTTGATCACCGTGCGGTCCGTGGAGACCACTGTCAGCTTGGCGAATTCCGGCGGCGTGTCCGGGTCCATCACGGTGAACGGAATCGTCAGGCCGCTGTTCTCGAATACGGTTTGGCCAGCGATGGTCGAGACGCTGGGCGGATCATTACGGGCCAACACCACCAATTCCAGGATTCCGTCAGACGAATTGTTCCGGGAATCTTTGACCGTGTACCGGATCGTTTCGCGGCCATTGAACTGGTTCCCCGGCGTGTAAAACCAGGTGCTGCTTTCGGGCCGGCCCACCATTTTGCCGTGCAGACCGTTTGTGATGACGGTGAAGGTGAGTTGATCGCCCACCGGGTTCGTGGCATCGCCGTAATTGTCATTGTAGAGCACGTCCGGATCGAAGGCGGGCAGGACGATTGCGTTCGTCAAGGAACCTTCGCTGATCGTGCGCACAAAGCGGAAAGCGCCTTGGGTCGAGGCATCCACCAACCGCAAGTCGCCCGGTCTGATCCACTGGGTGCCGTTAACCAGGTCCGCCGGTTGGGAAAAAGCCTGGGCTTCGCCAGGCGCGTTATCACTGGCCACCACGCCGGTCCCTTCCAAGAACCGGTAGTAGGCCAGAAGACCGCCCTCATCGCCGGTGAGCGGCTGATCCTTGGTCTGGCGAATCTCAC
This sequence comes from Akkermansia muciniphila, assembly GCA_945861765.1. Taxonomy (GTDB): domain Bacteria; phylum Verrucomicrobiota; class Verrucomicrobiia; order Limisphaerales; family SIBE01; genus SIBE01. The sequence continues at coordinate 21,092 of CAMAWP010000055.1, read as the reverse complement.
TCTCCGAGCGCGCGAAATTCCAGATGCGCAACTCCGCCAAATCCCCTTGGAATTCGCCGATGGACAGCTTGTGATTGGAGACTTTCTGTTCCGCAGCCTGACCAAAGCCGACGGCATAGACGGGCGACGTCAGGGATGTTGCCGCCGATTGCTCGGCTTGCAAAAGGCCATCCTTGTAAATGCGCATCGCCCCTTCATTCGTGCTCACGACGAACGCCCAATGCACCCAGGAGTTCAGCAGCCCATCCAGACGCCCGAAATCCATTTCCATCCGGCTTTTGCCGTAGGCCCAGGTGACTTTCCCATTGGCCCCGGGAGTCTGCACTTCGACCTTGTTCGTGCGCACGTAATTCTCGGACGCCTTATCCCCGGCCCGCTCTTCCCTCAGCCGGAAGGTGAAATTCCTCGAATCCGGCGCTGCCGTCACTTTTTGCCAAAACTCGAACGTGGCGTCGCCCGTCAGACCGAGCGTGGAAAACCGGGCAATCTCAAGCCGGTTATCCCTCCCATCGAAACGCACGCCTCCTGTCGCTCCGGCCACCACCGCGTCCTGCACCGGCCGAACCGTGATCGTAAACTCCTTCGTCACTTTGGCCTTGGGCTGGTAATGCTCGGGATACGTATCGGCGGTGGCGGCGAAAGTCACGGTGATTTTCGCCGTGCCGCTTTGGTTGGCGCTCGGTTGGAAGGAGAGCGTCGCGGTCGAGCTGGGAGACTGGTTATAGGAAATACGCGGATGGGGCACGACGATGGGGTTGTCCGACACCGCCTCGGAGATCAGGATCACTGAACGCAGCGGATCGCCCGTTCTGACGCCCTCCAAAGTCACGCGCGTCTCCGGCACATCTTCGTCCACAACCTGATTCGGGATCGTGCTCAACGTGGGCACTGGCGCATCATAAGCGATGACCTTGAAGCTTTTGGTGAAATTCTTCGCGCCGTTGTTGATGGTGACCGTGATGGTTGATTCGTCGCGGCCGCCTGGATAGGGGCCGGGTTTCACCGTGATCGTCAGCGTGCCGTTGGGCGCGGGGCTGGCGTAGTTGACCCGGGGATTGTCCGCGACCGCGGGCTTGCTCGAACTGGCGGTGATGCTGATGGGCGCGTCGCCAAGTTCATTGCCATCCGAGATGCCGGTGAGATCGACGGTGAAAACCCGGTTGGTGTTCACCCCTTCCTGATGAATGAGGTCCTCGATGGTATTGAGGTTTGGCACGGGCGCCGGTTTCAACGTTGCGGTGAACGACTTGGAGATGGATCCCTTGTTATCCTCCGCGGACACCGTGACCGTGATGGTGGAACTGCCGCCGTCCCGAATGCCCACCTGTGGACGGAGTGAAAAAGCCGTCGAAGCTCCGCCGAGGTAGTTCGGTTGATCGACTTGGAAGATGCTTTGATTACTCGATGCGACAGAGACAAAGAGCTTGGGAGTTGTTTCACTGGGATCGGGTAGCTCTTGTAACTTCAAATTACGAAACCGGACTTCGGCGTACTCGCCTCCATTGCGAGCGCCGATGGCGAATTTCCAGTCGGTTCCTGGCGAAAGCGACCCCACAGGGACGGAAGCTGTTCGTCCGTCGATCGTAATTTTGAACTGGCCGCCGGAAAGCTCCGCCGCTACGGGAACCCATACCTCCTCCTTAATGTCCAGAGTTGTGCTGTTGTGCTGCTTGGCCGATGAACCAGTCCGCGCCCAGACGCGATCCCCGCCGTACAAGTCCAAGCCGCCGGCCAAAGCGATCCCCCCGGCATCCTCGAAGTCATCGGGCCGGTTTGAGCCATCCCGCCAGCCGTCCACCTCCCTGGCGCTGCCATAGACAAATGCGAACCCATCCCCATCGCCTCTGGCATTCGCGGTGACGATATAAAAGTCGAAGCTAGCTTTGAAGTTCTTCACCGCTCTCCCCGTCGAAGAGACGTAAAAGCCCTCATAGGAGTTCGCTTTCGCCGGAAGTGTGAAAAGAGTTTGGTTAAAGGATGCGTCATACAGCGCAGCCGTGCTATACCCGATCCCACCCAGATTTACCGAATAGGAAGCCGTGCCGTAGTTCACCTCGACGCTCGGCGGCTGGCTGAGCGTGACGGCAGCCTGGCTGGAGAGCGGAGCCCAGAGCAGGCTGCAAAAACAAGCGAGCAGCCACCATTCCTTGGGCGGCGGCCCATCCAAAAGCGGTGACTCCGCAGACTTCGTCCCCGCACTCCAAGACGCTGCCGCGTTATCGAGAGGGTGATCGTCAAGCCGCCAGGTTTTGGACTGCGGCGACGGAGTCTGCGAAGTCGCCGCTTTCGAGTGAAAAATGGATCCGATTGCTCGTGAATTCATAAACATTTCAGCTAACACAATCACTTGTTCAACACGCCCACGTCCGAAAGCCGGCGCAGGATGAAACTCCCGGACGATTCGATGGGCTGCTGGTGCAGACCTCGCACTGTTTCGTAGTACTGCCCTTCCAACTGCGAATACCCGTACGCCGGGTTGGCCTTGCCATCGGTCGGCCCCTCCGCCAGCGACAGACGCACTTGCCGGTCGATGCCATAAGCTTCTTCCTGGAAATCCCGGTAGTTCGCCGTGAGATTGTCGTGGTCCGGATGATACTTATGCTTGAAAGGATTGGTCGCGAAGTTCGGGTCCAGCCGGAGTTGCGCCGTCACGCTTCGCCCGAGGGTGAACGAGCCCGTAAACTGAACGTAGTTGCGCTCGGGCGCGCCGGGAAAATCGAAATCCGCCGAGCTCAGCCGCCGCGCGACTGGCTGGCCGCCCCGCAAATCAGTGCCGGCCAGCGTCGGGATGAGCCGCTCATCCGTCACCAACACAATCCGCCCCGGATCAGAGACGACGCGCCTGCCGTCCAAGCCATTCGTGTACGTCGGGAGCGTCCGCATCTGGATGACATCCTTGAGCAAGCGCGCGGTGCCGTTCGTATCGACATGCACGATGAGACGCAGTGTGAATTCGCTGGCCGTGCGAGTCGGCGAAGAGCTCAATCCGCTGCGCGTCACGCCCTTCGTCGCATTCGTCGCCAACGTTCCAGAATGCGCCTCGCTCACGCCGTTGATGGTGGCGGAACCGAACCAAAGGCCAGCCATTCCAGCCGCGCCGATTCCGGTGGTGGCACCCGGAGCCGAGGATTTGCGCACGCCGCCGCCAGAGGAAGCCTCCGCCGATTGTAAAGCCACCGCGGCCGCCTGCGTGAGTTGAGCCAGCACGGGGATCAACCGCCGCGAGCCCTGGCTGTCCGTCAACGCGAGGACGGAGGAGTAACCGTTCGCGCCCACTCGCGTTCGTTCCACGGTCAGTCGTAGATCGAGGGTTTGCCGGGGCGCCAAAGTGACAGTAAACACAGGGGCATTCGTCGAGAACAGGGGAAGCCAATCCCCGCCACGGATGCGATCAAAAATCGCGTAACGCAACGGGGCTGTTACGGGATTCCCCAGGTCGGCCAGGCGCACTTGATTTGTCACGGAACTGGTATTCCTGATTTCCAGCCGGATGGACTCAGTCGTCGCGCCGAAGTCCAGGGTGTCGCCGGACGGGAGCCGGAGTTCCACAGGGCCCGAATAAACGGAAGAGTTTTTCGAGAAAATCCAATACGCCTCGCCTGGAGCGATCTTGTCGTCCACATCCGCCAGCACCCATCGCCCATCCGCTCCGAGGCGGTACACGGGCTGGAGCCGCCGCAAACCCCGATCGTAATGCGCCGCCGATCCGTCAAAAAACGCGGCGAAGCTCGGCGGCCTGACTGGATCGACCGGAAGGCCGCGCAACGTGTAGCGATCCGTCGCCCACTCGACAGCGCGGAGAGAAGGCACGCCCGTTACGTTGAGAGTGGCCGGCGTGGTGCCAGCCAATTCAACCAAGTAAGCCCGGTTCCCGACTAACCGATGAAGCGAGTTTTGAAACGACTCGACGCGATTCGTGGGCAGAAACATAAGCCACTGACTGCGATTGGCGATTGGCTCGTTGGGGTTTTGGATGAATTCCACACCGGAACTCCGGTCGGCGTAAGTCCACAGGCTCTGCACGGGCAGATTGCCCAGGACGGCGATGGCCGTGTTATTCGTCGGCTGCACCTCCAGATAGATCGAGTTCCAGCCGGGGTTCAGGCGAAACGACTGGGTCACGAGGGTCGTGGCGTGGCAACTCCACGAGACAAAGGTCAAGAGCGCTATAAGCGTCAGACACGGGATGGGGCAACGGTTTTTGTCTCCAAGGATGTGGATCGCTTTCATGGGATGTAGCGGGCTTGTTTTCATTTGAAATTTGCGATTTGAAATCTGAGTTTCATTGCGTCGGCATGCTCGGCGGCGCGGATGCATTCGCTGGCGCCGACGCTCGGAGTGGCTCAAGGGTCTTGAGCAAGGATTCATTGATTTCGATTTTCAATCCTGACCGCTGTTCTTTCTCGAACATCTCGCGAGCTTGCTTCTGGTTCGCCGCCATCAGCGTCTGCTCGATCCGATCGCGCACGGCCGACAACGGCGAGGTTAACGCGGCTTTCTTCTCGATGAGTTTGCCGATGTAAAATCCGTCGGCGGCCCGGACCACAGGCGTGATCTCGCCGGGCTTTGGCAACGCGAACAACGCTTCGATCACGTTCGTGTCCCATCGGTATTTGGGAGTCTGACGCATGATCCACCCGCAATCGCCGCCGCGATACCGCGTGGCTTGATCGTCGGAATTTTCCTGAGCCAACAAGCCGAAATCAGGTTGGGCTTCGGATTGCTCGACCGCCAAGCGCCGGAGATCCGCCGCCTGCTGCTGGATCTTCTGCGCGCCTTCCGGCCCCGCTTTGAGAGGGACTCGAAGGAAAAGAATCGCCACATGCACCTTCTCCGGGCTCGTGAACTGATCCTGGCGCGAGCGGTAGTAGAGATCGAGTTCACCCGTTTCCGGCTTCGGCAAGGCAGGTCGCTTCTTCCATTCGATCTCCTCGTATTTGGACGACACCATTCGTTTAAACTGCTGGACCATTTCAGCATCCCGGTCCACGCCAACGGCACGTGCTTTCGCAAACAAACTCTCCAGCCGGATCATGTCCTGGAGAACCGCTTCGCGCCCGGCTGCGGTGGCGACGGCATGGCCATTCGCCGCGCGCCGCTCCAACTCCGACACGAAGAATTCCTTGGTGATGACGGTGTCACCGACGCGAGCCATGATGTCGGGAGAAGGCGAAGATGGTTTTTGGCACGAACTGCCCAGCAGCAGAGCCGCTAAAAGAGTGCTGACCTTGAAAAAATTTCCAAGCCTGTTGACTGCGAACCGCGAACGGTGAGGCCGTGAAACCGTCCGAATCCAAACGCGGTGAAACCCATTCAGCGGCCGTTCACATTCATTCGTGTTCGAGCTAAAAAATTTCATGGCTGTTATCGTGGCAAACGAACGGCTATGGCTATTTTGCACTGACTCTGCGGCCTTCGGAGTTAAATGGCGCTTCGGACCAACGCGGCTACAAGGAAGCGAACTCACTGGTTGATGTGTTACGCTGGTTCTGTTTCCTACTGAAAACAGAACTTACTGAATCCGACTGGGGTCGTATTTACGGGATCAGTGGTAGCTTGTCCATAGAAAATGCTGTTTTCAGCAATTTTCAGTATGGCCGCGGATAACACCAAAAACCGGCTGAAGCCGGGACTACATAGGCACGTAGTCCCGCCTTCAGGCGGCAACGCATCAAACAATCCAACGCGTCTGGAAGTGTCGGTGCCCCACCGGCTGAAGCCGGGACTACATACCTGACGAACGCACAGGGTCCCGCCCTCAGGCGGTCGGAAGCCAAAATGAGAACTGCAGCTATTTTCAGCGATTCTCACCAAAAAAAAGAGGACCACGAAGACCGGTCGGGTTGGCCGGTACAGAACCGAACTCAGAATTTTTGTTCCGCTTCCAAAATAATGGTGAGCGGTGCGTTCAGAGGCGGAGCCGCCTTCTCGTTCGGGAACCAGATCGTATCATCTTCCCGCCCTTTACGCGGATTATTGATCAGGGCGTCGATGTCCTCACTGATTGAAGCGATCGATCCACTCGCTTGCGCCATGAAAACTCCCTGGAGCACTCGTGAGCCATTGTAAATCCAAATCCCCCGCGCCATCGGCTTTCCCTGTTGCTGCTTGCAGATCAGATCTTCCAACCGGACTTTCTGGTCCTTTCCATCGGTCTTCCATGTAACCCAAATGTAGATCGGGGTTCCGGTAAGGGGTTGTCCACTTTCGACAGATGCGGTTTGATTGGTCATCCCCAAGAGCAACATCGCCAAATGAATGTGGTAAGTCTCAACCTGAGTCGCGAGCAGGCTTTCGTGAAGTTTGCCGACGGAGCCGACCACCGAGTACTCGATGACGACATTCGTCAAATTCACCGATCCGGGAAACGAAACCGTCTTCTTGTTCTTGTCCAGGCGAACCTCGCCAATCTGAAAAATCCCGTCACCAATTACCTTCAGCGGCGAGTTGTTCGTTTGATCTAAAAGCGAAAGCCCCTTTGATCCCTCCTGGCCGAGGAGTTGAGCTGCTTGAAAACAGAAGAGGCAAATAACCAACCACTGAACTGGACGGAAACAGATAATCATAACGGCAATAAAATCGTGGCAAACCAATAAACCGGCTCGGCCAAGTTTGACTTAACCACAAATACACTCGAGAGGCGAAGACCAAAACCAACCGTGATCCTTAAAGCGGCAGTTGGATGGCCGAAAAGAACGAAAGATGCCGAAAGAAAGGAAGTTCTGAGTCAGGCACCATTCACCCGGCAGGTGAGTGTTCGCGTTTGCGTAAAGCCCTCGAATTCTTTCGCGTCTGTCGTTTCTTTCGGCTGAACTGCTGTTTCTAGGGTGATGCTTTCCATGAACCCAGCCCTAGCCCCTCCGAGGAGGGGAGCTCCATCGTCGGCGCCGGTTGCAGGTTCCCCTCCCAGGAGGGGAACGGACAAAGCTCCCCTCCTGGGAGGGGTAGGGGTGGGTTCATCGTGCCGATTCACGTCCAGTTTTTGGACGTGTACCCTGCCCATGAACCTCCCAGGCTCAAGAGTGCGATGCGCAAACAAAACCGGGGGATTCTCATTTTGGCAGGTAGGTAGTCCCGGCTTTAGCCGGCTTTCGTGTGGCGACCGGCTAAAGCCGGGACTACATGCGTCGAACGGAAACTGTCCTGGGCTAAAATCAGTGCGTCGGAGAAAACTCGCACCTTGAAAGTTTATCCCCAGAGAAGCAGACTCTCGCCGATATTCATCGATGAGCGCGCCTACCGAAACAACTCCGTCTGCAAGACTTTCATCCGATTCCTTGCCGATGCTTCCTCGCCGCGTGATCGAGTGGCTCTCCGTTTTCGGGCCAGGCGCGGTGATCGCGTCGTTGACCATTGGTGCGGGCGAATTGATCTTCTCATCGCGTGGTGGAGCGATCTTCGGGTACCGGTTGCTTTGGTTTTTTAGCGTGGTCTTGTTGCTCAAATGGGGGTTGGTCTATACTGCGGCCCGTCACATGGTTTTGACCGGCGCTCATCCTTTTGAACGATGGATGGAACTGCCGGGACCTCGCGGCTGGTTTCCTTTAGTGCTGTTTTTGTTGGCGCTAGTTTGCTTCCCCATCTGGGTTGGTTTCCACGCAGGCACTGTCGGCACGCTGGTTTCTTGGCTGGCCGGCACTGAAAGCTCGCTCGGAGGAACTGCCTATTATCTCTGGGCGATTGCTGTGTTGAGTAGCGTCCTTGCGCTCGTGTTTACCGGGGGTTATGCGCGGCTTGAACGGCTCCAATTGATCATCACGTTGCTGATGCTGTTTTGCGTCGTGATTTCGTTATTCCTGCTGAAGCCCGACTGGGTTGAATTTCTCAAAGGACTCCTGATCCCGCAATCACTTCACTATCCGCCCTGGATTTCCACTCAACCGGACATTGCCGCGCGTCCGGTTTGGGTCGAGACCATCACGTACGTGGGGATCATCGGCGGCTCCGGATACGATTACCTCGCCTATGTCTCCTATCTGCGCGATAAGCGGTGGGGCCAGGCTGGCGCAGCGATCGCCGACAGATCTCAACTCGACGCCATGGCAAACGATCCGACCCACTTAAACCGACAATGGCTTCGTGCGCCGCTGATCGATTGCACGTTAAGCTTTCTGGCGGTCCTGGTTTTTGCGGCAGTTTTCGTCGCCTGCGGAGCGATCGTTCTAGGGCCTCAACACAAAGTTCCAACCGGCACCAACCTCCTGAGCCTTCAATCTGAGTTCATCACTCCAATGTATCCCTGGTTGAAGTGGGTTTATTTTGTCGGCGCTTTTCTTGCCATGCTGGGGACTCTTTATGGGACCATCGAGGTCGCTCCAACAATCTTGCGGGAGATGGCTGCGAGCCTGAAGCCCACAACCAACACGTTTCGAAACACTCGACTTCGCCGATGGGCCGTATGGTGGGTCGGGCTCGGCGGGATGGCCATATTGGTCGGCAGCTTTGTCTATTCCCTCTCGAGTCAGGGCAAAACGCCCCCAGGCTTGATTGCTATCATCACTCCCGCCAACCTGTTTACTGGAGTGCTCGCCTGCGGGCTTGTCTGCCTGCTTAATCTCTGGATCGATTATCGCTTTCTCCCACGGCCATTGCGAATGAGCCACGCACTGTCATTGCTCAATCTAGTCGCCGGAATTGTCTTTCTCGCTCTTGGTCTTAAGGGCTATTGGGACCATTCCGGCTGGAGTTCGATCGCGATACTGGTCGGCACGATCGCCTTGGGTTGGATCGTAGCGTCGAAAGAATCATTCGTTAAATCCAGGCGAGAAACGAAGACGACCTGATCTTTCGTCTGCTCTCCAGCACGGTTTCCCGCTCTTTTCAGTGGAACCATTTCCGTGTCGGGGCTGGAAGACTCACTCCGGAGGCGTGCCTGGAGTTTGGACATTTTCCGGCCGTGTGCGGTTGTAGCCGATGAGGTTTGCGATTCACATCTCCCGGAGAGGAGATTCGAGAATAGCCCACACCTATCTCCCGGAGGGAGATTTGAGAATAGCCCACCCTTTCAAGGGTGGGATTGCGTCGCAAATACCCAAAGTCCTGGAGGGACGGCTGAGCCATAATTCTATCGGCCCCAACTCACGTACCGCAGAAAGTGCGGCAGGTCGGGGTCCCGGGGGGCGGCGGATTCAGCAGGCCGACGGGTTGGTCCGCGGCGTCATAGGGGGTGGTCAGTGCAGCGTGGAGACGTTCCAGCGGGGCGAGATCGTTCTGAATGGTAGCGGCGGCTAGGGCGGCTTCCACTACGTGATTCCGGGGAATCACCGCCGGGTTGTGGGCATTCATGAGCAGGGCGACTTCCGTCACAGGCTGGGGTTGACGAGCGAGGCGTTCGGTCCAGCGGCGGTGCCAGGTCGTGAACGCGTCGTCGGCCGGGGGAATTGGTTCCGCGGTAGCGTGGGGCCGCAAGTTCCGGAAAGTGTGGGTGTAGTCCGCACGGGCTTGGTGCATCGCGCGGAGAAGTTCATCCGCGAGGGAGGCGTCTTCCGGTTCCGCGGAGAACAGGCCGAGCTTCGCGCGCATGGCGACGAGCCAGTGCCGGTGGAAGCGCTCGGAGAAGGAATCGATCGCCGTGTTGGCGCGAGCCAGGGCGGTTTCCGGCTTCGGGTGAAGGATGGGCAGCAAGGCCTCGGCTAGACGGGCCAGATTCCAGGCGGCAATCGAGGGTTGCTGCCCGAAGGCGTAGCGGCCCTGGTGATCGATGGAACTGAACACCGCCGCCGGGTCGTAGGCATCGAGGAAGGCGCAGGGACCGTAGTCCAGGGTTTCGCCAGACAACGCCATGTTGTCGGTGTTCATGACCCCATGCACGAAGCCGACGCGCATCCAGTGGGCAATGAGAGATGCCTGACGTTCCATCACCTCCTCCAGGAGTCCGAGTGCCGGGTGGTCGGACTCCGCCCGGTCCGGAAAGTGGCAGCGGAGCGTGTGGTCGGTCAGGAGGCGCAGGGCGTCGGTATCACCCATCGCGGCGAAGTATTCGAAGGTGCCGACGCGGATGTGGCTGGCGGCGACGCGGGTCAGGACTGCGCCGGGGAGGGTTTGCTCGCGGAAGACCGGTTCGCCGGTGGCGGCCACGGCGAGGCTGCGGGTGGTAGGGATGCCGAGGGCGTGCATGGCTTCGCTGATCACGTATTCGCGCAGCATGGGACCGAGGGCGGCCCGGCCGTCGCCGCGGCGCGAATAGGGGGTGGGGCCGGCGCCTTTCAACTGGATGTCGAACCTTTCGCCTCCGGGTGTCAGGTGTTCACCCAACAGAATGGCGCGTCCGTCGCCGAGCCGGGTCAGGTTTCCGAACTGGTGTCCGGCATAGGCCTGGGCGATAGGCTCGGCGCCGGGGAGAATCTGGTTGCCGGTGAAGAGGGCGGCCGCGTCTCGGTCGGTGAAGGCCGCTGTGTCGAGTCCGAGCGATCGGGCGAGCGGTCGGTTGAACAGAACGAGCCGCGGCTGGGCGACCGGAGTGGGGTTCACCCGGGTGCGGAACACTTCCGGCAAGCGGGCGTAGGAATTGTCGAAGTGCCAGCCGGCGTGGAGATGGGCGACGTGAGGTTGTTTGACGAGCAGGCTACCAAGCTGCTCTGTTTCATCGTTTATCATTCTGCCCGCAGCATGACCCGAGGAGCACGCACATCCTACAGAAAAATAGCCTGCGTCCTTTTCATGGGTTTCTCGTCATTACAGACAGAATTGGTCGCAACGACCGAAAAAGCAACAAAACGAAAGAGGAACAAACCATGAAAACACAAGAACTGGAACATGATGAAGTCCGCAGCATCGTCCGCGAGCGTTACGGCAAGGTCGCCACGAGCGCGGGCGGTTGCGGCTGCGCGCCGTCCTGTTGTGGCTCGACAACAGAAACCGCGCTGACCGATCACACTGCAAGCGCCATTTCCCAAGGGCTGGGTTACTCGCCAGAACAAACCAACGCCGTCCCCGAAGGCGCCAATCTCGGGCTGGGCTGCGGCAATCCGCAGGCGATCGCGGCCTTGCAGCCGGGGGAAACGGTGCTGGATCTCGGCAGCGGCGCAGGCTTCGATTCGTTTCTGGCCGCGCGAGCGGTTGGGCCGACCGGCTTCGTCATCGGCGTGGACATGACGCCCGAGATGGTCAGCAAAGCTCGGCAGAATCAGAGGGTCGGCGGCTACCCCAACGTCGAGTTCCGCCTCGGAGAAATCGAGAGTCTGCCGGTCGCGGATGATTCCATGGAGGCGATCATCTCGAACTGCGTGATCAACCTTTCACCGGACAAGCCACGCGTATTTCGCGAGGCGTTCCGCGTGCTGCAGCAGGGTGGGCGGCTGGCGATCTCGGATGTGGTGGCGCTGGCGGAAATTCCGGAGCCGCTCCGCAAAGATTGGGAGCTTTACTCCTGTTGTGTGGCGGGCGCTTCGACGGTGGACGAGATCAAAGCTTGGCTGACCGAGGTGGGCTTCACGCAGATTCGCATTGAGCCGAAGGCCGGAAGCCGCAAGATTATATGCACATGGTTTCCGGGCAGGCGGATCGAAGAGTTCGTAGGCTCGGCCACCATAGAGGCAGTGAAACCGACTTCGAGCCATCGTAGCAGTGGACATGAGTCCGCTCCGACTGGTCAGAGCCGACTCACGTCGGCTGCTACCGAGGAACAGGGATCATGAACGCCACGCTCGAAAATATTTGGCACGAGTTCGCCGAGAAGCTGCGTCAATTCATCCGCGCGCGGGTGGCTGACCCGGCCACGGCGGAGGACATCTTGCAGGATGTCTTTGTGAAAATTCAGGCGCGGCTCGGCCAACTCAAAGACCCGGCGAAGCTGCCAAGCTGGATTTATCTGATCGCCCGACACGCCATCATTGACCACTACCGTGCCCGCAAGGAAACCGTGGAAGTGCCTGAGACGCTGGCCGCGGAGGCGGAGCCGTCATCAGTGGAGATCGCTGATCTCCAGACGGCGTTCCTGCGTATGATGGACAGCTTGCCCGAGCCGTATCGCGAAGCGTTGGTGCGGACGGAGTTCGACGGTTTGACGCAGCAACAACTTGCCGAGCGATTGGGCATCTCGCTTTCGGGCGCGAAGTCGCGCGTGCAACGCGGGCGCGCGCAATTGAAGCAAATGCTCAACGAATGCTGCACTTTCGAGTTCGACCGGCGCGGCAAGGTCATTGAATGTTCACCGCGAGCGAAGGCGAATTGCGCCGAGTGCGGGGATGAAGGATGAAGGGTCCGCACATGGAAATCCATCAGCGCAAACGCGCCGCCGGTTTCCTCGCCGGTGACGATGAAAGTATAGCGGTCGCCCACGACTGAAACGGTCCGCGACGAAGGAATGGAGCTGGCTGGCAGGGTGAAAGCCCTGACGTTTGTTTGACTTCACTTCTTGAAACTGGCGCGGTCATCCGCCTCCAGATAATCGAAGAGAGTGGTGCATTCGGGTTTCAATCCCAGCCCCGCGCATTCGCGAGCAAACCAAGCCCTTTTCTCCAGGTTGTTAAAAGGGCTGCTGGCTTCGATCGAATCCGCCCACGCCGTGACTTCCGCCGCTGTCTTGGGCGTGCCGTGGGTCTCCAGCCAGGCGGCGATTTCGCCGTCGCTCGCGCCGGACGCGAGCAAAGGCATTACCTCCGCGCCTTTCACGCCCTTGAAGCTGAATAGAATGTTATCAACCGGGCAGTCGAAGTGATAGTCGCCGGCGGTGCCGTTCAGCGATGCGCGGCCTTTGTCGGCCATGCGGGCGAGCAGGGCATAACCACCAATGCGGACTCGCGGACTGCGTGCGGGTTCTTGAGTGAGGTCTTTTGCGGTATTCATAGTTTTTGGTTGGGAAAATGTTTCAAGAAATCTTAGCCGAAGACGCGTCACGACTCCGAGCAATCAGGCATTGTTTAGTCGCGACCACCCATCCGCACAAGTTCCAAGCTAGAGCAAATCGAGGACGCGATGAAGCTCCGCGTCCGTATTGTAAAAGTGGGGCGAGAGTCGAATGTAACGCTGGCCAGAGCGATCGGTTCGCAGGGAGGTCATGATCTGTTTGGCTTCGAGACGCTCGTGGAGCGCGGGCAGGTCCGTATCCGGACTGTACAACGTGACAATGCCGCTGGCGTTCTCCGGCGGAGCATCGGCATGAAGCACGGTATAACCTTTGGCCTGGAGCGCGGGGACTAACCAAGCGCGTTTTCGCAGCAGTTCGGCAGCGATGTTATCGATTCCAATTTCAAGCAGCAGCTCGAGCGCCGCATTCAGGCCAACCAGGCCGAGCAGGTTGTAAGATCCAGCTTCGTAGCGCTGTGCGTCCGGGCGAAAGGCGATTTCCTCCTGAGCGACATAGTTGGGACATCGCACATTGTTCCAACCGTAAACAGTCGGCTGCAATCGTTCCTGCAGTGATTTGCGAACGTATAAGATCCCCGCCGCACAAGGGCCCAGTAGCCATTTGTGGGCATCGGCGGCGAGGAAGTCGATGTGTTGGGCCGATGTCGGAAAAGCGCCGAGCGTTTGAATGCCATCGACGCAGAAGAGAATGTTACGCTCTCTTAAAAGGTTGCCGATGGCACGCAGGTCAATCCGATAGCCCGCGACGAAATGACAGGAAGCCAGCGCGACCAATCGGGTTTGTTCATCGACCTGTCCGATCACGTCCACGGGTCGGATGCGGCCTAATTCCCTGATATTGAGGAAGCGCACTTCAACTCGTCTTTCCGCGAGCGCCAGCCAGGGATAGACATTGGAAGGATAGTCATCATGGTAAATCAAGATGTTCTCGTGCTTTTTGAACCGGAGTCCACTTGCGACAAAGCTCAGAGCAAGTGAAGTAGGACCGACGAACGCGATTTCATCACGGCTCGCTCCAAGGAGTCGCGCCGCCAGCTCACGGGATTTCTGAAGTTGATGGGCAGGAAGCAACGATTCTTGATCACCTTGTGTGCATTGCGATGCGTAGCTGCGGACGGCTTCGGCGACGCGTCGTGGCAATGGGCAAACTCCCGCGTGCGCCAGAAAGATCGAGTTCCGAGCCACCGGAAACTCGTGCTGGCGCAGATCTTCATTCGCGAGAATTTCAGAAAGGGTCATGGTGCCAGGTTATTGGAAGCTTTCCATGATTCCAGAATAGTAACCCGTCCAGAACGAGACCACTCGGAACGCGATGACAAGCGCGATGCCGAGATAGACCAAGCGAGGAAACCACTCGGATAACAGCTGCAATTTGCGGGAGCCTTCCTCCTGGTAATGGCGATGGAGCCGTCTCAGGGTGTCATCGAGGCTTCCGCTGATCTCGCCCGTATGATAGAGATTCGCGAATAGCTCAGGGAATTCGGAGCTTTGACTCACTACTTCGGAAGGACGTTCGCCTTCGTGCTCCACGCGAGGCCGCCAAGCTACTACAGTCCGACGCAACGCAGGCGACCCGCTCGCTGCCGCGGCCAGTTCCCATGCGTTGATGATCGAGACACCAGCAGTGAGCAGCGCTTCCAATGCGGCCGACAAACGCGCGAGCGCCAGATGCCGTCGGGCCGTCCCGAGGAGTGGCACACAACCGCCCACCCGCTCGACCAGACTGCGCCACGATTCGCCATGCCGTCCCTGGCACGCTAGGATAAGGACGAAAGCGACGGCATAGAAGGGGATGAGCACGCCGACGGTTTGTCCGAGATAAGAAAGAACGTCGCCGCCGAGAAACAGCTTTGGGAACGGACCGATAAAGATGGCGAAATGCAGGAGGAAGAAGGGATAGGTGAGTTGGCCCAAGGTGCGGCGGACCAATTGGGCGCGCTCCGTATAATAGTTACCTAATAGCTTGAAGCATGCGTCCATCCGGCCGCTTTGCTCGCCAGCTTGCAAGAGAGCCCTATCGAAGGACGGCATCCAGTGGCCAGTCCGGAGCATGGCTTCGCTGAATGTCGAACCTTGCTCAATGTCAGAAATAAGTTGAGTAATGGGCTTTCGAAATGATCGTGCCGGGGGATTTTTCAGGAGCATCTCCAGCGTGCTCAGTAGAGGCAAGCCAGCAGACAACAAAGTTCCAATCTGATGGTAGAATTCTGCCCGCAAGCCGAGTTGTCTAGGTGTTACGATGAGTGGCATACCCCGTCACCAAGCCAGCAGCGGTGCAACAAGTGTTGCGACCGATAAAGGATGCTAACCGGCTACTCGATCGATGCTGGCTTTGAGGTCGCGCTTGCTGCGCATTCCAACGATTTGCTCTGCCACTTCACCATCCTTGAACAGCAGCAGCGTGGGGATCGCACGAATGCCGTGTTGAGCGGCCAACTGTTGCTGTTCGTCGATGTTGACCTTTCCGATCTTTAGCCTGCCGTCGTATTCGCCGGCGATCTCATCGAGTATTGGCGCAATCATTTTGCATGGCCCGCACCATTCCGCCCAAAAATCCACGAGGACCGGCGTCGGCGAATTGATAACTTCCTCGGTAAAATTGGTTCCGGTCAAAACTACAACATTGGCAACAGCCATAAGCATTCCTTCCTACGAAGACCCCGTAAGATCATTACGGGTTTTTGATCCACATTATCTAAAAGACAGCCAAGCTACATGGCCCGCTACACCTAGCGCAACAAGCATTGCCACAACAGCCAAGCCTTTATCAATCCCTTTAACGCCAGACGCGCCGGGAGCGGTTGAGCGGGAACTTGGCGCCTGTCGTGGCGCGGCAGCCGCACCTGGGCGTTGCGCCGGGGCCGGTGTCGGAGGCGCAGCCGAAGCGGACGTCGCCAAGGCAGCAGCGACGGGGGCAGCCGGAGCCGGAGTAGCGGCGGCTACAGCAGAAGGCGCCGGAATTTTAATCGTCGGTGCAGCCGTTGGTTTCGGGGGTAAATTAATCCGAACCGTTTCTTTCTTGGGTTGCACTTTGGCAGCTTCCGCAGGCTTCGGAGGAAGAGCGCCAGCGGGTGGGTTTGGAATATTTTCAGACATAGCTTTGTTGGTTCAACCTAAAATTCGCAGCGAATGGTGTCAAATGCTTAATCCAATAAAAAAAGGCCGGTCGTGAAATCACCTCCGGCCGCGTGCAACCAGATTCAGAGGTTAGTAACGCTCGCGACGTCCGGTTTCACGGTCGCCTCCGTCACGGCCTCCGCGGTAACCACCAGGGCCGGGGGCGCGCTCCTCTTTCGGGCGAGCAATATTGACGGTCAATGCCCGCCCCTGGAGTTCCTTGCCGTGGAACATTTCGACAGCCTTGTTAGCCTCATCGACCGAGGACATCTCAACGAAGGCAAACCCGCGAGACTTCCCCGTGAACTTGTCTAACATGAGGTTGACCGAAGTAACAACGCCAGCTTGTGAGAAGTATTCTTGCAAGTCGTTTTCCATCGTTTCGTAAGAAAGATTGCCAACGAATAGTCTGGATTGGTTCATTTGGATTTATTTGATTCTTAGCTCAAGAAACCCAGTGGGGGAGATTCTGCACCCGCAGGAATCGCTGAAAGCCGCCGAGTGGGCGACCGACAATCTGTCATACTGACCGACACCAGCACTGCTCGTTCTTTGCGCTGGCGGACAGCCTAGCAAACGGCCTTTAGGAGTCAACGAGAGATTCAGTGGTTTCGCCCTTGAGACACCTGCTTGCCGCGCGCCCACCGCTCTGTTTCATCGATCCCGATCTTACGTTTTGTTTAACCCGACGCTGCTGGCGCGTTTCGCGATCTTCCGGCTCGTTTTAATCTTTGTCACGGTGCCCGTCTTGAGGTATTTCGCTTTAACTCGATCCAGTGTTTCGTCGCGACGATCATAGAGCCGCTTCAACTTGCGCGGCTTGACGCGACTGAGGCAATACGCCGTCAGCAACGGCAGAGAGATGGTGGAGTCCACATAAGCGACAACACAATCCGGCAACGAGTCGGGATCCACCTTTCCCCAGCTCACCGCTTCGGCGGGTGTGGCTCCGCTCAACCCGCCCGTGTCCGGACGCGCATCGGTGCATTGGAGAAAATAATCGTGCCCCTTTTCCGGGATGCCCATGACTTCCTGGATTTGCGGCTCCGTCTGGAGCATGAAGTTCTTTGGGGAACCGCCGCCTAGAATGAAGACAGACGATTTGTGTCCGCTGGATTTGGCTTCATAGACAATGGCGGCAGTCTGGTTCACATCGCGATTCACGTCAAAGAGGAGCTTGGAATCCCGCAGGGCCATGGCGGCGACGTTCATGCCGATGGAGCTGTCGCCGGGGCTGCTCGTGAAAATGGGAATGCCGCATTCGTATCCTGTGGCGAGAATCGAGCTGTCTTTCAGCCGTAATTTTTTGCCGCGCTCAGCCACGTATTTTCCGAGGAGATAATGAAACTCGTCCGTGCCCATTGGCCGTTGAAATTCGGGGCCTCCGATGACCTCGCGAACAAAAGCATCGGTGTCGAGCAGCACATTGTAATCGAAGAGAATATCGTAAATCCGAATGACACCGTCCCGATGGAGATCCACATCGTTGAGAAATGGCGAGCCAGCGTAGAGCTTCATGTCGAGCCCGTAATGGATGTCGTGGTACAGGTTCGCTCCGGTCGAGACGATCCAATCGACGAAGCCTGCCTTCATCAAAGGGATGAGACACGACTTACCCAAACCGGCCGGGGTGAGCGCGCCGGTAAGGCTCAGGCCGATGAAACCGTCCTTGGGCAGCATCTTCTCGGTCAGCAGGTGGGCCGCCTCGCGAAGGCGGCCGCCGTTGTAGGCGAGAAACGTTTGGTCAATAAGGTCGGCGGCAGAGATGTTTTCCCCGATGCCCAGTGGGTTCAGACGCGGATAGGCGGCAAAACGTTTGCTCGGGTTGACGGTTTTACTCATGTCGAAATCATTGCGGAATCGAAGTTGATAGCAAACGATTTTTTTCTTAATAGACTTGAACCCGGGGTCTAACCGCATTTCTATTCCGATGACTTTATGCCTTTAGCCTCGAATTTTGTGGAACGTTTGAGAGCCATCGTCGGGAATGGCAATGTCCTCACGGCGCAGGAGGACCTGATCTGTTATTCCTTCGATGGCACTGCCGCAATTCAACAGATGCCCGGTTGTGTCGCTTTTGTCGGGACCGCTCAGGAAGTCGTCCGCCTTCTGCAGCTTGCCAATGAAACCAAGGTCGCCGTTGTCACGCGCGGATCTGGGACCGGGTTGAGCGGGGGCAGCGTTCCAAGCCGGGATTGCGTTGTTCTGTGTACGGTGAAGATGGACAAAATCCTTGAAGTGGACCGTGCGAATCTCACGATGCTCGTCGAGCCTGGCGCGACCACAGTGACCATTGCCGATGCCGCCAACGCCGTCGGTCTCTTTTATCCGCCTGACCCGGGCTCGATGAAGATTTCCACGATCGGCGGCAATGTCGCCGAAAATTCAGGTGGGCTCCGAGGTCTCAAGTATGGTGTGACGCGCAATTACATCATGGGCTTGGAGGTCGTGTTGCCGACCGGCGAAGTCATGTGGCTAGGCAATAAATGTGTGAAAGATGTGGCCGGTTATTCGATGAAGGATCTGTTCATCGGCTCGGAAGGAACACTGGGCGTCATCACAAAAGTGTTGCTGCGATTGATTCCAAAGCCTGTCGCGAAAAAGACCATGGTCGCCACATTCGCCCAGATGGACCACGCCGCGGAAGCTGTCTCGGCGATAATCGCCGCGCACATAATTCCTTGCACCCTCGAGTTCCTCGACCGCATTACGATTCATTGCGTCGAGGATTACGCGAAGATCGGTTTGCCGTTAGATTGCGAAGCTCTCTTGTTGATGGAGACTGATGGCCACCCTGCGGTCGTCGCCGAAGAGGCCGCGCAAATGGAAACAATCTGTCGCGAATGCGGCTGCCTCGAAGTCCGCGTAGCCAAGGACGAGGCCGAGGGCGTGAAGCTCGCTAGCGCACGCCGATCTGCGTTCTCGGCGCTCGCGCGGGTCTCGCCGACAACCATCTTGGAGGACGCGACGGTCCCGCGCAGCGAGCTGGCCAAGATGATCCGTTTCGTCGAAGCCATAGCGAGGAAATATCGGCTGAAAATTGGCACATTCGGTCACATGGGCGACGGTAATTTGCATCCAACCTTCCTCACAGACGAACGCAACAAAGACGAAATGCATCGGGTCGAAGAAGCCTTCAAAGAAATCTTCGACGAAGCAATCCGCCTCGGCGGCACCATCACCGGGGAGCATGGCGTCGGACTCGCCAAAAAAACATTCCTTCCAAAATTTCTCGGTGACGTCCAGATGCGCGTCATGCGCGAACTCCGACGCGCTCTGGACCCAAACGGCATTTTGAATCCAGGCAAGATGTTTGATTGAATGGGGTTTATCGTCGGCTGTAGTCGCTGAAAAATGCGGTTCGGCGCGAACCATCGGCCGCCCCGGCGTCGGATGTCTTTAATCCGCGTCGAGTCTAACCGCCAAAAGCCTTTCGCAGCATCTCAATGCTTTTCGGCACGCCAGTATCGGCGGCTTCTTTGCCTTCGAATTCAAGCGAGACATAGCCGTGATAATTGACGTCAGCCAGGATTTTTGCGATGCGTTGGTAGTCGAGGTCCAAGGTGTACCACTCGCCACCACCGTAATACGTCTTCGCTTGGGCGAAGACAGTTTTTGCCGCGATCTGCTTTAACTTGTCGTAAGGATTCTCCAGATAATTCCCCGTGTCCATCAGCGCGCCGAGCCAGGGGGATTGGATATTATTCAGGATGCGCAGCAACCCTTCCGGCGTGCGCGCGAGGCCCCAATGGTTCTCCAGCGCGAGGATCACTCCGCATTCCTCGGCTTTCGGCAGGCAGCGCTGAATGGCGTCGATGCACCACTTAAAGCCTTCGTCTTCGGTGTGACCTGCCAGAACTGGTTCAATCCCGCGATTGGCCATCAACGTATCGAAGTCCACCGTGTTCCAACGTCCCGTGTTGATGCGAATGCATGGGGCGCCGAGTTCGTAAGCGATCTCGATGCATTTCTTCGTGTGCTCGACGTTCTGCGCGATCTCCTCGGGCTTCGGGCTGACGAAGTTCTGGTGTGTCGAGACGCAGATGAGGTCAATCCCATTGATGAAAGCGTGGCGTTTGAGTTTGCGTAAGTAACCCTGGCCAGCCGCATCCAAAGGTGCCTTCTCCGGAATGTCCATTTGCCGGTGCAAGATATCGACACCTTCCACGCCGAGTTGACTGGCCTTTTCGATGACCGTTTCGATTGAAACTTTGGGTGGGCGAAAATGCCAGTAGGAGTATGTCGAAATGCCGAACTTGGTTTTCGTCGCTTTGGCGGGCTGAGCGGACTGGGATTCTGCGCCTGAGGCCAGTGACGCCGCGCTGGCGGCGGCAGCGGACAGGAACGAACGGCGAGTGAATTTCATAGGTATGCCTTTTACGTTTCGCGTTATGACCACAGCGCAGTCTGCCTAAACTTATTCGTCGAATCCAGCTTGATCATTTGAGCTATTGGACCTTGTTGTCTCTCGATCGCTGCCGATCAGCGCGAGGTGGCTCAGTCTGTCCGAACGTTCTCAGCAATTCTCTCCATGAACCTGACCTGGGAGCGCTGGCGTCTCGCCGGCGTGTTCCTAATTTCGCCACAGCAACTCGCCGGCGAGACGCCGGCGCTCCCAGGTTCATGCTCCCGATGCGGGTCCAATGTCGGAGGTGTTCCCTGCCCATGAACCTGGGTGGGGTGAGACTCCGTCGAACCCTGACCTTTTCTGGCGATCGAGCATGTCAGGGCTCGACGGCTTCCGGCTCGGAGACTACAGCTCGGAGAGAGTCTCGCCCCACCGTTCAAGGGCGCAATGCGCGCACAAAGTTCGGGGTGTTCTCATTTTGGGAGGTATGTAGTCCCGGCTTTAGCCGGTCGCCCCGTGAAAACCGGCTAAAGCCGGGACTACATACGGCGAACGGAAGGTGCCCTGGGTCAAACTGAGAATTGCTGCTAATTCCTATTTGCCGTAGCCGTGGGGTTGGCTGCCCTGTCATTGAGGCATTTTACCCTCACGGAGAGGACTGTGAACGCTGTGCCGACGCTCCGAACTATTTTTGCCAACATGCGCAAAAGGCGTCAGCAACTGAGGACAACAGTATGATCGACCGATGTTGCCCCGACGCACTACGCCTCCGGGATCAGCGAAAACGCAGGGCTGATCCTGTGTTCAACCGTCTCGCAAC
>CAMAWP010000054.1 GCA_945861765.1 Akkermansia muciniphila | reverse complement strand
CTCCGACTGCACTAACCCAGCGTTGAAACGCTGGGCTAATTCTCACAAGTCCCTCCGGGACGAATTGGGGCCGAGGCAGCAGCATCTCTTGAATTGAGCAAGAAATTCGAGGCCTTATCTAAGCGCCATTCTTGACTGACCCCTTTACGGGAAAACTCAACCGTCCCTTCGGGACTTGGCCTCCTACGACGCAAGCCCACCCTTGAAAGGGCGGGCTATTCTCAAGTCTCCCATCCGGGAGATGTCAAAAGGCTGATTGTGAAAAACCCTCTCTCTTTGCGACCTATGCGTTCTCTTGCGGCTAGCCCAACTTTCTACACTGGGGCATTGTTTTTCTGGCGACCCGAGGGTTTCCTGGGGTTTTTCGAAATTCGTCGCAAAAGTTCTTCAGTACATTTTTTGAACTCCAACTGATCAGTTGATCAGCGTTTTTTCTGTGCTCAGACGGGGTGGTGGTTGATCGGGTAGCTTCATTTTCAGTCGTGCCAGCAACAAATCCACGGCCTTCTCCGGCTGCGTATAGCGGCTCGTCACCAGCCATCGTCCGTCGGTTGTCGGCACTTCCAAATCCAGCATTTGCACCCACCCAACGTTTCCAGCACCGCCCTGGGTGTCAGCCCAGGTGCCGAGGCACGCAACCGTTGCCGCAGGGTCACCTGCAAGCAATGGAAACCGAGGAGCTGAAGAGTCGGAAGAAGGGGAAAAAGTTTTCGGCGCTGCAACGGCGGCGCAGCCAAACCGAAGCCCGCATTGGGATATTGAAAGGGGGATTTTTCGGACGGCCGATGCGGGCCAAAGGATTTGAAAACCGGGAACTGGCGGTGGCCTGGGGAGCGCTAACGCACAACTTTTGGATGCTGGCCCGGATGCGGAAAACGAAAGCTAAGAAAATGGCGTCCCTGCTTAAGGCCGCTTAGCGCCAGAGGGAGCGTTGACACGGGAGGAGTCATTCCAAAATTTAAGATTGAGGAATTCTCCGGCAGGAAAATGTGAATAATTTCGCTGAAAATCACTGCCCCGCTGATGATGAAAATCAGTTTTGAAAAACACCCGGTTTTGGGACAAGCTCTATGGCAGCGAAGGAGGCGACGGGTAAGATTCTGAGATGTCTGATCCGGTTATTTGTGATTCGAATCGAGCCAGCCAATAGCTGCGGAACTTCATTAAAATTGGAGTGTCGAGAGCCGGAGGAGCCTAAGACAGGATGGTTTGAACGACGTTGCCACCGACGTCCGTGAGCCGGAAGTCTCGGCCTTGGAAACGGAAAGTGAGCTGTTTATGATCGATGCCCAGGAGTTGAAGCATCGTGGCGTGGAAGTCATGGACGTGCACCGGATTTTCAACGGCGTTGTATCCGAGTTCATCGGTGTTGCCGTAGCTGATGCCGCCCTTGATCCCGCCGCCCGCCATCCACATCGAATAACCCCGGATGTGATGATCGCGGCCATCGCCTTGGGCCATTGGCGTGCGGCCAAACTCACCGCCCCAAACGACCAAAGTGTCATCGAGCATGCCCCGGTTCTTGAGATCTGTCACGAGTGCGGCTGAAGCCTTGTCCACCAAGCCCGCAGTGGTTTTCACGCCGTTCTTCACGCCGCCGTGATGATCCCATCCGCGATGATAAAGCTGAACGAAACGGACGCCGCGCTCGGCGAGTCTTCGCGCGAGCAAGCAGTTCGCCGCGAATGAGCCGTCGCCTCCCTTCGTGCCGTACATCTCGAGAATGTGAGCGGGCTCATCGGAAATGTCCATCAGCCCGGGCACGCTCGTTTGCATGCGAAACGCCATTTCGTACTGGCTGATGCGCGTCGCGATCTCAGGGTCATCGATGGAGTCGTTGAAGACGCGATTGAGAGAATTTACCGTATCAATCACATCCTTCTGGCTGTCGGCTGAAACGCCATTGGGGCGGTTCACGTATAGGACGGCGTCGCCTTTGGAACGAAACTGAACGCCTTGAAATCGGCTCGGAAGAAATCCGCTGTGCCATTGGCGCGCCGCGATAGGCTGATCCTGTCCTCCTCCTGAAGAGACGAGCACTATGAAGCCCGGTAAATCCTCACACTCGCTCCCCAAGCCATAAAGCAGCCACGAACCCATGCTGGGCCGGCCTGCGATGGATGTTCCGGTGTTCATGAAGGCCTGAGCCGGATCATGGTTGATTTGCTCGGTGTGCAGGGACCGAATAATACAGATGTCATCCGCAATGTTTGCTATGTGCGGAAGCACGGTGCTGATCTGCTGGCCCGATTGGCCGTATTTCTCGAAGAGGTGTTGCGGTGCCAGGCAGGTTAGCTTCTGGCCTTGAAGCTGCGCGATCTGTTGGCCTTTCGTGAAGGATTCCGGCATCGGTTGGCCGCTCAGCTTCGCCAGCTCCGGTTTGTAGTCCAAAGTTTCCAAGTGCGATGGACCGCCCGCCATCGTGAGAAAAATTACCCGCTTGGCGCGAGCTGGAACGTGTAGCGGATTGACGATCCCCGGCCATTTGGGTTCCTTCTGGGCAATTGGTTTGCCGACGGCCAGCGCCAATGGCTGTAATAGCGAGGTCAAGGCCATTGACCCAATCCCTGTCGCCGCTCGGCCAAGAAAGCTCCGGCGCGTTTGCTGAAGCTGAAACTGTTCGAAAAAGTTCATAAACCAAACTGCGTGTCGCGGATACCTACGATTCCTGATATTTCCTAAGATGTGGGACGACGTCCGTTCTTCGCGGTCCTGACTTCGATATCGGTGACGAGTTCGACATCCACCACGTTGAGCGTGTCGTCCGGTTGACAAACGATGACCGTGCGGCCGCTAGGAGTTGCCATAATGAATTCG
Organism: Akkermansia muciniphila; assembly: GCA_945861765.1. Classification (GTDB taxonomy): domain Bacteria; phylum Verrucomicrobiota; class Verrucomicrobiia; order Limisphaerales; family SIBE01; genus SIBE01. The sequence continues at coordinate 22,292 of CAMAWP010000054.1, read as the reverse complement.
CGGTGGTGGACACGGATGGACCGTCCGTCGGCCAAGTGAATCGTAAACGGCCGGAATGGCGTCATGTCGTAAAATTCCCGTACCCTGTCGATTGTCATCGCAGTTCTCTTAGCCCATTTGACAGAGGAAGCAAGCGCGCTTTTTATCTGGGGACGATGTGGATCCACCGTCGCTGCGGCGCTTACACCGCGCGAGTGCATCCGCGTGGATGGCGACGCGCCGGGACTACGCTGAACTATTAGACGGCGTCGGCAGTGCTGACTGTTGGCTGCGCCTTTGCCCGGTCTTTTGAGAATAATTGAAAGGCTTTTGCCGGCAGCATTTGAAGGCTTGCGTTTGGGTTGTGCGTTCGCTTTATCTTCTGGATATGCCCCGTTTATTATTCCTTGCATTGGTCGCTTCGTCTCTCTCCTCGGATTTGGTTTCTGCGGTTGAACCACCTTCGCCCATTGCCTTCGAGAAGCGTGTCTTGAGCGACCTCTACTTCTGCGACGGTGTGACGACAGGCGACATCGATCGTGATGGCAACATTGACGTGGTGGCCGGGCCGTTCTGGTACGCGGGTCCTGACTTCCAACAGAAGCACGAATTCTATCCCGCTGAGCCTCTCGACCCCGCGCCCAATCCATCGAACAGCATGTTCTCGTGGGTGCATGACCTTAATGGCGACGGTTGGCCGGACATTCTCGTGCTGGGCCGTGTGCATTTGCACCCGGCATTTTGGTACGAGAATCCGCAAGGCAAGCCAGGCCATTGGAAGAAGCATTTTGCGTTTCATCGGGTGCAGGGCGAAACCCCTCCGTTCCTCGACGCCGATGGCGATGGGAGGCCGGAGTTGGTCGCGCACTGGGAAAACCATTGGGGGTTGATTCAACCCAATTGGATCGAACCAACGAACCCGTGGCTCTTCAAACCGGTCACGGCTGAAGGTCAATGGCATCACTTTTACCACGGCACGGGGATTGGCGACATCAACGGCGACGGGCGGCTCGACTTAATCCTAAATGAAGGGTGGTTCGAGCAGCCTGCGAAAAAGGGGGAGCTGTGGAAGGAAAATAGGTTCAAGTTTGCCGACCGCGGGGGCGCGCAGATGTTTGCCTATGACGTGGACGGTGATGGAGATAGCGACATTATTACTAGCCTCGACGCGCACGGATGGGGTTTGGCGTGGTTCGAGCAGGTTCGCGAAGACGGTGTCATCACCTTCCGCAAGCACGTCATCATGGGCGACAGGTCGGAGGAGACGAAATACGGAGTGGCCTTCACGCAGCCGCACGCCCTGGCACTCGCGGATCTCGACGGCGATGGCCTGAAAGACATCGTCACAGGCAAACGCCGTTGGGCGCACGGTCCAACCGGCGACATCGAGCCGATGGCCGAACCGGTCAACTACTGGTTCCAGTTGGTGCGTTTGCCTAACGGAGGCGCGCGCTTTGTGCCTCACTTGATTGACAACCAGTCCGGGCTCGGCGTGCAAATCACTGTCACAGACGTTAACACCGATGGGCGACCGGACGTGCTGACGGCGTCCAAGCTCGGCACGTTTCTCCTTTTGAACCGTCCTGCGCCGACGAGGTAAGACCCACGCTGGCCATCGGTGACCGCCGGTTCAGCCGTAGAGTTTGGAAAGGAACTCGGGTTTTTCGCGAGGCGAGATCATTCCACTTTCTTAATAAGGCCGTGCAAGAGTCCGCCGTGATTCGAACCAGACCAGGTCCCTGAGTACATCTGGTCGTAGATCACGACCCGCGCGGTGTAGCTGCCCAGACCAGGCAATCCGAGGTTCGTAATCGAAATGACCGGTGTGTCGCCGGCCCATTTCACTTGCACGGGTACGGGCACCGTGACGTCCTTGTTGCCATATTGGACCCTGGCTGAAATGATCCAGACATCCTCACCCAGCTTGGTGACGCTTCGGATGGTGTACTTTTCCTCGCGCTCCTCGCCGAGCTTGCCATCAGTCACCAGGCACCAGCGGCCTACCAGGACAGAATTTGAGAGTGTCTCTTTGAACTTTTGTTCGAGTTCAGCTCGGGTGGCGACGCTGGGAGCAGGGGCTTCTTTGGTGGCGGCGGATTTCTGAGTGGCCGTTTCGTTCGAAGGTGGCTCGGCTTTGGTTTGCGAGGTTTCCGAAGGCAGAGCGTTCTGCGAGACAACTACAAAGTAAGCCAGCGCCAAGGTGGTCGGAAGGGACAATGAATAACGTTTCATAGAGGCGTCAGGGTAAAGTGGTCTACTGGAATTTCCAATCACGAAAGGGATGGAAACTTCCAAAGGTTGTGCTGCGAATAGGAGCTTGGCACTGGATATATTTTTTTCTAGCTTTGCCGCGTGATCGTCTTTCTCAGATTATTAGGGATTACGAATGCTGCCATCTGGTTTGGGGCTGCCATCTTTTTGACCTTTGGAGTGGGGCCGGCATTTTTTTCGGCTGACATGTTAAGCATTCTTCCTCGATCCCATGCCGGTGCGGCGGCTCAGATCGTGTTGGAGCGTTATTTTGTTTTACAGTATTGGTGCGGCGGAATCGCCCTAGCGCATTTGTCAGGAGAATGGCTTTATGCGGGCAGACCATTGAGGCGTTGGGTGCTTTACCTCGTTTTGGGCCTGATTGGCCTGGGGTTGGAGGGTGGTTTGGTCATGCAGCCAAAGCTACAAAAGCTTCATTTGGAAATCTATGGTGTACGCTCGACACCTCAGCAGAGGGAGCAAGCCAGCAAATCATTCAAAGCCTGGCACGCGGTTGCGCAAATGGCGAATTTGCTCGTAACTCTTGGACTATTTGTCCATTTGCTCCAAGTGACTGCGTTCACTGCGCCCGGACGGTTTCTGAACGTAAACAAATTCAGAGGTTGACAAACCGATGCTCGTAAGTGTCTTTAAAGGTAAGTAAAAACGGCGGCATTGTACGGTGCCAATCTGAAAGGAAGTTGTATGATCTCGAACGAACGTCCATCGCCTTACGGCCAGAGTTCTCATTCGATGTCGGGGCCAAAACCCCAAGTCGTTGAGGAGACGATCAAAACCGAAAAGATTCAAATTGAGCGAAAAACCTTTATCTTCACGCTGAAGGAAAACCCACGGGGTCGGTTCCTGCGGATTACGGAAGATGTAAACGGGCGGCGCGACAATATCATCATTCCCGCCACCGGTTTAGAAGATTTTAAGAGGCTCTTCGACGATATGCTCAAAACATCCGCTCAAACGCCCGCCAGGAATGTGTGAGAGTCATTTGATGGCAGGTCGCTCAGGGAGCATTGCCGTGGCACCATCTTAGCGCTTAGCGGCTTTCTTTGCAGGGGATTTGGCTTTGCGTGCTCTGATCCGGGGGACATCTCCCCACAGGCCTTCCAAGTCGTAGTGTTCCCTAACTTCGGCGCTCATTACGTGAACAATAACGTCGAAATAATCGAGCACGATCCACGCGGTTTGAAGGCTGCCATCTGTGGCTCGTGGCTTTAAGTTGTCATCCTTTTGAAGGCTATCTTTGATTTCATCTATGATCGCTCGGAGATGAGGTTTACTCGTGCCGGTTGCGATGACAAAGTAATCGGTGATCGACGAGACTTCGCTCACATCGAGGATCACAATGTTTTCGGCCTTCTTGTTATCTGCCACTTCCCGGCACTTCAGCGCTAGTTTCTTTGAATCCATTGGATCAAAAGATGGCGCAATCTGCTTCAAAGATAAAGCCGATTATTGTGGATGGCTTCTGCAACGGTTCTCGGAACCAACAGATCAATGGGCAAACCGCCCCGGACTCGCTCGCGAATTTGAGATGCCGAAACCCCAAGCGGGAAGCCTTTCAACGGCCGTCCTTGGAAAGGTTCGGGAAGTGGCCGCTGCATTTCACCTGGGCGCGGAATGATCAAAAACTCGACCAGGCGAGCTAACTCGGGGGCATCGCGCCATCTCGGTAGCTGTTGAACGTGATCGGCGCCGATAAGATAAAAAAACTTTCCGGTTGGGAAACGTCGGATGTAGTCCCTTACCGTGTCAATCGTGTAAGAGATTCCTCCTCGCAGAATTTCCTGTTCATCCACCGCGCAGGAGCTTTGCCCCGCTAAAGCCAACCGAAGGAGGCGAAGCCGTTCCGAAGCAGGTGCCAATGAGGCCTCTAGTTTAAACGGGGATTGTGCCGCTGGAATAAAGAAAAGCCGGTCGAGTTGGCACTCCTCGCGTGCAGCTTGGGCCACCAGGAGGTGTCCAAAATGAACCGGATCAAAAGAGCCGCCAAACAATCCTATTCGTGGCATGGGAATTTGGGACACGGAAAATCTATTGATGAGTGCTCTAACAGCAGCGATTGATTCCATTAAAGCGATGCTCGGTGATCTCCTCGAAAAGTTGCTGCCGCTTTTCTTGGTCTCCGACCGCTTTCTTCTCACCGAGTAGATCGATTTCAATCGCAGGCGGACAGTCGGTTGATAATTTCGAGCCGCATCCGCAGAGGTTTGCCTGATGGTGCGCCCGCTCCAAGGCTGCTTCGCCTGAGAGCTCCTTGGCCAACCCTAAAGCCAAAGTCAAGAGACTGAATAGCCGCAGCGGCTTTCCTTCCGCAATAGCGTAGTCCGGAAGCCAGACGGGGGCGCTCTCGTGCAAAACGGCAAGCCGACGTCGGGCGATTAGAAGAATCCATTCTCGCACGCAAAGAATCACGATCAGCACGACCAAGGTCAGGAAAATACCCGCGACGGTAGCATCCAACATTTGATTAAAGCGGAGTGTTCGATTGTCCTGGAGCCCTTTCTCCGCCGTTGCAATGGCTGGTGCGTTGCCAGTAGCTCGCGCCGTGATCACTGCTTGTCGAAGCGAAGGTGCTTTGCCGTCGAGGGCTTTGGCCTGGGAGAGAAACCCGATCCGCGGATCGGAGTGGAAAATCTTTTCCAAGCCGGCGGTCATTGTTACCGAAAGGAGCCAAACAAGGGGGACCAGTGTGACGAGCGCAAAAATCGGGCGGCCCACTCGGGCCTTTCCATCGCGCCGATGCGTTTCCGGCAACGGCGCCAGATGCATTTTTAAAATGACGGTAGTGGCGAGACACAGAGCAATGGAAGCAAGCAATTGATTAGCAATCCCGAACAATGGCCAAAGAGAATTAATGCCGCCCAAAGGATCACGCACTCCTTGAATCAAGAAGTAACCCCAAGCAGCGACAGTTAGAACGCTCGCCAGCAGGTTGGCCGAGACGCGCCGGGTTTCTCCCAGAGGTTTCCAGATGTGTCCTAAGAAATCTTGAAGCAAATAGCGCCCCACGCGGGTTCCGGCATCCAGCGTGGTCAAAATGAAGAGCGCCTCGAACATGATGGCAAAGTGATACCAAAGGTCCAGCCATCGACCGCTCACCGCCTTGGAAAAAATATGGGCCATGCCGACGGCTAATGTGGCAGCTCCACCTGTGCGGCCGAACAGAGTTTTTTCTCCCGTGGTATCTGCCAACTGTTTCATCTCAGTTTCCGTAACTGGAAATCCAAACGACGTCACTTTTGCGACGGTTTCGGCGGGTGCGCCTTTCATGTTAATGCTCAGGTAAACGCCGGGCTCGAGCGTGCACGCGGCGATCAGAGCCATGATCGCGACCAATGACTCGAGGCACATCGCGCCGTAACCGATCGGACGAATGTAACTTTCGCGTGTGACGAGCTTCGGCGTGGTTCCGCTCGAGATCAACGAGTGGAAACCGGAGATAGCTCCGCAGGCAATGGTAATGAAGCAAAATGGGAACAGAGCGCCCGCCACCACCGGGCCCGAGCCATCGATGAATCTGCTGATCGGAGGCATCTTCAGGTCCGGCAGAACCAGAAAAACGCCGACGACCAGAGCGAAGATGGTCCCTAGTTTCATGAATGTGCTGAGGTAATCCCGGGGTGCCAATAACAACCAGATGGGAAGAACGCTGGCGGCCAATCCGTAGAGAATGATCGACCAAGCCAACGGCTCTTCCTTGAGAGTGAAAACTTTGGACCATTCCGCGTGCCCATGCACGAACTGTCCTCCCCATACCGCCAGCAGCAACAAGACCACGCCGATGACCGATGCCTCCATTACTTTGCCAATGCGCCAGTAGCGGAGATAACCGCCCATAAGCATCGCGATTGGAATGGTGGCTCCCACCGTGAACACACCCCACGGACTCTCGGCCAACGCTTTCACAACGACCAGAGCAAGCACCGCGAGGAGAATCACCATGATTGCCAAAATCGCGAGTAATCCGATATAGCCAGCAGTCGTATTCAATTCCTCTTTGACCATTTGCCCGAGCGATTTCCCATCGCGACGGATCGAGCAGAACAAGATCACAAAATCCTGAACCGCCCCGCCTAACACCACGCCGATCAGTATCCAAAGCGATCCTGGTAAATATCCGAACTGCGCTGCCAACACAGGTCCCACCAACGGCCCCGGCCCTGAGATGGCCGCGAAGTGGTGTCCAAAAACGATCCACTTGTTGGTCTTTACGAAATCTTTGCCGTCATCGTGGACTTCGTTCGGCGTTGCCCGTCGGTCATCGAGCACGAGGACACGGGTCGCAATCCATTTGGAATAAAACCGAAAACCAATGGCATAGGTGCAAAGGGCCGCAACGAGGATATAGGCCGAATTCAGTGGCTCGCCTCGATGCAACGCGATCGTCGCGTAAGCCCAGGCTCCAAGGAGCGAAACAGCCAGCCAGATAAACGAACTCAAGGTTTTCTTCATTCTGTGGATATAGAAGCTTTTAGCCGGGGATTTTCGGTATCTCAGAGGTTTCAGCCAAGATACTTTTTTGGAATCTCTGCTCCGGCCACATAGCTCAGCTTAGCAATCTTGCACATTTGATAAACGTTAATCCGAAAATCAGGGCAAGCGCTCACGAGGCAATAGGCGTCAGTCGCAGAAAACCCGTAATCAGTAATCAACCAATCGATTAAATTGATCGAGGCGGTTTCGACCGCGACTTCGAGAGGCCGGGCAGCGAACACGGAGACAATTGAATCAGGCTTTTCGATGCGCATCCACGGTGTCCGCTTCCCTTTCATCACCTCAAGCCGGAGGCGAACAGTGGCCTTGGTCTCGGCGGCGGTGCCGGTGAATTCGGTGTCGCCTTGGCTGGCATGAACATCACCCAAGTAGAAGAGCGCGCCCGGATGGAAAACAGGGATGAAAATGCGATTGCCGGGCGCGGCATCGCGAATGTCGAGGTTCCCACCCCACTCGCCTTGACCATCGATGCTGGTGGTTACCTCCCGATCCGGAGCAACGCCCAGCGTGCCGACGAATGGCGTAATCGGCCAGGAGATTCGCTCGCTGAAGTGGAGCGTCCCATCTCGATTCGTTTGGCTCGGGCCTGTTGTATGCCGAAAAATCTTGGTGGTGTAGTCACTCGATAACTCCGGCCAGCGCGTGGAGTCACCAAGCGGCCCGCGCCGTGGTCCGATGGCAATCCAGGAATAGTCATCCACTAGAATGTCCTCGATCGATACGACCAGCGTGTCGCCACGCTCCGCGCCTTCCAACCAAATCGGTCCGCCGATAGGATTGGCCTGCGGTGGTGTTCGATCAAACCCCGGTCGGCGAGCGGGAATCGCTTTGTCATCGGGTGATTTAAAATAACCGGTGCTGGCATCGTAAGTTTCGATTTCGAAACTTTCCCCGCATTGCACTCGCAGCAGGGGAGCATCTTGCCAATTGAATGCGTATTTGCGGGCTTCTTCGCGTGGGATCCGTTGCATGGGCTCGATACTACCAGGTCCACCTGATACAGAGCCAGACTTCATCGAATGAGAAATCGTGTTTCGCATTTCCCACTCAGGGCGAATCCGACCATCGGTGGTTTTCTCTGTGCCCAGGCTCGTCTTGAATCGTTAGACTCAAGTTGTAACCGGTATTGAAGCAGCGGCGTCATTAGATTTGACACGATCAGGAGTGGGAACGCGTTGATCGATAACATCGAGTGTCTAATGCGTCCAAAAAGCTGTATGGCGGTCAGACGAAGGCCACTTCGGATTCGTTTTGAGCTTGGCGTGGATTCCATGTGTTCATGTTTCCTCCGTAGGAACAACAATGACTTTTCTTTGGAGCGTGCTGAATAGTTTCCTCGATACCCTGGCACGAATCGTGCAGCTAAACACAGGCACGTTTGCCTTGGAGTGATCCCCGGAACAAAGGCAAAGCGGTTTGCTTGCGCAAGAAATAGTCAGTGGAATTTGGAATTAATTTGGTGGCTGTTTTTATATGATACAATCTAGTTTGGGCTGGTTTAACAGGACGTGTCACAGAATTGCTGGGAGCTGGAGTTGGGCTGTTGCTCTTCTTTTGACCTCGTACGTGGCTCAATCTTCCACGAATGTTTACCTCACGGGAGTGCCCGACTACCAGTGGCATGTGGGATGTTTCGGCACGGCGAGTGGTAATCTCATGGGCTTTTGGGATAGGCACGGCTTCCCAGACTTTTACACCGGGCCCACGGCCAAAGGGGTTGCGCCGTTAGATAGTTTTTTCGACAACTGGGGCATCCGTTCGTTGTGGGCTTCACAGGCGGGAGTAGATGGGCGACCGACGGACAGGCCTGGCCATGTGGATGATTACTTTGTCAACTATGCCAGCACTGCCCCCGACCCTTACATCGTACTCGGACGGCCCGAGCACGAGCCCGACTGTCTGGGCGATTTCATCGGGTTAGATCAGAATAAATGGAAGAACCTCGGCGGCGAGTGCGATGGCAACATCGATGGTTATTCATTTGTTTATTGGGACGCTTCGGGTGAGCGGCGCGTGAACTTCACTCCTGGTCCCGAGGCGGGGCTTCCTGCCATCGACATCCAATCTGGCCTGCGTGCCTGGACCACTTACCGCGGCTTCACGGCGGAGGTTTTTACACAATTGAGTGATTTTAACCCTGACGTCCCGTCTGGCAAAGGATTCACCTTCGAAGATTTAAAGGATGAAATCGATGCCGGTTATCCGGTGCTGATGTTCTTACAAGTTTACGACACCAAATCGCGGTCTCTGAATGATATGGAGCGGGCAAACCCGCTGATCCATGGAATCTTGGCCTATGGCTATTCCGTGAATGATGATGGCACGCAGTTCGTTCGCTACCGCACCAGTTTTGCGGGCGGCGACTCTGTTTTGGGCGTGTGGAAAAACACCACCTTCTGGGCAGGGATCGCACCGCTTCGAGGTGTGATCACTTACCACCCCCGTCCCCAAATCAAGAGTGTGGTCGAGGCCGACGGGCGGCTGACAATCCAGTGGGATGGCCCGGATGCCGATCTGTATAACGTTGGCACCGGCACGACAAGCAAACCTCATTGGTATGTCATCGAAATGGCAACGTCTCTCGAGGACTCGGACTTTACGGAGATCACGCATCCTACCACGAACAACGCCGTGACCATCCCAAGCCCTGGGCATGGGGAGGCTTTCTTTCGTCTGAAAATGACACCCCCGCCGGAGAGTCGGTACGAATAAGTCGTCATCGTAATCTTGCTTCTAATGTCAGAACAGACGAGAGGGGCAGGGGTGCTTGGAGCTTGGACATTTTCGGGTGGTCTGCTGTTGTAGCCGATGAGGTTTGCGACTCACATCTCCCGGCGAGGAGATTCGAGAATAGCCCACCCTTTCAAGGGTGGGATGAGGTAGTAAACAGCCAAAGTCCCGAAGGGACGGTTGAACTCTTCTCGGGCGATCCATTGTCCTGAACAGACAGTAGGAGCTGGCGCAGGACATTGGGGGTTCGGCCGTCCCTGCGGGACTTATGCAATCGCTCATGCGAACCCGGCAGTGAACTGCCGGGCTATTCTCGAACCTCCCTCCGGGAGACGAAGGCAGCCAATAGGTCCAAACTGCTCCCCAACGATAACGGTCATCATCCCTTATCGCTCGCCGTCAGGCAAAACGCTCTCTGTTCGCTCAATGGACGATAACCTGCATAAACGGATCTCCCTCTTGAAACTTTTGTCATGCCGGAAAGAGGCTGTCCAACTCGACCGTGAAACCCGGAACCGCCGCGCTGGTCAGCGCTCCGCCCGGCCCTTGCATGGCACGCTCGATGAACTGCTCACCCGCTGGCTGGCGGTGGACCTCGATCTTTTTCTCCGGCCCCAGCACCAGCCAACATTCCTTCACGCCGGCGCCGGCGTAGGCGCGAAGTTTGAGGCGATCGTATTCGTGGCTGGTCACGCACACATCGATCACCAGTTCGGCGGTGCGGGGGTGTATGGCCGCGAAGTCATCCTCGTGGCCACGGATGACCGAAAGATCAGGTTCCGGTTCGGAATCCGCGCAGATGATCGGTTGTTCCTGCCAGACGAAGCAGCCCGGAAGTTGCGTTTGCTGAAGCAGGCGGAGCAGGCGTTGGGAAAGAAACCGGTGGAAGGGAGACTTGGGCATCTTATGGAAGATTTGACCGTAGAGCAGTTCGGTTTTCTCGGGAATGAGGCCCAGGTCGCCCAGCGCATGATAGGCGTTCACGGAGAGCGGCCACACTCGCGGGATCGAACCGACTATCTTCGGTGTTTCAATTGCCATCATGGGACAATGGTAATCCTTGTTGGTGGCGACGCTCAAGCGCGATTTAAGAACGGATTTCCATCGCTTCGATTTAATGTGCTGACGTAGCTCTGCTTCTGGCTTCACAATGTGGCTCTTCGAGTGATCTTAAGACCAAAGAAAACGCGACAACGTTTCGCCTTGAAAGCCTCTTAGTCGGATGCCATGTTAAAAACACAAGTTACCATGAGGAAGATTCTTTTTGAATGCGGCCGCTTTTTTGCTGGAGTGGTTTTCTGTTTTGGATTTCCAGTTGTGATCTCCGCCGCGGCGGCGTCCACGAATGACTACGTCGCTGTCGAGGCGATTTTCGCTAAGCATTGTTTTGATTGTCATGCTGCGCTGGATCCGGAGGCGAAGCTTGTGATGGAAGGCTTCGAGGGCTTGATGAAAGGTGGCGAAAGCGGCCCTGCAGTGGTCCCCGGCAAGAGCAGCGAAAGCCTCCTCGTTCAAATGGTGGAAGGGAGCGTCGTCCGGGATGGAAAAAAGAAGATTATGCCTCCTGGAAAACGGAAGAAACTCGAGCCTGCGGAAATATCCGGTATCAAAGCTTGGATCGATGCAGGAGCGCACGGACCGCTTGCTGGCCAGGCGTTGGCCAAAGAGCTGATCGTGCCGAAGATTACTCCGAAGGTTCCGCCGCGCCGATCCATCAAAGCGTTGGCTTACGCATCGAGTTCCAAGCTTATCGCTGTGGCCCGCTATGGTGAAGTCGAGCTGCTCTCCTCCGAGACGCGCGCGCTGGTGCGCACTCTCAGTGGACATCGGGGAAGCGTGAATGACCTCGCTTTTTCAGCCGACGGCCAGCAGTTGTTCGCTGCCGCTGGCGAAGCTGGGTTGTTTGGCGAGGTTCGGCAATGGAACATCTCGGATGGCAAACTGGTTCGTGTGTTTGAAGGCCATCGAGATGCGCTTTATTCGGTGGCGCTCTCGCCGGATGGGAAAACGCTGGCAACCGGAAGCTACGATCAGAAGATCAAGCTCTGGAAGGTCGAGGCGGGTGAGGAATTGAAAACGCTCTCCGGCCATAACGGCGCTATCTTCGATCTGGCGTTTCGGCCCGATGGCAAAATACTTGCAAGCGCCAGCGCGGATCGCACCGTCAAGTTGTGGGACGTGACCACCGGCGAGCGCCGCGATACGCTTTCGCAATCGCTCAAGGAGCTTTACGCGGTCGCCTTCAGCCTGGATGGCAAACGGCTTGTGGCGGGTGGCGTGGACAATCGGATTCGCGTTTGGCAAATCAGCGATACGGCCACCGAAACCACGAATCCGCTCCTCGAATCACGGTTCGCTCATGAGGGCGCGATTCTGAAGATCGTTTTCTCGGCCGATGGAAAGACCTTACTCTCATCGGCTGAGGACCGAGGTGTGAAGCTTTGGGATGCAGTCGAGATTAAGGAGCGTTTATTACTCGAAGCGCAGTCGGATTGGGCGCCGGCTTTAACTTTTGCTTCGGGTGACAAAGCAGTCGTTGTTGGTCGTTTGGACGGAACGCTTCAATTCTACGACGCGGCTAACGGCAAAGTTCTGCCGCCACCCAAACCTGAATTGGCGCGTGCTGAACCGCGCGGAATTCAGCGAGGGAGCACCGTCAGAATTAAGCTGACAGGGAATAATCTTTTTGACCTTACCGAGCTCAAGCTCCATTCGCCAAAACTCAGCGGACAACTGATCCGGGAAGGAACGGAAAACGCTCGCGAAGTTTGGGTCACTGTTACGTCCGCTCCCGACTTGAAACGCGGTCCTTACGACCTCACGGTTCTGAGCGCGAACGGCGAAAGCGGCAAGATCCAATTGCAGGTGGATGATCTACCTCAGAGGTTCGCGACTGGCTCTGATACGGTTTCAAATCGAATCGTCGGGACCTTGCCGATCAGCATTTGGGGAGCGCACGACAGGGCGGGGGATTCAGAGGAATTCCAACTCGATGCCAAGGCTGGTCAGACGATTGTTTTTGATGCTGCGGCAAAAAGCCTGGGTTCGAAGGCCGACCTTGTCCTTACTTTGATTGACTCCGATGGGAAAGTGCTGGCGAGCAATAGTGGTTTTGACGGACGCAACGATCCGCTGCTGGTTCACACGTTTTCCGTGGCAGGAAGCTACTTGATCAGAGTGAATGAACTCTTGCTAGGGGCGTCGCCGGATCATTTTTATCGACTGTCAGTCGGCGAATTCCCTTACGTAACGGGATGTTATCCCTTGAGTGTGGCGGCCAACTCGGAAACGGAAGTTGGGTTGATTGGATATAATCTGCCGGCCGCGCACCATCTGACAGTCAAAGCACAGGGCCTGGGCGAAATTGAATTGCCCGTCGATGCGGAGAAATTTCGAAGCCGTCGCGCTCTCAAAATCCTGGTCAGCGAGCAGCCGGAATCTATCGAGATCGAACCGAATGACCGGCCAGAGCAAGCAACAACAATCCATCCACCGGTTTCGATTGGCGGACGCATCTGGACGGCTAACGCCGCGGCCGATGCCGACCTTTTCCAATTCGACGCCAGAGCTGGCCAAACTTGGATCATCGAAACTGCGGCAGCTCAACTCGGGACACCGTTAGATACCAAGGTTGAGGTTCTGCAGAAGGATGGCAAACCAGTGCAGCGACTTTTGCTTCAAGCGATTCGGAACTCGGCGGTTACTTTTCGAGGTATTGATTCCACGAGCGCGGATTGTCGAGTGGAGAATTGGGAAGAGATGGAGCTGAACCAATATCTTTATTTGCAAGGCGAAGTCGTTAGACTTTTCCGTGCGCCTCAAGGGCCTGATTCCGGTTTCTTGTTTTATGCGGCCGGCGGCAAGCGTCGGGCGTTTTTTGATACCAGCGCCACCGCGCATGCGAACGAAGAGCGTTGTTACATTGTGGAGCCGCACGAACCGGGAGCGAAACTCGTGGCGAATGGCCTTCCCGTATTTCCGCTCAGCTACGAGAATGACGATGACAGTGAGCGTAAGCTGGGCACCGACTCGAAGCTCTATTTTACGGCCCCGGTGGATGGCTCCTATTTGATTCGAGTGACCGATACGCGAGGTTTTCAAGGAGACCGTTTCGTTTATCGACTGGTGGTGCGCGAGCCGCGCCCAGATTTTCAAGTGATGCTCAATGGCGCAAATCCAACAGTGAATCCCGGAAGCGGACAAAGTTTTTCTGTCAGCATGGATCGAGTTGACGGGTTTGACGGGGATGTCCAAGTGGAGATTAGCAATTTGCCGTCGGGCTTTTCCGTTTCCACTCCATTGGTCATTCAAGCGGGCCATAGCGAGGCGAAGGGGACGATTTACGCAGCCTTGGATGCACCTCAACTGAGCGAATCGAGCGCTACCAACAGCGTGGTGATCGCCGCAGCCTCGGTGAACGGCTGGAGAGTTACGAAGGCGGTCAATAACTTTGGGAGAGTTAAGCTGGGTGAGAGACCAAAAATTTCTGTCGAGTTGGACGCCGACCCAAGCGTTGTCGGTCGGTTAGCTCAGCCGCGGGCAGAAATTTTGAAATCAGCGCTGGCAGCCTCTGACCAGAAACTGCAACCGCTGGAGATCACGATCGTCCCAGGCCAGACCGTTCCGGCGCGGCTGAGAGTGAAGAGGAACGGCCACGACGAACTCGTCACTTTCACCGTGGAGAACCTTCCCCATGGAGTGATCGTGGATAACATTGGATTGAGCGGCGTGTTGATCCCGAAAGATCAAAACGAGCGTCAAATCTTTTTAACGGCCGCTAAGTGGGTGCCTGAAACGGATCGTTTATGTTTCGCGGTGGAGAACCAGGCCGGACGCCAAACCTCGCGAGCTGTGTGGCTTCGGGTCCGAAAGGCAGGGTCTCAGCTCTCGGCCAGAACTCCTTGAACATCGCGTCACACTTGCCTTCCAGTTTGCGATTTTGAGCAGCTTGTCAGCCGTCAATTTTGAGAACAGCGGCGAGATGTGCTGGGAGATCTTTGCCGCGAAATTTCGGCTCGCAAGATCCTGGTAGCAACCATAATTGACCCTAACAAAGCTGTCCTTACGTTTATGCGATTCCAAAATTATTTCCCTTTGATCGGAAGAGTGGGGGTTTACATGGCATGCACTTTTTCGCTCGCGTTAAGTTCAATTGCGGCCGATTCCAATCGGTTAACTTATCTCGACGAAAGCGACCCGTTTTATGTCCATCTGAATTTTCCTAAGCTCGCGACCCCGCAATGGGTCGGTGAACCGGGGGTTGAAGCCGTGGTGATTCTCGCGATTGACGATCTCCGCGACCCGAAGAAGTACGAGACAGTCCTGCGGCCAATTCTGGAGCGGTTGAAGCTGATTGATGGGCGCGCGCCGGTCAGCATCTTTTGCAACGCGCTCGATTCCCAGCAACCTCAGTTTCAGGCCTGGCTTAAAGAAGGGCTGTCGTTGGAGGTCCATACGCTGAGCCATCCGTGTCCCCTTCTCGCAAAAGGTAACTTTCACGCAGCAGCGGATACCGTTCTTGGTGGCATCGAGTTGCTGAACCACATCGCGGGCAATAGCGCGGTCGCCTTTCGGATGCCTTGCTGTGATTCGATCAACAGTCCCAGCCCACGATTCTATGCCGAGATATTTAACCGCACGAATGCGGTGGGACAGTTCCTGACGATCGACTCCTCGGTAATGAATATCACAGCACCCAAGGACACTTTGCTACCGCGAGACTTAGCGACCGATCCGGACGGCCGCGAGAAATTTCGCAAGTACCTTCCGTTCCCTTCCTTTGTCACAACCATTGAAGATTACCCGTATCCTTATGTGATCGGGAAACTTTGTTGGGAATTTCCGGCGATGGTTCCGAGCGATTGGGAGGCGCAGCATTTGCATGGCACCAACAACCCGGTGACTGTGGCCGACTGGAAAGCCGCCCTCGATGCAACCGTTCTTAAGCAAGGGGCTTTCACATTCATCTTTCATCCACATGGTTGGATACGGCCTGATCAAATGGTGGAGTTCGTGGACTACTCGGCGCGGAGATATGGAAAGAAAGTCAAATTCTTGAACTTTCGAGAGGCTCAAGAACGGATTGATAAGAATCTGCTCGCTGGCCAAGCGTTGCGAGCGGCCAATGGTCAGGACAACGGCGTCCGGCTGCTTGACCTAAACAACGACGGCTACTTGGACGTCTTGATTGGTAACGAAAAGGTGCAGCAGACCCGCCTTTGGGACCCGAAACGGCAACAGTGGATGGAAACTAACCTACCGGTTCAGCTAGTCGCCACGGGCAGCGACGGAAATCGTCACGAGTCCGGAGTGAAGTTCGCCGTTCTCCGCCCCGAGTCCCCGGTCACGATGCTCGCTTTAACCGAACAGCAGCGCGATGCGTGGCATTTTGAAAACGGAGACTGGGTTGAAGATAAATCGCTGCTCGTCGGACTTGATATCGACGGTCTGTCGGTTTTCAGCAACAGGTCTGGGCACGACCGCGGCGTGCGATTGCGCGACTTGGATCAAGATGGGAAGTGTGAACTCATCGTTGGAAACGAGCAGCAAAACGCCGTGTTTTCCTGGTCCGACGCCGACAAGTATTGGAAGAAACTTTCCTACGGTCTCCCGAAGCAAACTTCGATTGTTGACGCCGAGGGTCGTGATGACGGACTCCGATTTGTCGATATCAATGCGGATGGCTTTGAAGATCTAGTCGTTTCCAACGAACGCTTCTACTCTGTGCATCTGTTCGTTCCGAAATTATTCCTTGGTTTTCAGCCCGGCTGGTCGCGTGAGGTGTTGACTGGAAAGCGAGGCGAGGCGGGCGAGCTACCGATGATTGTGCGCGGCGGAACCAACCGCAATAACGGCGCCTGGTTTCGTGCGCAGCACATGTGGGTGCAAAATGAAGATACAGCCACGATGAAGGACCTCGTGGATCGGCGCTCCTACCATGATCTGCTGGGTGGGTTGCAGCCGTCCGCTAAATCGCCCGAAGCCTCGCTCGATTGCATTCGCGTGAGGCCAGGCTTCAAGGTGGAATTAGTCGCGCACGAGCCGTTGGTGAAGGACCCGATCGCGTTTGAATGGGGTGCGGATGGAAAACTTTGGGTTGTTGAAATGGGTGATTATCCGCTCGGGATTGATGGAAAGGGTCAGTCCGGCGGCATCGTCCGCTTCTTGGAGGACACCGACGGCGATGGCCGATATGACAAATCAACTGTGTTTCTCGAAGGGCTAAATTTTCCGACCGGCGTAATGCCATGGCGAAAGGGAGTGTTGGTGAGCGCCGCGCCAGAAATCTTTTATGCCGAAGACACGGATGGCGACGGCAAGGCGGATGTGCGGACGACTCTCTTCAAAGGTTTTAGGGAAGGCAACCAGCAGCATCGTGTGAATGGTTTCGAATACGGGCTGGACAATTGGGTTTACGGAGCCAATGGCGACAGCGGCGGAAGCATCCAGTCGGAGGCAGCAGCGGGCATTAACCGCAGCCGCATCCGTAGGTCTCCCGTGGATATCCGAGGCCACGATTTTCGTTTCCGGCCGAATGACGGTTTGTTTGAGACGGTTGCAGGACAAACCCAATTTGGCCGGCATCGAGACGATTGGGGGAATTGGTTCGGCAACAACAATCCAGCTTGGCTCTGGCATTACTACTTGCCGGAACACTATCTAGCTCGCAACCCGCATCTGGCCGTAAAAACACTGAAACATTATCTTGCCAATTACCCTGAATCCACGCGTGCCTATGCCATCAGCCGGACGCTCCAGCGCTTCAATGATATTGGCATGGTCAACCATGTGACCTCCGGCAATAGCGCGACTCCTTATCGTGACGAATTATTTGGCTCCGCGTTCGCCACGACCATCTTCATCAGCGAGCCGGTCCACAATGTCGTTCATCGAGAAGTGCTCGAACCAAGCGGTGTCACGTTCTCAAGTCATCGGCCTTCGGACGAACAGGATCGAGAATTCCTCGCTTCCAGCGACAACTGGTTTCGCCCGACGATGCTTAAAACAGGACCAGATGGGGCGCTGTATATTGCCGACATGTATCGTTTGGTCTTGGAGCATCCAGAATGGATTCCGGCGGACACTCAGAAGCGATTTGATCTGAGAGCTGGCCATGACAGAGGACGGATTTATCGTGTGTATCCCGCCGATGCAAAACCGAGAAAGATTCCGCGGCTCGATCAACTTGACACCGTCGGTCTCGTGTCAGCCTTGAACAGTTCCAACGGGTGGGAACGCGATACTGCCCAACGCCTGCTAATTCACTCCGGCGACACGTCAGCCGTCGCGCCCCTGCGACATCTCGCCATTCAATCCCCGAACGCTAAAACCCGACTCCAAGCTCTTTGCACCTTGGACGGGATTGGGGCCTTAACGCCTGAGCTCGTTTTGACGGCCTTGCGTGACCCTCATTCTGCCGTGCGTGAACACGCCGTTCGCCTCAGTGAATCTTTCCTAGCGGCAGCGACAGCTTCCGGAGTCGGCCGAACTTCGATCGCGATCCGCGCCCTGAGCGACGCTTTGTTGCGGCTCGCGGACGACCCCGAAATTCGCGTGCGCTATCAATTAGCGTTCACCTTGGGTGAGTGGAAAGGTTCGCAAGCCGGTCGAGCTCTGGTGAAGATTGCGGTCAAGGATGCTTCAGATCAATACGTGCAAACCGCCGTCATGAGTTCTGCCATCCCGCACGTGCATTCGATGATCGAGGCTGTGTTTGCCGATTCTGCTCAACAGCCGCCAGTCAATCTCCTCGAGCAACTGATCGGGTTGGCGGCGGCTCTCGGAGATAGCGAAGCCTTGTTGAAACCGATTGAGGAAATTGGAAGACCTCACCGTGACCGCTACGCGTCATGGCAATTCACAGCTCTGGCCAGCTTGCTCAACACGCTCGAACGACGGAATGACTCTCTCGAAAAACTTGAATCACGGGCCGCGCCTGAATTCAAAAATGCTTTGCAGCAGTTGGACACTATCTTCATCGAAGCTCGTAAGACTGCGCTCGACCTGAAGGCGATCGAGACGGAACGTCTGGCCGCCATTCCGTTGCTGGGACGCGGACGGACGGAACGGGAGCAGGATAGAGAACATCTGAGTGAACTTTTGCGGCCGCAAGTTCCGAATACGCTGCAAAGAAAAGCCCTCCTCACATTGAGTCAATCGAATGACCCGCGAACGGGCGAGATTCTTTTGCAAGGCTGGAAAGGTTATGGCCCCAGCTTGCGGACTGAAGTGTTGAATGCGCTGTTGACACGGACGGAATGGAGCGAGCGATTGGTGACGGCCATCGAAAAGCAGAGCGTCGCCCCAGCGCAAATCGGTCCGTCGCATCAGCAACGGCTGCTGAACCATTCGCAATCATCGATTCGCGAGCGGGCCAAGAAGTTGTTGACGACCCAAGGGGATCGGAAAAAAGTTCTACTGGATTATCAACGAGTCGCCCAACTCAGTGGGGACGTTTCGAAAGGCGCTGCCCTATTTCGGCAGCACTGCGCCAGTTGTCATCGCTTCCGCAATGAAGGAGCCGAGATTGGACCTGACTTAGGAACGATGACTGCCAAATCGACGCAAGTCCTTCTTTCGGGCATTCTCGATCCCAACCAGTCCGTCGAGAGTCGCTATCTGAATTACGCTGCCACGACGAGAGCGGACCGCGAGGTGAACGGAATCATCACTGCGGAAGCCCCGAACAGCATTACGTTGCGCGGAGCCGGGGGAGGGGAAGAAGTCATCCTGCGCAACGATCTCAAGGAGCTGATCAGTTCCGGACTCTCTCTCATGCCGGACGGATTTGAGAAGCTTTTAAATCCGCAGGATTTGGCTGATCTCATTGCCTACATCGCCGGCTCCAGCGAGTCCAAAAACTAGGCGCCGGGCTGACTGGAGTTTGGACCTGTTGGCTGCCTTCGTCTCCCGGAGGGAGATTCGAGAATAGCCCGGCAGTTGACTGCCGGGTTCGTATTAGCGATTGCATAAGTCCCGCAGGGACGGCCGAATCCCCCAATGTCCTGCGCCAGTTCCTACTGTCTGTTCAGGACAAAGGATCGCCCGAGAATAGTTCAACCGTCCCTTCGGGACTTTGGCTGTTTACTACCTAACCCCACCTTTGAAAGGGTGGGCTATTCTCGAATCTCCTCTCCGGGAGATGTGAGTCGCAAACCTCATCGGCTACTACCGCGCACGGCCGGAAAATGTCCAAACTCCAGGCGCCTCTCCGGAGTGAGTCTTCCAGCCCGGACACGGAAATGGTTCCACTCAAAACAGCGGGGAAGCGATTTAGCTCGACGCTTCGAAGCAAGACTTCAACAGTGTCGGCCATGAGCAAGAGTTCTCACAAGCGGCGGCGCCGCCGCGGTGGGTCGAGTAAACCTTCGCCAGTCATCATGTTCCCCTTAGCTATGTTTCTGGTTTCCTTGGTGGTCTTTTGCCTGTTGATCTATTCGCTTTCAGCGTGCCGGGTCCATTTCGACAGATTCTGGTAGCAAGAAGGTATCCGAAAAGGGGTACTTTGAGCGGTTGGGCCACGGCACCGCGACCGGCTGACTCGTGCTTTTCACTCAGATCAGCCCCAGTAGCCATCACACGATTTCAATCGGGGCGTTTTCACCGAAATTGTCGATAGTTGACGCCCTGCTTCCAAGGATAAAATGTTCGGCCAGGACCTGCGCGAACCCCTATATCAAAAAATGGGCACGGACCTGACCGCCATTGAAGGAATTGGCATTGCGACCGCTCTTGTCATCCTCACCGAGGTGGGACCAGATCTGAGCCGTTCCCCTCGGAGAAACACTTTGCCTCCTGGTTGGGTCTGTGCTCCGACAACCGGATTAGCGGAGGGAAGGTCTTAAGCAGCCACGCTCGCCGAGTCGTCAACCGAGTATCCGACGCTTTGCGAATAGCGTCCGTCACGCTGGAGAGAAGCCAGAGCGCGTTGGGCGCGTTTTATCGGCGAATGAAAGCCAGGCTGGGGGCGGCGGAAGCAGTCACCGCGATGGCCCATAAACTCGCTCGTCTGGTTTACCGTTTGCTCAAGCATGGGGAAGGTTACGTTCTGCAAGGAATGGAAGATTTTGAAAGGAAATTCCAAGAACGCAAAGTGTACGCGTTGAAGAAAACAGCGTCCGCGATGGGATTTGAACTGACTGCGAAGCAAGCAGCTACAGCACCAGTTTCTTAAGAGAACTGCGAACCCAAGTGAAAATCGGCTTGCAGAGCATCGGTCGAGTGCTACAAAGTGTCGGTCGGAGCGCGCTTATGGTGGAATTGGCAGACACGCTACCTTGAGGTGGTAGTGGGGCAACCCGTGCAGGTTCAAGTCCTGCTAAGCGCACCAGTTTTTAACTTCCCAGATAGTCAATAATATCCAATACAATTGCGTTAATCCATGCGTTGGCAATCGCTAAAACGCTTTAGGCATAACGAAACGGCATAACTATTTCGCCCGTATTTGACCATGCTCGTGAGTGTTTGGGGGTGTTGGTTTCCTGATTCTCCATTCACGGCGTGGCTGCAACTGAGGCAACACACCGTCAGTAAAACGGAAGCTTTGTCGGAAAAACGCTCGGAGGACCTCTCGACTCGTCCTTTCTCTTTGGCGTTGGATAATTCTCGTTGTGCAGATGGAGAGGCTCCCATTGACAACCTCCTTCCATGGAAGCTCGACAAGGAACAAGACATCGATCCCCGCCCCAAGTTCGTTGGAATGTTCATTGGCGCACGAAACATTCAAACCAATTTTTCCACGATTGACTTCAAAGTCTCCGGAACTATTGGAACAGCATGCCTCAGCACATTTTTGAGTTTCACCGACGCAGGCGACCTTACCGCGTGAGGTGATGGCGGAGACCGCCAAATGAGAGGTTGTTCTCCAAACATGTGGCGTTACTTGCTCAGGCCTTGAGCCACGACGCTTAAGGTTATCGTCTCGCCGGGAGCAAACGATCTGACTTTGGGGTTGGTTGATAAGGATGGTTATCGCTTCATTCCTCGTGTGCTTCTGTTGCCGGGATCGCAGATCTCGCCGCAACGACCAGCTTCCACCTAATCTGAAGCCAAGCGTTTTCCGCCAACCGCAACAGCCCCTCCTTTTGTGTTATTAACCTTAGATAAGGAAACTAGGCTCCCTATCCAGTCCCGGCTGATCTTCCAGGTCCAGCCGGCCACTGATTCAAAATAACCAAGTTCACGACCAAGCCCCGTGTCCGTTTCCGGATGCGGGGCTTTCGTTTTCCACAACACAAGGAACAACTATATGACTCCACAAGCAGGTGATTTACTCGTTAATGAAATCGTGCCTCGAATTCGATCTTCCATTCTGCGCTACGTTCGATTGGTAGGTTCGGAGGATGCAGAAGAGGTTTCTCAAGACGCTATCGCTATGGCGGCTGCGATGCTCGAACGAGTTGAAGCTCAGAGCAAAAAAGTCACTCCCGGGAATATTGCCTTTTACGCCGTTCAGATGCTTCGATCCGGACGTCGCAGCACTGGATCGAGCAATGCCGATGTAATGGGAATCGGGACGCAGTTGAATGGTCGATCGATGGTTCAATCGTTCGACGAACCTGTGATCAGCGAAGGTGATAATTCCTTGACGTTGGTGGATCTCCTTGCCAGTGATTCCGAAGATCCATCGATAGCTGCTGCCCGGAAGCTCGATTGGGAAGCATTCCTGGAAAGTTCTGACTCATCTTCCCCCTAATTTCCGAATTATTCTTGACGGGACCTCGAGTAGCAGGGTGTTTTATTGCTGTAGTGTGTTGTCTCTAATATGTGAAGAATAATCTTGCGCTCCAGTCCCAATTCCGACATTGTTCGCTCGTCACTTA
>CAMAWP010000053.1 GCA_945861765.1 Akkermansia muciniphila | reverse complement strand
ATCGCCTCTCCTGAAAATCGAGTGGGAGACTTTTTGTGCTTTGAGGTTCAAAGAGTCCGCCAAGCGTGTTCGCAGGGAAGAATCCAGCATAAGCTTTTCCAAGGCTTGCGTCCGCCCGATAATCTCAGGCCTCGGCGGTTTGCATCCCTACCGAAACCAACGGTTCGTGCAATTCACGGGGGATTCTCAAATCATTTTCCAAAAATACTCAAGCTCTCGGCTTGCGGAAACAATCGGGATATCTAGTCCCGATTTCTGAAGGTAAAGATGAGGGCAGAAAGCCGCTCGCCCAAAGCGCGGGCCCGGAGAAATTATCACCCGTCGTCATCGTGATGAACGCGGGAAGGTTCTGATTCTCACTGCCGAGTCCGTACGCGAACCAAGCGCCGAGGCTCGGCCCCGAGCCGGTGAGCGAACCGGTGAGTGTGAGATAATCCGCCGGCGTGTGAATCGGGCTGTCGTGCCGCATCGAGCGAATGACGCACAGGTCGTCCACGTGCTTTGCCATCTCTGGGAAGAGCGTGCTGACGGGAATACCGCTCTGGCCGTGTTGGCTGAATTCCCAATGACTCGGCAGCAGGTTCGCGGTGCGGAGGCGCACGTTGCCTTTTGGCACAAGCCTGGCGATGGACTCCGGAACATTCTGGCCCGCGTATTTTTCAAGTGCAGGCTTCGGGTCGAAGGAATCCACATGGCTCACGCCGCCGCCCATGTGGAGCAGGATGATATTTTTTGCTGGACCGCCCACGGGCAATGGCAAAGCGGGATGTGAATCGGCGGCGAGCGATCGGCCCTCCCGACCCAACAGGCACGCTAATGCCACCGAGCTCAGACCGAAGCCAGAGCGGCGCAGCATCTCGCGGCGGGTGCGAATGGGCGGGCCATAGTGACCACAGGTGTTCATGGAGTTGTCTCAATCTGAATCTGACAGGTCCCACCACGGAAGACACAAACGGCACGGAAAGCCAATGGCTTCAAGCAGTGCGTGCGCACCCGCTCCAGGTAAAGCCAAGCCACACGAGCCGTTTGCAAAACCCCGTAGCAGCCGAGGTAACGAGGCTCAAACATCCAGGAGATCAGAGCCTCCTCACGTCGGCTGCTACCTTTTTGGAATAGCCTCCTACACCAAAGGCTTCCTGTTCCGTGCATTCCCTGTGCTCTGTGGCTAAACTCCCTTGTCGTCATGGCATGTAAACGAATTCGTTGAGGTTGAGAATGGCCTGACCGAAGTCAGCAAGCGCCACGTCCCGGCGTTCGCCGGTTTGCTGCGCGAACAAATTTGCCACCTATGTGCGTTCGGTGTCGTCCGGCTCACGACCGAGCGCGAGGCGAAAGGCTGTCGTGATCTGCCTCCCGATGTTGTCTCCAGCGACTTGCTGCACTCGGGTTGAAAAATCCGCCGCGAGCCTCACGTTCGTCTCGTTGTTGAGCAGCAACAGCGGTTGCAGAGGCACGGTCGAGACGTGTTCGCCTCGCTGGGACCCGCTGCCGCGTTTGAGCACGGCGGTGGTGGTGGCCTTGAGCGCGGTGGGATTGTAGGAGAAAGGATACTGCCCGCGCGGCGGCAGAGTCTTTACGTCGTGCGGGCTGGTGGCCGGAGAGTAATAGCCCCATGTGTGCGGGCGCTGGTCGCTGCGTTGCTTTTCTAGAGTCGTGATTTTCTTCCGCAACGCTTCGTCGAGCGACTTGTCGTCGCCGAGCGCCTGCTTCAGAGCATTGTCCGAGATCGCGAGCACCTTCGCAGCGGCTTTGGCTAGGTCGATTTGCTCCGGGGTGCGAACGACTGTCTCGATCTGAAGGACGGCGCGTTGCTCGGGACTGAGCTTCCCCTCAGCCTCCGCACGGAGCCGGGCTCGCACCGGATCCGTGAGCTGCTTGAGAAGCTGGCGTGCGGTGTCGAGTTCGGGCGGTTGGGATGCTTCCCACGCGGCATTGCCCTCGTCGTCTCGGAGCAGAAGTCCATTCATATGGCCGCGCACAAAGAGACCGTGCCACGCGTAGTAGTCACGGATGGTGAGCGCCTCGAACTTGTGGTCGTGACACTGCGAGCAGTTCATGGTCAGCCCGAGGAAGACACTGGCGGTGGTGTTCGCGATGTCCACGAGCGGTTCATTGATGTGAACAGCTTTGTCCTCTTCGTTGTTGTTGTTGCGCGCGGCGGCCAGGAAGCCGGTGGCAATGAGGTGTTCGTCCGAGTAAGGCGACAGTTCATCGCCGGCGATTTGTTCGCGAAGAAAAGCATCGTTGGACAAGTCGTCATTGAATGCCTTCACCACGTAGTCCCGGCAGCGCCACGCGCTCGCGCGCAGGTCATTCGCCTCATAGCCATCGCTCTGTGCCCAGCGCGCGAGGTCCAGCCAGAAGCGTCCCCAGCGCTCACCGTATCGCGGTGAGGCGAGGAGCCGCATGACGAGCTTGTCATGGGCGTTTGCATCCGTGTCGGCGATGAATGCCTCGACTTCTTCCAACGACGGCGGCAGACCGGTGAGGTCGAGCGTCATGCGTCTCAGCAAGGTCCGCCGGTCTGCTTCAGACGCAGGCGTGAGGCCCCGCTCGCGGTGTTTGGCGGTAATGAAGAAATCCACGGGATGCTCACCAGCCGGCACTGTCGCCTTGCGCGGCGGCGTGAAGGCCCAGTAGTTCTTCGCTTGCGCGAACGTATCCGCCACAGAGCCGTCGTCCGGCCAGGCCGCGCCCTCGCTGATCCACTGTCGCAACACGGCGACCTCGCGCTCGGTCAGTCGCTTGCCATTCGGCGGCATCACCTCGTCGTCATCCGTGCTCACTACGCGCTGGAACAGCGGACTTTCCTCTGGCTTTTCCTCGATGATAACCACGCCATTCTCGCTGCCTTTCATTGCCTCTGCGCGCCGGTCGAGCCGCAGCAAAGCCTTCTGCTTCTTCTCCCCGTGACAGGACGCGCAGCGATCCAGGAGCAGCGGTGGGATGTCCTTTTCAAAGTCCACGGCACCGAACGCCGCGTGCGCAAAGGCAACGGCGTTAGCGTGAACGAAAGACCTCGGATCCAGGATGGACAAAACACCTTCATGAGTTGTCAGCGAGTGTCCGGGCAGAAAGGCGTTATCCCATCCAGCCTGCGCCGCTGAAATGTGGTTCCTGTTTTTGTTTGTGCCCTCCAAAACTTTGTGCTGACTTCCCACCCCGATGTTCCAGCGCAGAGTGTTGGAGGACACAGAGCGGGGACAAGTATTCCGCGCGCATCGGTGGGCGATCGCGGATGAACGACCGATGGAGTTTCCATCGCCATTACTTCACCTCCAGCACGAGCACCCAATCGCTCTCGCCCGCCGAATTCTTGCCAGGTGCAGTGAATAAGGCGTGACGAACACATCGCCCATGACGCCGTGGAGGGCCGTATTGGCCATGTCGCTGCACTCGGTGCGGAACGTGTGTTTGCCGGCGATGGCTGAGGCGTAACGCAAGCGCCACGTTTTGCCGCCCGCCCAAAACGCAGGCACGCCGAGCAGACGGCCCTCCGGCGTGGTGAACACGGCGTCCAGCATCACTTCGTTGAACGAGTCCGCGTAACTCTTGCCGGACTCAAAGCTTACCTCGGCCATCCGATTGGCCTCGGTGCTGAGGCGGGCGGCATCCAACCGTCCGAGCACAACCAGTAGCAGCGAGAGGAACAAAATCGTTTTCATGGTTCAGTGAGTGGTGGTGCGATCTTGCTCTTCCGCAGGGCGTTGTCATGCCGTTTTTGGGCGATGGTCCCTGCCCGATGGATGAGGCCATTACAGCCGAGTTGGTCCTGGTTTTGTTGAGGTCTGTCCCTTCACTTTGCGAACGGAGCGACATGTGTCCGAAACCACTCGTGATCGGGCGCCTCAGTGCGCGGCAGCCAGGAGATGTTATTTGGAATCACCACGCCGCCGTTGCGCTTCACCTGATCCAGCCCCGGACTGCGCCAGCGCCGGATCTCCGCGTGGCCATCGACGAAGCTGAATCCGGCGGATTTTCCGTGGCGCCCTGACGGAGCATCGAGCCAGGGATTCTTATTGTATTTGACCAGATCGTCGAAAGCGAAAAAGTGCGAGTCATTGATGCTGTTCTCATGTTCGTCGATCAGATTAAAGATGGCTGATGGGCCCGGATCACCGATCGTACTGAGCTTGGGCATTGTACTGTAGATCGCCTTGTGTTTCACGACCCAGGAGCTGTCGGTCTCACCAATAAACGCGTTCATCGCATAGCTTCGATTTCGCAGCACGATCTTGTTTTGGAGCTTCAATCCCGCAATATCGGCCGGGCAATGGAAGATCTCTTTCGAAGTGAGGTACTGCCAGGTGGGCCCATTCGTGATATAGCGGTCGTTGGTTGCATCCGCCGCATTGACCATGTCACCGTCGCACCAGGCGGGTGCGAGGCGCGAGGCGGACGGCCCCAGTGTCCGGTCGTCATTGTCCTGCGAGTAAAGAAACCACGCGAGGCCGAGCTGTTTGACATTGCTCATGCACTTGACGCTTTGCGCTTTGAGTTTTGCTTTCGAAAGCGCGGGCAGGAGCATTCCGGCCAGAATGGCGATGATGGCGATGACAACGAGCAGTTCGATGAGAGTGAAGCCGCGCCTACTTCGACGACGTTCTGTATTCATGTGGGGCTTTATAGAGCAATTCCGAAGTCTGTGCTTGAGCGAACGCAACGGACACTGGAACGAAAAAGAAACTTCTATTCGGTCCAGAACCATTGAGAAACCGTCTGACCTCTGTGTTCGCCAACACTCACCGCTGAGAACAGGAGCAGGCCAGGGATTTTAGCGCAAGAAATGTGGACGACACAGAGTTGGAGGATGGGGCAGGACTTCTCAGTCTCGCGCTTGCAAGGCGGCCCGATGATCTCTCGGAGTGCATCCAAAGGTCCTCCGAAACCGGCGATCGAAATCTGATGCGGCTTAAGATGATCCACCACCAGCACATCGCCGGGTTGCAGTGCCACCACCAGATCTCCCATGCGCTCGCTGAGCGGGCCGTCCAGTGGCACCAACAGCTCAAGCCGCTGATGCCCGGTTAAGCGTTGCGTGACGGCTCCAGCGCAAAAATAGAACAAGCTCACCACAAATGGAAAGCCCTCCGGCAATTCCAACTCATGCCGCCCCTTCGCATCCAGTTGGTGCGTGATGCGATGGGGATGAAACTTCAACCGACCCGCGATGGCCAACAGGTCTTGAAACGCGGCGCTGTTCTTCGATTCACGCACGGATTCCAGATTAATGAGCCGCCAGCACGAATCAAGGCTAAGCTCGGTGTCAATGGCTGTTGGAGGCGGTCAGATCGTTTCCTCCATTGCACCACAAAGAGGGGACCGGCGGGATTCAGCACAAAGTTTATGAGGACACCCAGACAACAAATGCTTCCCCCTCTGTGTTCTCCTGATCTCTGTGCTAAAAATCCCCCAAGTCGTCCGCTCAGAACCTCCCCACCGCATCCTTCTTCACCGGCTCGTAAGCTCCGAAGACCATCGACTTGGTCATGAGCGAATTGTTGACGCCGGCGCTGATGAGCTCGGTGTCACTGCCCGCGCGCCGCCAGCCAACCGGCGGCGTGATGTCGGCGGCGGAAGCGATCGCTGAATGGAAGAGAAGGGGAACCACGGAGCACACGGAAGGAGGCGGAGGAAACATCTTGGTTTAACGGTGGAAGTGAATTTGTGCGAGGCGTGCTTGCTCATACTTTTTCCGTGTGCTCCGTGTTTTCCGTGGTCTGTTTCATTGTTCCCCTTTCAAATAAGCGAGCAGGTCGGCGAGTTCCTGCGGAGTCATGGTCTTCTCCATTTCCTGCGGCATGAGACTGAGGCGGCTCGCGGTCAGTCGGGCAATCTGAGAGCGCGCGACGTTCTCCTCCACACCCTGCCCCATGCGCAGCGTGATGTTCGCAGCGTTCTCGGAGGCGAGCAGGCCGGAGAGGCTGCGTCCATCGGTTAACTCACATTCGTAGTTCACAAAGTTGGGCGCGATTTCCGCCTCGGGAATGACGATGTGATAGAGGATGGATTCCTTCGGCTGCTGGCGAATGTCGAAGAGGTCCGGCCCGACAGCCACACCTTGCTGGTTCAGCCGGTGACATGCTGCACAGGCTTTCTCAAAGACGACCCGGCCATTCGCGGGAACCGGCGATAATTTCAACGCCGCCTTGGCCTCGACAAAGGCGTTCTCGCGATTGCCACCGGGTGCCGTAAGAAGCTTCTCGGCGCGCGCCTTCAACTCCACGTTCTTCGATTTGCGCAGGTGATCCCGCTGCGCGGACGTGAGAGCGCTGACCGGGACATTGCTTGTCTCAATGGCATCAAGGAGCAGGGCGGCGAATTCCGGCGCGCCCGCCAACCGGTCGAGGAACATCGTCCGCACGCCGGGTGTGTAGGCGTTCCAGCGCTCCGCCGCCAACAATGCCGGAATGCTGGCTAGGCGCGATGGCTGGAGCAAGGATCGCGCGGCGGCGCGTTGCACTTCACGGAAATGATCAGCTCCCAGCATACCGGAGAGCAGCGTCGTGGCTTCACTCGAATCGTCGAACGCGAGGAGTTCCACGGACGCGACGCGCAGCTCCGGTGACGTGTCCGCTGTGGCGCCTCGCGAGCGGGCCTGCGCCAGCAGCGACGCGAACCTCGCCGGGTTGGAACTCGCGATCCGCCGAAACTCCGATCCCGTGGCGTTGGCGAATCCAAGGTTGCCGGCGATGACCAATCCGCCGGGTGCGGAATCCAGCGGGCGCGCAATTCCTTCGTAGACCGACAGCAGCTTGGACGTCTCGACACCAATACCGAGTTGTCGGCCCAAGTCCCCGGTGAGCGCGATATAACCCTCTGGCAAAGGGTTGCGGCTACGAGCCAATGCCACGAGCAGAGCCAGCGCATTCGTCCGCGCCGGTAACGCCGAAAGAATCGCCGCACGCGTCCAGCGATCCGAAGCCTGCTTCGACGCGATGCGCGCCAACGCGGACACGATTTCACTAGAGCGTGCTTCACCGAGTGACAAGGCGACCTGGAATCGCACGTGTGGGTCGGTATCATCCGCGAGCTGCAGCACGGGGTCGCGCAATGAGGTGTTCGTGGCCAGACTCGCTTCCGCGATCCGCACGGCATTCTGGCGCACCGCAGGCTGAGGATGTTTCAGCGCGAGCAACAGAGTTGGCTCATCCACGCCGCCCGCGAATTCGAGCAACCGCAGCTTCGCCACCGCCGGGCCGATCGCGTCGGATTCGCGTAGGGACTTCCGCAACAGCGCAGCGGCGGCAGTATCATTTCGTTCGATCAAAAAGCGGAACGCGGTGTCGCGCCGCCACGGAATCGGCGAGGACAGTTCGCCAACGAGCTCAGGCATGCTTGTTCCAAGCGCTTTGAAAGTGGCGCGTTGAGTGCTGGAAGTTGAAGCCAACTTCCAGATACGGCCTTTGTCCTTGCCGGCCTCGAAGTCCACGTGCTTGCGCACGTCGCCGGGCAGATACTCGGGGTGCTCGATCACCTTGCGATACATGTCGGCGATGTAGAGCGCGCCATCGGGGCCGTCCGCGATGAAGACGGGCCGAAACCAGTTGTCGCGGCTGCGCAGCGCCTCGGTACGGTCGTGGATGCGCCGTACCGCGAACGTGCCGCCGGACTTCTCCAGCCGGTCGCCGCGCACGAGATTGCCGGTCGGGTCGCACGAAAAAGCCGCATTGCGATACTCCTTGGGCACCGCGTCGCCGCGATAGATGTGGACCGCGCACGCCGCGCTGTACGTGCCGAAGTGGCTGTCCGCCGTGGTCAGGTTGTCGCTGATGGGATAGTAACGCGCCGCACCTCCCGTGGAGCGCGTCATCAAAGTATTCTCGGCAATCTCCGGGCAATTCTCCAGCACGCCGGGCGGACTGAGGAACGGGTTGCGAGAGAGATACCGCGCCGGCAACGGCGCGTGCTGCGACTGGATCCGGTTCATGCACGCGAAACGGTTGCCCGTGTCGTCGAACGCGAGTCCAAACTGCGACTTGCCCTCGGTCAATTCCATCTCGCCCGTGTCCGGCTTGAACCGCAGGTCGCCTTTGTCGGTATCGATGATCACGCCGGGGCGCTTCGGCGAAGAGATTTTTCCACCGCGCAATCCGCCCGCGATATAGACCCATCCGTCGGGCCCGAGCGTCGGATCATTCGCGCGAAGCTGGGAGGTCGAGTTTGTATCAAAGCCGGTGAGGAGAAGCTCCTTCACATCCGCCTTGCCATCGCCGTTGGTGTCGCGAAGCCACCACACATCCGGTGCCGCCGTGACGATGACTCCGCCGCGCCAGCACGTCACGCCGTTGGGAAACTTGATGCCGGTGGCGAAGTCGTTGCGCCGGTCCATGCGCCCGTCGCCGTCCGCGTCCTCCAGCAAGGCAATGACGCCGAGCGGTCGGCCATCGGACGAGCCAGTTGGATAATCGCGACCTTCGACGACGAACAACCGCCCGCGTTCATCGAACGCGAGCGCCACGGGATCGACAACGAGCGGCTCGGCGGCAACGAGGGTGACCGTGAAGCCCTGCTCGGTCTCGAATGCCTTGAGCGCGTCGGTGGGCGAGAGGTTGCCTAACGGTGGGGCACTCAGCGCCGTGGCCGTTAGCAGTGTCGCCGTCCACAGGGTGAACCTAAAATGCGCACGAACACTGGGATTAAAACTGGGCAAGTGGAGTGGTTTCATTTATCTGTGCTCGTGTTTGATTCATGGGACCAAGGATCTTTCCGACCGTGATGTAGGCGAGACTCCGCGCCGCCGCGAGGGGGCGCTCGCGTTCATCCGGCGCGAGCTTAATAGTAGGCGATTCCGCGACAATCTCCATTCGCCAGCCAGGACATGGCTTTGGCCTTGGTGAGGCAACCCTGACGCCAGCGCTGGACAGCGAAACGCAGGAAAGCGTTTCACCCAAATTCACAACAGCTCTTTGGCGCGCAGGTTGCGATGCCGGACAGTCTTGCCGTCGTTGTAATTCTGCAGGCCGATAAATCCGCTTTCCGTTCGTTGTGTCGTGTCTGTCCAGGCGTTGACGACTTCCCCATTCAGGCGGACGGAATAATCGTGCCCTCGACAAACGATTTCGTAGCTGTTCCACTGCCCCACAGGTTTGGTGTTGGCGCGGATCGAAGCGTGAAACGGATAGATGGAGCCGGTGCGCCAGGTCGGGTTCTCAGGATTCGGATCGCCAATCTCCATTTCGTGACCTTTCTTCACAGCAATCCAGGGATCATTACCCGGATTCGGGAAGCGCAAATAGACGCCGCTATCAGCGATCGGCTGCTCTTGCAGAAACTCTCCGCGTAAAACAACATTTGTGAATTGCCGACCCGCGTACCACCATAGCCCCATTCCCCCTTCCCCTGTGACAACTCCATCGGTAACGCTGAAGTTTCCAAGCCCGCAATGTTTCCAATCCTTCAGAGCCGTTTCGCTCAGAAGCGACACAAAACCTTCCTCGCCGGCTGCAGGTGACACAACGTAACCGAGCAATTGCGGAGGCAGTTCATAAAGCGGCTGAGCCTCCGGCCTGCGGTAAAACACCTCGCCGCCTTCCGATTGCAGCTGAATTTTTCCGTGATCTAGGGGAATCCATTTCCCGCCTGTCTGATACCGAGGACTGAACGCCACCGTATTCACGTGGCCGTTCAGGATGTGGATGCAATTGCCTCCCCAGAAAACCACTTCCACGGTGTTCCAATTGCCAAAAACACTCTCGACATCAAAAGGCGCCGTAATTCCGTTCGCGCCGGTGGCCGTAAGACGCCGAGCGCCGGGCTTCCAGACAATGTTCTTCTCGCCCTTGCCCTCCCTTTTGTATGGAACATAAAGCTCATTCTCATCCGTGACCCATTCGCCCTCGCAATCAATGATGGCTCCGTTGACGCTCCACCATTGGCCTACTCCCTTCTCCATCACATTGTTCTCGATTGAAGTCATCCACCCACTGCTGGGATTGGGCTGGCCTATGCTGCAATAGAGGATCCCGCTATCCCGACCAACCTTCGAGCGACCGCCCCAACGCGCCGGTCCCCATTTGTATTGGACGCGAAAGTGGAAGTTCGTGAAGGCCATCTTTGTCGTAATGGCTCCGTACCCTTCGCCCGAAACGTGGATGGCAGCTTCCCCATCGGTATTCGTAACCGTAAAAACATTTTTAGGATCTATGTTGGGCACAATGGGTGCCTTCCCATCGGCAACCAAAAACTTGTCCCAACCGGAGAAATCCCGACCGTTGAAAAGGGTCATCCATTCGGATTTAGGAACGGCTTTAGCTGAATCGGCTGCGACCACTGGCCGGGTGAGGACGACAGCAGCCAGCAGGCAATAGATCGATAGATATGTTGTTTTCATTGTGGTCAATAAACTCGCGCCGGTGGGTCGTGGCCTGGAGACGGTTTCGCAAACTTCACTTCTTTCGGCTTTTGATCCTCTTTTGTTCGAGCTCACGGACACGGGTCAGGAGCTTGTCCAAAACCGCCAGCTGGCAGATGCGCGGAGCGATGGCAAAACTGCCCTCCGGACGCTCCACCGTTTGGGTGACTAGCAATAAGTCAACCGCGCGACCCAATTCACTCCCGGGTTCGTTGCTCAATCCGATGGTTTTCACTCCTACTTTCCTGGCTTCAAGAACCGAGGCGACGGGAAATTGGGTTTCCCCCGAATGTGAAATTGCGATCAGCACCAGTCCGCTTACCGGCGGCGTTAAAGCGAATCCTGCCATTTGTGCGTCATGAATTGGCTGGGCGGGCTTGCTCATGGTGAAAAGAACATCCGTCAAAATCAACGCGACTCCGAGCGACGCGCCGGCTCCGGCCAGAACTACCCGCGAGGCGTTGTGCAATAATTGGGCGGCTGCCTCAAGCGACGCGTCGGTGGCCGAGAGACTCGCCGCAATGTCGCTGTCATATCGGCTTTGTCCTTTTGTGGTGGGCTTGCGCCGGCCACCCCCGGTCAACTCCCGCAAAACGTGATACTTTAGATCCTGAAATCCGTCGAAGCCTGCTGCGCGACAGGCGCGAATCACCGTGGCATCGCTCGTCTTTAATCCCTCGGCCACCTCGCGCAAGCTTTGCTCCGCCACCCCGCTCAGGTCCCGGACCAGCCGGCGCGCCACCGCCGCTTCGCTCGGCCGCATATCGACAATGTGAGACTGCAAGGTTTTCCTCACAAACATGCAACAAGCATATTATTATCTGTTGCAGTCGCAACATCTATTTGTTTAAATCCCGGAGATCGACACTAACTTATCACCATGTCGTCTCCTCCCGAATCCATTGCCCCGCTTCGCATTGGTGTGATCGGCTGTGGAAACGTGCTGGGCGCGTACCGGGTGCCCATTGATCGGCTGCGCGCGCGCGGAGAGGCCACCGTAACGATTGCGGGCGGGCGCGAATGGCAACGCGATGCAGCATGCGCCGCGCTGGGAATGCCCCGCTTCACCACCAGCGCGCAGGAAGTGATCTCCTCCCCGGACGTGGACCTGGTCATCATCCTCACGTCCATGCCCGAACACTCCCATGTGGCCATGGCCGCGCTTCGGGCAGGCAAACATGTGCTCGTTGAAAAGCCGCTTGCCACCACGCTTGAGGACGCGCGGTCCCTGGTCGAATTGGCGAAACGAAGTTCTGGTTTATTAGTTTGCGCTCCGTTCACCATTCTCAGTCCGACCTTCCAGACAATCGCGCGCCGCATCAGGTTTGGGGACATCGGCAAGCCTTACTCTGCTCGAGCTCGCTACGGCTGGGTTGGGCCGGATTGGAGCGAGTGGTTTTACAAGCCCGGCGGAGGATGCTTGTTTGATCTGGGCGTCTATTGTCTCACGAGCCTTACCGGGTTGCTCGGGCCTGCCACTCGCGTCACGGCGATGACCGGTGTTGCAATTCCAGAGCGCGAAATCAACGGCCGTAAAATCTGCGTGTCAGCCGAGGACAATGCTCAGGTGTTGCTCGATTTTGGCGGCAGCTTGTTTGCGGTGGTGACCTGCGGATTCACGATGCAGCAGTATCGCAATCCTGCCCTTGAAATATACGGTTCCACGGGCACAATCCAGATGCTGGGTGATGATTGGGATCCGGATGGTTACGAGCTTTGGCAAAATTCCGCCGGCGCCTGGCAACTATTCAAAGAAACCATGCCGGACTGGCCGTGGACGGATGGCTTGAACCACATGGTGGAGTGTATCAGGACGGGGGCGCGACCCCTGGTGACACCCGAGCATGGGTTGCATGTTCTGGAGATCATGCTCAAGGCCCAGCAAGCTGGACGCGAAGGAAGGACGCTCATCATGGAGACCACGTTCCATCCACCTCTCTTCGCGGAACAAGGAGCGCCGGAGGCCGCGCATCTCCTGCACGACCGAACTCGGGCATACTGAGCCATGCCTCGCTGGTTTTTGTTCACCTTCGTCGCCATCCTCTGCTGGGGAATTTGGGCCATCATTTCCAAACTCATCGGAGAGGCGTTGACAGCCGGGCAAAGCCAAGCTCTTTCCACGCTCGGGCTGATTCCCGTGATGGCCGCTCTCGGACGGTCAAAAAGACTCGCTTCCAGCGTCCATCGACGGCGAGGCATCATGAACTCCTTGCTTGCGGGTGGGCTCGCGTGCGCAGGCAATGTCGCCTATTATCATGCGCTACATGCCGGCGGAAAAGCCTCGACGGTGGCACCACTCACGGCGCTCTATCCCTTGGTCACCATCGTGCTGGCCGTGATCTTCCTTCGCGAGCGTTTGAATCGAATTCAAATGCTGGGGATCGCGGTTTCGATGGCGGCCATCTATTTGTTCAACGTGGGAAGCGTCGAAGGCGTGATAAACCCATGGGTCATTTATGCATTGCTCCCGATTGGCCTGTGGGGAGCCTCCGGGCTGTTCCAGAAAGTTTCCACCAACGATATTTCCGGCGAACTCTCCGCGCTTTGGTTCCTTGCTGCATTCATACCGGTCTCCGTGGCGCTCCTCATTCTGCAACCTCTTGGTGGCCCGCTTGCAATCAGAACCTGGCTGCTCGTGGTGGCCCTCGGGCTTTTCTTCAGTCTCGGCAACTTTGCAATCCTGCTGGCCTTTGCCGATGCCGGCAAGGCGTCGATCATCGCCCCATTGGCCGGGCTCTATCCCGTCGTCAGCGTGCCGATTGCTATCGTCTTCCTCGGCGAAAGCATCAGCGAACGGGAAATGGCGGGTATCGCTTTCTCGATTATTTCCGTCGTTGCGCTGACGTGCGAGATCCCTGCATCCAAGCACCACAAACCGTGACCCATCCACTCAATTATGAAACTGACATCCATCACTGAACTTCTGAAGCAAGGCGTCGTCCTGGGCGACGGTGGCTATCTTATCGAACTCGAACGGCGCGGCTACGTGGACAGCGGCTCGGGCCGGGAAAAGGTCGGAACCGGGCGCGGCAGCGGCCAGTTTACCCCCGAAGTCGCGATTGAGCATCCTGAAGCCCTTCTGGAATTGCACCGCGAATTCCTAAACGCCGGTTCGCAAGTGCTGCAGGCCCTCACTTTCTTTGCCACACGCGAGAAACTCAACCGGGCAGGCTACGGCGCAGAGATCGAGTCAATTAACGCGGCGGCGGTAAAACTCGCCAGGGAAGTGGGCGGCGACCGCGCCTTGATCGCGGGAAGTGTCTCGCGCACGCAGCTCACCGAGCGGGAAGGTATGGATTCGTTGGGCAAATCGAGCGATCATATCGCCGAGCAAATCCGCTTGTTGAAGGAAGCCGGGGTCGATTTCCTGATCCTCGAAACTTTTTTCCACCTGGCAGAAATGAAAGTGGCGC
Source organism: Akkermansia muciniphila (assembly GCA_945861765.1). Lineage (GTDB taxonomy): Bacteria > Verrucomicrobiota > Verrucomicrobiia > Limisphaerales > SIBE01 > SIBE01. The sequence goes on along the minus strand of CAMAWP010000053.1, from coordinate 11,373 downwards.
TGAAAAGCGCTGCCGCCGCCGGATTGCCCGCCGTGGCCACGATGAGTTTTCGACCTCTAATTTTACAAAGCACCGATGGTCATACCCCTGCTGAATGCGCCAGGGTGATGGCGGATCTTGGTGCCATCGCCGTCGGTGCCAACTGTGAACAGGATCCCGTCCGCATGCTTCCGTTGCTTCGCGAAATGCGCGCAGCCACCAAGGTCCCGCTCGCAGCGCAACCTGCGGCATTTCACACCACGGAGCAATGCCACAGCTTTACACGGCTCCCGGCGTTCCCGGACGATTTGGAGACCATCCAGGTTTCCCGGCGCGAGTTCATTGAATTCGGCAAGCACGCACAAAACGAAGGCATCGGCTTCCTGGGAGGCTGCTGTGGTTGCAACGCAGCTTACATTCGATCCCTGGCCGCTGGGTTGGCTCACCAAATATGAAGCGATCGATTCATTCCACCCCGGCGATCGCCAATGTCGCCGCGGCTGATTGCCTTACCAACTGGCTCACGTTGCCAGCCACGCGTAATGTGATGGTCGCCGCCGGCAACACACCTCTGGAGCTTTATAGGCTCACAGCGGAGAAGCGATCCTCACTCGCTCATTTGCGTGTGTTCGTCCTCGATGAATATGTGGGCGTGCCGCTCGATGAGCCGCGAAGTTGTGCAAATCTGCTCCGCCGTTGCGTGGCTGAGGCCTGGAGGATTCCGCCTGGCCTCTTTCATACTGTCAGTTCTCTGGAACGGAACGCGGTGGCCAGCGTCGAGGCGCATGAACGCTTGATCACCGAAGTCGGTGGCTTGGACGTCGTGATCCTCGGACTTGGTCAGAACGGGCACCTTGGTTTCAATGAACCGGGCGGTTCGCAAGATTCCATGGGGCGACTGGTCAACCTTGAAACCATTTCAGTCGAGGCCAACCGGAAATGGTTTGAGGGCGATTTTGCGCCTGCGAAAGGTGTTACTGTTGGCATCAAGACTATCCTCTCGGCGCGACGTGTCCTCGTTCTGGCGTACGGCGCTCATAAAACCGCTGCGGTGAAAGCCATGGTGGAAGGTCCGCGCGGGCCACACTGCCCGGCGTCTTTCTTGCAGGGCCATCCAAATGTCGAGGTCTTTCTGGATGCGCTCGCTGCTGCCTGGCTTTCAAAATGAAAATGAGCGATCGCCACTTCACGGCCTTGGGTGTGGATGTCGGAGGCACCAAAACCGACTTCGGAGTGGTGACTTTCCCTGAGGGCGTCCTAAAAATTCGCCGCACCATCCCAACCTTGCCCGACCGCGGCTCAGGAGCCGTCTTGGCGGAAGTTGAGCAGGTGGCAGCCGAGATGATTGCCACCGCCGCCGCTACCAGTCATGTGGTGGATGCCATCGGTTTGGGAATTTGCGAACTCGTTAACCAATCCGGAGAAATCCTCAGCGCAAATTGCATCGACTGGCTTAACTTGAAAGTGTCGGAGCGGCTTTCGGCTCTCGCGCCTGCCATCATCGAGGCCGACGTCCGCGCAGCAGCCCTAGCTGAGGCGCTGTTCGGAGCAGGAAGAGACACACCCACGTTTCTTTACGTCTCAATCGGCACCGGAATCGCTTCCTGTCTGGTGATCGATGGCAAACCCTACACAGGGAGCCGTGGCGCAACCGGCACGATGGCCAGCGGTCCGATGCCGAGAATTGATTCCATTCAGCGCTGTTCGCCGTCAGCCACTTTGGAGCAAGTCGCTTCCGGTCCAGCCTTGGTTGCACGTTCTAACGCTCTCCTAGGAAACGCCCATTCAGCGCAGGATGTCCTGGCTGCGGCGGCTGCCGGAGACTTGAATGCCTGCAACGTGATTATCTCGGCTGCCCGCACTCTTGGTGGAAGTATCGGGTGGCTCATCAACGTGCTTGATCCCGAACTTGTGATCCTTGGCGGCGGTCTAGGTTCAATCGAGGGACTGTACCGGGAGCAGTTGGTGGCTGCGGCTCGGAGTCACATCTGGTGGGAAGGGCACCGCTATTTGCCGGTTGTCTCCGCTCAAACTGGCACAGATGCAGGGTTAATCGGCGCTGCTGCCTGCGCCTGGCAGCGGTTCTGCTTGATGAAAGTGCATCGAACCGCCTGATCTACGACGACCGCTGCGCCCAGATCGCGCTTGCTGTCCGTGTTCTGGTGCAGCTAGTGGTGTTCCTCCGGAAATCATCCTTGAGCTGCGAATGCGCTTAATCGATGAGACGAGGCAAGCCCCTGACCACAGCCACCGGCACCTCCTTGGTTGCTACTCGCACGTCATCCGACCGGCGCTCGAACCACTCGTATAGCACCGGCAACAGGACTAAAGTCAAAAACGTGGAACTCAAGATTCCGCCGATGACCACGGTGGCCAGCGGACGCTGCACTTCCGCTCCTGCGCCAGTGGCAATCGCCATCGGCACGAAACCAAGGCTGGCGACAAACGCGGTGACAATCACCGGGCGAAGTCGCGTCAGTGAGCCTTCGATAACCGAATCGCGGAGGGATTTCCCTTCTTCACGTAATTGATTGAAGTAGGCAATCATCACCAATCCATTCAGAACAGCCACGCCGCTCAAGGCGATGAAGCCCACCGCCGCCGTGATGCTGAAAGGCATTCCTCTCAGCCAGAGTGCGAGGACCCCGCCAGTCACGGCGAGCGGGATGCCGGAATAAACGAGCCCCGCCTGCCGCAGCGAACCAAACGCGAGGAAGATAAGGACGAAGATGAGCGCGAGCGCCGTCGGCATGACGATAGCGAGCCGGGCTCGGGCCTGCTGCAAGTTCTCGAACTGCCCACCGAACTGGACGATATAATTCTCCGGCAGCTTGACTTGCTCCTTGATGCGTCGCTCAGCTTCGAGGACGAAGGCTTCGATGTTGCGGGTTTTCAGATTCACCATCAACGCCGCGCGCCGCAGGCCGTCGTCATGCTGAATTGGTTCAACCGTTTTCAGCGTCTCGAACTCGACCAGCTTCCCGAGGGGAACGAGTCCCGTGCCGCCGACGCGGACGGGCAGCTTTTTGATTTGTTCATCATCGGCTCGGAGTTCTTCCGGCATCCGCACCACGATGTCGTTGCGTTTGTTTCCACTGAGGATCCTTCCGACGACCTGCCCGGCCAACGCAGTATTGATGGGTTTGGTCTGAATCGCTGCGATACGCGCCTTTACCCGCTCGGCGACTTCTCGGCTATTCTCACCCGCGAGCATCATCGCCGTCCCGATCACGGTTTCGTGGCCGTTGAGGGTGGATGCGCCGGTGCGAAACTTCGTTCCGGTTTTCACTTCCGCCACGTCTTTGACGAGCATGGGCTTTACGCCAGCGCCAAACTTGAGCGGCAGATTTTCGATGTCCTCCACGCTGGTGACCCGACTGACGGCGCGAATGGTGAGTTGTTGTCCGCCCCGGTTGATGATGCCGCCCCCGGTATTGGCCACGTTCTGCGCCACGATGTCGGCCAGTTCGCTGAATGTCATGCCCACGTCCGCCAGGGCCTCCGGTTTGGGCTGGATGACGTATTGCTTTTTGTAGCTACCGCTCTCATTGATATCTGCAATTCCCGGCACTGTGCGAAGTAGCGGCTTGATGGTGTATTCCTGGATCTCGCTCAACTCAATGAGCTGATCCAACTCGGTCAAAGGTTTGTTCGTCGCGTCAGCCCTATACTGAACGTTGTAGTAAAGGATCTCGCCAAGTCCGGTGCTGATGGGCGCTAGTTTGGGCAGCGTGCCGGATGGGAGTTGTTCGAGCACACCTTGCAATCTCTCCGCCACAAGCTGGCGGGCACGGTAGATGTCCGTGCCATCCTTAAATTGCAGCGTCACTTGCGAAAGTCCGAATTTCGTGATGGAACGCATTTCCTCGACGCCTGGAAGACCGGCAAGTTCTCGTTCGATAGTTTGTGTGACGAGCTTTTCCGACTCCTCGGCGGCGAGCGCCGGAACTTCGGTGTTTACCTGGACCTGAACGCCGGTGATGTCCGGGACTGCGTCAATCGGCAGATGCAACGCCGACCAGAGCCCCGCGCCGAGCAAGGCGACAGCGCCGAGCAGCACGAACGCGCGCTGGCGCAATGAGACTTCAAGGATGCGGTCAATCATGGCTTCTCGGTGTTCGGGGTTTTCGTCGGCCTCGCGGCCTTCGCCGCCTCGAAGTTCGGCGTTGTGCTCGACGACCTGCGCAGCCAACGCTTCAAGCGTGGTGGACAAGGCATTCGTGGTTGCGGTCACAGATTCGGCTGCATGAGCGCAAAGCAGACTGCGAAGGATTCTGTTTTTGGGAAAATCTGGATGGAGTGCTCAGAATATGAATGGGGGTTTGTCATGTCGATCATGAGCGTCCTGGCTACTCTCGCTGTGATCGTCTGCATCGATGGCATGTGCCGGTGCCAGATTAGAGTGACCCTCCCAGGGTGGCTCCCGAAGAATATGGAAAGGGACGTAGTTGACGCAAAACGCGAGGAACAGTGCAAGAAACCCCCGCACTGCCGATATCCTTGGGGTGCGCAGATCTTTGCTCGCTGTTCTGGTTCTACCAAACGCCATCAAATACGAAATCTGCCGGATCGAAGTCAATTGTTCAAGGACAACAACAGCTTGATTTGAGCCCGCCCTCACGGGACGCGGCTACGGTGTTGACCGTAACGTAGCCGCCTTGGTAACACGGCGCTAATCCCACACGACGCCCAGAGCGACAACCTCAACGTTGCGAGATCAAACCGCAACGCTGGCCCGGCTCCAGCATTCTGCATGTGTCGGCGAATCCGCCCGAGCCGTGGGATTTGCAGGACATCCCGCACGGCACGCTGCACGAGCACGATTACAAATCCAAGGCGCTCGGGACATGGCGGCATCTCGTCGTCTACACACCGCCGGGCACAAGCGGTCGGCTGCCGGTGCTCTACCTGGCGCACGGTTACAGCGACAACGAAGGCTCCTGGTCGGTTCACGGGAAGGCACACTGGATCATGGACTCCTTGATTGCGCAGAAAAAGGCGGCGCCCATGATCATCGTCATGATGGACGCGCACCCCATTCCGCCAGGTGCCACTGGCTTCGAATCTTACGGGCCGGCCAATTCCGCCGCGCTTTGCAACGAACTGGTCCAGGACATTATTCCGCTCGTGGAGAGCCACTACAAAGCCGCCAACAAGCCGCGCGCGCGCGCCTTTGCGGGACTCTCGATGGGCGGCCATCACGCGTTGACCGTGGCGATGAATCATCACGACAAGTTCAACTGGATCGGTGCGTTCAGTTCCGCCCCGCCGCCAACCAACAGCATCGTCGTCGGACTCAACGCGCGGGAGGCTGTGAACCGTGACTTGAAGCTGTTCTGGATCGCCTGCGGCAAGAAGGATTTTCTCTTCCAGCGCAACAATGAGTTCACGTCCCTCCTCAAGAGCAAAGGCGTCCGCCATGAATATGTCGAGACCGAAGGCGATCACTCATGGCCCGTCTGGCGGCGTTACCTCGTCGAGTTCGCGCCGAAATTGTTCCGCTGAATCGACGCCGTCGCAGGGTGTATCTCCACCCCTGAACACAAAATTACTTCACGCGCTCGGCGTCACCAGCTTGGCTGGGTGCAGCAGGATTGAAATCAGTGGCGCAGGAATCCAAGCTGACAGCCCCCCGCGAAACCGAAGGCGACGCAGGAGGATCTGGAGGCGAAGTCCAAGGCTACCCTGACCAAAGCCACGAGGAGCGGGCGCTGGTGCGGCGTCAAGGAAAGCAAGCTACCGCCGGAGACGGAATACAACATTTGAGTGATTTCCCTGCGGTTTGCTGAGTGTTAGATGGCTTTGTCGAGGGGGGTGAGAACGGGGCCTGTCTGGGTGCGGCCACGGACAGGCAGATGCCAGCAGCAGCATCGGCGAAACGTAGCAGACAGCTCTGGCGCTCCCCTTTGTCTGAATCACTCGTCAGAACCTGGGAATTCCGCTCTGAATCCACTTTCCGAATCCTCCCCGGGCGATTTACCATGAAGGATCATCCCTTGATGTTGGAATGGACTTTGGATTGGATTTTATTGACCTGAAATCGTGGGACCAGCTACCTTGATCTAAGAGTGCAAAAGCAAATTCCTGTGTGCAGCATGCGGCTCCTCTCGGCGGACTCGCCCCCGTTGGACTTTGTGGGCGGGTTGCGACCACAAGGCGTCAAACAGCCGGCCACTGACAAATTGACTTTGAAATGACTGTAACCACGCGGCGCGAATGAAAGGAAACGAATGTGACGCCCCATGAAGGCACAGACGGCCGGCTATCTGAGCCTACACGGCCGCGCCTTCAACGATTGGCGGCCGGAGGTGACTCCGATGAAGAACATCCAACGCGGCCCCGAAGCCGCCGCTGTGAACCAGGTGGTTAATGCCGCGGCTTGGACTTCCGTGGCTGGGTTCATCTTTCTTTAGGAACTATGCTCGAAACGGTCAAACTCACCAAACGCTTCAACGGCCACGTCGCCGTCAATGAACTGAACCTGGCCATCAAGCCGGGCGAAGTCTTCGCGCTGCTCGGTCCCAACGGTGCAGGCAAGACGACGACCATCAATCTCTTCCTCGGCTTCCTGGTGCCGGATGCAGGCGAGGCACGCGTCAACGGTGCCAGCGTCGCCGCCGACCCCATCGTGGCGCGGCGGCACCTCGCCTACATCCCCGAACAGGTCATGCTCTACCCGCGCTTCACCGGTGTGGAGAACCTAGACTACTTCAGCACGCTCGGTGGACGCCGGCACACTCGCAAAGAGTTGCTCGCGCTCCTCAAACGCGCCGGTCTGCCTGCCGAAGCCGCCGACCGCCAGGTCGGCACCTACTCGAAGGGCATGCGCCAGAAAGTAGGCATCGCTCTCGCGCTGGCGACGGAGGCGAAAGCCCTCCTGCTAGACGAACCCACCTCCGGTCTCGATCCCGCCGCGTCGCACGAGTTCTCCGTGCTCCTGCGCAAGCTCGCCGGGCAGGGCGTCGCCATCCTGATGGCCACCCACGATCTGTTCCGTGCCCGCGAAGACGCCACTCGCATCGGCATCCTGCTCGATGGAAAACTGGTCGGCGAATACGCCACCAACGACATCAAGCACGTGGATTTGGAGAAGCTCTACCTCGAACATCTTCACACATGATTCCCGCCATCGCCCGCAAGGAATTCCTCGATGCCTGGCGCGATGGGCGCTTCCGTATCGCTGCCGCCGTGGTCATCGGGTTGCTCGGAGTGGCGCTGCTGCTCGCGTGGCAACAGGTACAACGCGCCCGCGCCGAGCGCGCCGCCGCCGCCGCCCTCGAACGCGAAAACTGGCTCAACCAGGGTGAGAAAAATTCCCACTCGGCCGGCCATTACGGCGTGTATGTCTTCAAGCCGCTGGCACCGTTGGCCATGTTCGACCGCGGACTCGAACCCTTCGTCGGCACGACGGTTTACCTCGAAGCGCACCGGCAAAACCAGGCCGCGTTCCTGCCCGCGCAGGACGCCACCGCGATGCGCCGCTTCGGCGAGTTGACCGCCGCTACCGGACTGCAACTACTCGTGCCGCTGCTCGTCGTCCTGCTCACGTTTGGCGCGCTGGCGGGCGAACGCGAGCGCGGCACGCTGCGCCAAGTCTTGAGCCTGGGAGTTCGTCCGCGCGACCTGGTGCTCGGCAAGGCCATTGGTCTTGGCGCCGCGCTCGGGGCGCTGCTGGTGCCGGTCGCGTTGTTCAGCGCTGTGGTGCTGGCAAAGCTTCCGGGCGCGGACGCGGACGGCAGTTGGCTTCGTTTCACCTGGATGGGCGGAGCTTACGCCCTTTATCTCTCGGCCATTCTCGCCGTGTGCCTCGCCGTGTCTGCGGTCGCCACCACCGCGCGCACCGCGCTGGCCACGCTGCTGGTCTGCTGGGCCGCCAACGCCGTGCTCGCGCCGCGTCTCGGGGCCGACCTCGCGCAACGCCTGCTGCCCACGCCAAAGCTCGCCGAGTTTGAAACCGCCATGCAGAAGGCGGTACAAGAGGGACTCGACGGACACAGTCCGCGCCAGCAGCAGCTTCAGGAATTCGCCCGGCGCACGTTGGAGAAGCACGGCAAAACGCGCCTCGAGGAACTGCCGTTCAACTTCAACGGCCTGGTCATGCTCGAAAGCGAACGACTCGCAGGCGAAGTCTTCGATCAGCACTTCGGCCAACTTTGGGATCGTCTCGAGTCCCAAGACCGTTTGGTGACGTGGGCCGGCCTGGTCGCACCGCTCCTCGCGCTGCGCAGCGCCTCGATGGCCCTGGCTGGGACAGACTTCACACATCACCGCCACTTCTCCGCTGCCGCAGAAAAGCATCGCCGCGATTTTGTGCGCGTGCTGAACGAGGACATGATGGATAACACCGCTGGCGGACACCATGGTGGTGTGGCCGGTCGCGAGCTCTGGGAAAAGCTGCCCCCCTTCCGTTACGAGCCGCCACCGCCCGGCCACGCGCTGCGCGCCGCCACCCCGGGGCTGGTGGTGCTATTTCTCTGGATGGCCGGAGCCTGGGCCGCTTTACTCCTGATCGCGCCAAGGCTCAAACCAAGCTGAAATGACCTCGCATCTCTTCCACCTCGAACTCCGGTTGCTCACGCGTGAACGGGCCGCGTGGGTGCTCCTTTTCCACTTCGCCGCCGCGCTCGCTTACGGCATCTGGAATGGATCGCACCTGGCGCGGCGGCAAAGCGATATCTCCACCGCGCTCACGCAGGACTCCGAGCATTTCCAGACACAACTCCGTGACGTTCTGGGCAAACAAGCGATCGATCCAAAGGCCGTCGCTGGCCGAGGAACAACGGCGGTCCTGCCGCCCGCGCCGCTGCCGCTGCTGGCGACGGGCCAGTCCGATTTGTCGCCCGGCCATGAAACCGTCGTCCTCTGGAAGCTCGCCGCACCCGCCGACACTCGCTCCGAGTTGGAGAACCCATCGCATCTGATGGCCGGGCGTTTCGACCTCGCCTTTGTCCTCGTGTGGCTTTACCCGCTCTTCCTGCTCGCGCTGGTGTACGACCTGACGGCGGGTGACCGCGAAGCGGGCACGCTGCGGTTGGCCCTCGCCCAAGGCATCACACCCTGGCGATGGATGGCGCACCGCGCCCTGGCCCGCGCGTTACCGATTCTCACACTGGCCGGGCTCGCAACTCTGGCGGCGGGAGTGCTCACGAGCTCGGGCGCTGTGGCCACGCGGTTGGCGCTCGCTCTCGCCGTGGTGCTCGCTTACGGATTGTTCTGGCTGATGCTGGCCATGGCCGTGAACGCCGTCGCGCGGAGCGCGGCCGGCGCGGCCACGGCTTTGGGTGCCGCGTGGGTCCTGCTCGTGCTTGTGGCGCCCACCTTGTTGAACCTGACCGTCGAAACACTTTACCCCACGCCGTCTCGTCCGGAACTCGTGGCGGCGGGGCGCAAGGCGGCGGCGGAAGCGGAAAAGCGTGGCGGCGAATTGCTCAACTCGTTTTACCGCGACCATCCGGAACTGGCTCCGCCTGGCCAGCAGGCTGATTTTGCCGCGCAACATCTCACCGTGCAGAGCGAGGTGGGCCGGGCCGTCGAACCGGCCCGGCTGAGGTTCGACACGCAACTTGCCCGCCAACAAACCGCGGTCAGCCGCTGGCGTTTCCTCTCGCCCGCCATCGCCGCGCACGAGGCGTTGACCGACCTGGCCGGCACCGGCTACTGGCGGCATCGCGCCTTCCGCGAACAGGTGGGCGGGCTGCAGCAGGCCGTATCTGACTTTTTCACTCCGCGCATTCACAAACGCGAACCGATCACGATAGACGACCTCGACAATCTGCCACGCTTTCAATTCCGTGAAGAACCCGCCGAGGTCTGGATGAGCCGCGTCGCGGCCAGCCTGGCCGGAATGCTCGCCCTGGTCGGTGCACTCTACGCGTGGGCCTGGCGGAGTTTGCGCCCCGCGCGCCTCGGCCTGTTGAGCTCATGAAGCAGACTCGCCAAACCATGAACTGCAAACATCTTTTTGAAATTCTCGGGGAGCCGTTGCATCCCTGAGACGATCCGACCTCTGATCTCTTCACGACTCCTCCACACCAACCTCCGTGCCCCGTTACCCCCTTAGTTTCCCGGGGACAGACAATTTATTCGCGGTGAGCGAAAGCTTCCAGATCTCGGACACGAATCATGGCCATGAACCTTGGATCGCTAGCATCCCTTCCGGCAAATCTTCGCGTGCTTGCCTGGCTCGCCGACAAGCGGCCAGCGTTCCCAGCGCAAGGGAAGGGATCCAGGAAAGCTTGACCTTAATCCGCGATGCCTGAATCTGCCTGCATTCCATTGCAGCGGCAAGAGACGCCGTTTTATCGGCTAGTCGAGCGGTTCTATCCGGAGTTCGAAAGGGTCTACGAAGAGCGCTATGGTTTTTGGCGACCAGCCTGGCCTCCGAAGCGTTGGCGAAGGAGGGTGGCTGAGGAGGTGTGCGCAGATGACAATGATCGCGCCGCTCGCGGGCTAAAACGCGGCTGGATATTCGGGATAGAACAGGCGCGGCTTGAGCAGTTTTTCCAACCGGCCGAGCATCCGACTGGCCGCGACGAGGTTGGCGTCGTGGACGCTTTTGCCATACACTCGATATTGCTTGACGAGATACCCAATTCTCGGGCGGTCTGCGTGGTCTCGGACAACACTTCCAGTGCATTGCGAAATTCCTCCACGTTTGCCACGATGCCCTCATATGGCGCTCGATTGGGATCGGGAAAACAGCGCAAGCTGGCGACCATAAACTCGCGGAGGATTTGCGGAGTAACCGATAATCAGACGCCATCCTTCAGAGTTTGCACCAAAACGGCGTGAGCCGTGGGCTGAAGCGGGGAGTTTACGTCCGCCGTATAGACGAGGACGTTCGTGTCCAGGAATAGCCGCCTATAACGCCCGTTATCTCCATAGAGTTCCTCCCGGCGGCAATTGAACCCAGGCGGGGTGTTCAAGTAGAGTGGAATGAGATTGAGTCGGCGACGCTCCTCCGGGGTCGAGGGAGTGTCAATGACCACCGTGACGCGATGCTCGCCCGGTGAAACGATCGCAGGCACTTCTATCGTGAGTTGACGTTCCGCTGTCACGATCGCTGTCTGTTCGAGCGTTAGCATGATCGCAGCGGAAGTGGCCTGGGTGATGGCGGCACTGTCTGTCAGTTCTGACGATTTCCAGGGTTCCCTCTTGCTCAAATCTATCGCCAGGATCTATGGTCGAGGGACGATCGCAAACTAACTCCCTATTAGTCATGAAAACGCCACTCCGCCATGACGGATGCCCCGCCTTCACGTTGATCGAACTGCTCGTGGTCATCGCCATCATCGCGATCCTCGCTGGCATGCTGCTTCCCACACTTGGGAGAGCGAAGGCCAAAGCCCTGGGTATTCGATGCCTCGGAAACATGAAGCAACTTCAACTCGCGCA